>NZ_JAVYJF010000013.1:0-187455 GCF_032621715.1 Pseudomonas sp. zfem004 | reverse complement strand
TTGGTTACTTTGGCCAAGACCAAAGTAACCCGCCGTAAGGGCGGAAAGGTGACTACGCGTCGACATCATA
Source organism: Pseudomonas sp. zfem004 (assembly GCF_032621715.1). Lineage (NCBI taxonomy): Bacteria > Pseudomonadati > Pseudomonadota > Gammaproteobacteria > Pseudomonadales > Pseudomonadaceae > Pseudomonas > Pseudomonas sp. zfem004. Next base: position 187,385 of record NZ_JAVYJF010000013.1, on the reverse strand, counting down.
AATGAATGCGCATACAACTATCAAAACCAACGAACAACAAKRSCCAANGACCAAAGTAACCCGCCGTAAGGGCGGAAAGGTGACTACGCGTCGACATCATAAATGAATGCGCATACAACTATCAAAACCAACGAACAACAAGACCCAAGGAACCTGGAACTTGGAACTTGGAACTTGAACAGCTAAGCAATAACTGCAATAACCTCCAAACCCCACCCCCTACTTGCGCCGCTGCATCCAAGCCGCCCCCAACCCACTCAAACAAATCACCGAAATCCCCACCAAACTCATCCCATCCGGCACCTGCCCAAAAATCACCACCCCCAACAACCCCGCAAACACAATCTGGCAATAACTGAACGGCGCCAACAGCGCCGGCGCCGCATACCTGAACGCCTGCGTCAGCAGCAGATGTGCCGTCATCCCACACCCCCCCAGCGCCAGCATCAACAACGCATGCTGCCACTGCGGCACCTGCCAGAAAAACGGCACCAACGCACTCAGCACCAAGGTATTGCACAACCCCGCATAGAAGTTGCTGGTGGTCGGGCTGTCATGGGCCGCCAGCACCCGCGTCAGCAACTGATACGAACAGAACCCCAGCGCCGACCCCAGCGGAAACAGGATCGCCGGGGTAAACATCGCCCCGCCCGGATGCACCACCACCAGCACCCCGACAAACCCCATCACCACCGCCGCCCACTGGCCCGCCGTGACCCGCTCCTTGAGCAGCGGCACCGACAACGCGGTCACCAGCACCGGGGCCAGGAAGTTGACCGACGTCGCCTCGGCCAACGGCAAATACTGCAAACCCGCAGTGAACAACAGGCTGGTGCTGAGCAGGCTCAAGGCGCGCAGGGTCTGCAACAACGGCCGCCGGGTACGCAGCACCGCCATACCGGCCTTGGGCAGGAAGATCCCGGCCATCAGCAAGGTGTGCACCAGGTAACGAGCCCACACCACCATGATGATCGGGTAGATGCCGCCAAGGAATTTCGACAACGCGTCGTGGCCGGCGAACAGGAAGGTGGCCACCACCACCAGGGTGATACCGCGCAGCGGCTGGTTGACTCCGGACAGCGGCGTACTGGAACTCATGGGGCTCTCGAGCGGTGGCCCCGGCCTTGCGCCCGGGCATCCGCGGATTCTAGAAGAGATCCCGGGCGATGAACATTGCCTGGGCCCAGGCTTCTGTACTGCCCGGTACATTTCGTTCGCTGATCGACCACTTTCCCCCTGCGCCCACTGGCAGCCATTCGCCGATGGCCGATCATGGCCGTTCACCTTTTTCCCTCAGTACAAGGAGTACCGCCATGCACAGGCTCACCACTCGCCACGGCCTCGACATGCCTGCCATCGGCCTGGGCACCTGGCCAATGACCGGCGCCGAGTGCACCCGCGCCGTGCACCAGGCGCTGGAGCTGGGCTACCGGCATATCGACACCGCCACGGCCTACAACAACGAAGCCGCCGTCGGCCAGGCCCTGCGTGACAGCAGCGTACCGCGCGAGGCCATTCACCTGACCACCAAGGTCTGGTGGGACCGCCTCGCCCCCCAGGCCATGCGCCAGTCCCTGGAAGACAGCCTCCGCGCCCTGGGCACCGAGCAGGTCGACCTGTTCCATATCCACTGGCCGGGCAAGGACTGGGACCTGGCGCGCAGCATCGAGACCTTGGTGGCGCTGCGCGACGAAGGCAAGGCGCGCTGCATCGGCGTGGCCAATTTCCCCCTCGGGCTGCTGCGTCAGGTGATCGAACAACTGGATGCCCCGCTGTCGGCGATCCAGGTCGAGTACCACGTGCTGCTCGACCAGACGCCGCTGCTCGAGTTCGCTCGCCAGCATGGCCTGGCCTTCACCGCCTACACCCCGCTGGCACGTGGCCAGGCTGCCGAACAACCGGCCATCCGCACCATCGGCGACAAACACGGCGTGCTGCCCAGCCAAGTGGCCTTGGCCTGGTTGCTTGAGCAATCCGGCGTGGCAGTGATCCCGAAAGCCAGCAGCCGTGAAAACCAACTGGCCAACCTGGCGGCGCTGGACCTGCGACTGGATGATGAGGACCGCGCACGCATCGCCGCGCTGGCGAAGGACCGGCGCCTGGTCAGCCCGGACTTCGCCCCGCAGTGGAACAGCTGAACATCCCCTTCAGATCGCCTGCACCGCCAGCAGCTCGGTGAGCACCTCGGCCAACGCCTTGACCATCACATCGGCCGTGGGCCGGTGCACGATCACGATCTCGTAGCTGTCCACCTCCGGCAGCCCCTGCTCGCCCCCCAGCACCCGGTGCTCGCGGGTCGCTGCCCGCGGTGGCAGCAGGCTGATGCCCATGCCATCTGCCACTGCCGCCTGGATGCCGCTGAGGCTGGAGCTGGTGAAGCTGATGCGCCAGCGCCGGCCCATGCCCTCGATGGCGCTGATCATGTCGTCGCGGTACAGGCCCCGCGGCGGGAAGGTCACCAGCGGCACCGGGTCGAGTTCGAAGGCCGGCATCCGCGCGCTGTCGATCCATTGCAGGCGCTCCGGCCAGCAGGCCACCCCTTCGCGGCTGTTGCGCCGCTGCTTGAGCAGCACCAGGTCGAGCTCGCCGTTGTCGTAGGCCTGGCTGAGGTCGCGGCACAGCCCGCTGGTGACCTCCAGCTTGACCTGCGGGTGGCGCCGGCTGAAGGCCGACAGTGCATTGGTGGTGCGCCCGCCAACGAAGTCCTCCGGCACGCCCAGGCGCACGGTCATGCCGACCATGGCCCCGGCCAGCGCTTCGAGCATCTGGTCGTTCAGCGCCAACATGTGCCGGGCATAACCCAGCAGGGTCTGGCCGGCATCGGTAGGCAGCACGTCGCGGTTACCGCGCACCAGCAGGCGGTGGCCGACCATCTCTTCGAGGCGGCGGACCTTCTGGCTGATGGTCGATTGAGTGGAATGCAGGCGTGCCGCCGCGGTGGTGAAACTGCCGCAATCGGCCACCACGACAATGGCGCGCAGCAGGTCGAGGTCGAACAGGGCTCTATTCGATTTAACGCTGATGGACATCTTGGTATTCGACTTCTGAATGACAAGCCTGACTTCTATCACGCCCCTCCACGCCCGGCAACCATGCGCAAATCCACTGACTGGCATCCAGAAAAATCACTTCTGGCGCCGCGCGCAGTTACCTAGGATGAGCGCTCGCCCTGCCAGGAACCCCAGACCATGCGCCTGCCGATTGCCACCCTGCTGCTGGCCCTGCTCACCAGCCTTGCCGCTCACGCCGAGAGCCTGCCCATGAATAACCGCCTGTTCGATGCCGCCCGCCTTGGCGACCTGCCCGCCATCCGCCAGGCGCTCGCCCAGGGCGCCACCCTCGACGCCCGTGACGACCAAGGCCAGACCGCACTGCTGGTGGCCACCCACGCCAACCAGGTCGCCGCTGCGCAGGTACTGATCGAGGCGGGTGCCGACGTCAATGCCAAGGACAACATCCACGACAGCCCCTACCTGTATGCCGGAGCCCGCGGCCTCGACGAAATACTGCGCCTTACCCTCGCCCATGGCGCCGACCTGAAAAGTACCAACCGCTATGGCGGCACCGCGCTGATCCCGGCGGCCGAGCGCGGCCATGTGCAGACCGTGCAGTTGCTGATCGATGCCGGGGTCGACGTGAACCACCTCAACCGCCTGCACTGGACCGCGCTGCTGGAGGCGGTGATCCTCGGCGATGGTGGGCCGCGCCATGTGGAGATCGTGCGCCGGCTGCTGGCGGCCGGGGCCGACCCGGCGATTGCCGACAAGGACGGGGTGACGGCGCTGGAGCATGCGCGCCAGCGGGGGTATAGGGAAATGGAGGTGCTGCTGGCGCGTTGATTCGCTGTAGGCCCAATCGCCGGCAAGCCGGCTCCCACATGTACTGCACGGAAGCTGTAGGAGCGGCCGCGTCGACTTCAAGCCATTGGAGCAGCGCTGATCCGGCCCGTTACTCCACTACCTCGAACGGCAACCCCACATAGTTCTCGGCAATATTCACCAACCCCGCCTCGGAGCTGAGGAAATACTCACGGTCAGCCTCCTGCATCTTACGGTCCCAGTCATCCTGATGCTCACCGAAATCATGCAGTAACTGGGTCATGAACCAACTGAAACGCTCGCCCTTCCACACCCGGCGCAAGGCCATGGGTGAATACTGGGCCAGCAGGTCGGTACGGCCTTCGCGGTACACCTTGAGCAGGATCCGGTACAGGTAGTTCACGTCCGAGGCCGCCAGGTTGAGGCCTTTGGCACCCGTGGGCGGGACGATATGCGCGGCATCACCGACCAGGAACAAACGGCCATGCTGCATGGGCTCGACCACCAGGCTGCGCAGCGGCGCGATGCTCTTTTCCAGGGCCGGGCCCGTCACCAGGTGCTCGGCCACCTCTTGCGGCAAGCGCGCCTTGAGCTCGCCCCAGAAGCGCGCATCCGACCAATCCTCGACCCGCTCCTGCAGCGGCACCTGCAGGTAGTAGCGGCTGCGGGTCTGCGAACGCTGGCTGCAGAGCACGAAACCGCGCTCGTGGTGGGCGTAGATCAGCTCGTGGTTCACCGGCGGCGTATCGGCCAACAGCCCCAACCAGCCGAACGGGTAGACCCGTTCGTAGGTTTTGAGCACACCTTCGGGAATGCTTTGCCGGGCGACGCCGTGGAAGCCGTCGCACCCGGCGATGTAGTCGCAGTCGACGCGCTGCAGTTGGCCATCCTTCTCGAACGTCAGGTAGGGCCGCGCGCCGTCGATGTCATGGGGCTGCACCTTGCTGGCTGAATAGATGATCGGCGCCCCGCTCTGCTCGCGGGCCTGCATCAGGTCACGGGTGACCTCGGTCTGGCCGTAGACCATTACTGTCTTGCCACCGGTCAGCGCCTTGAGGTCCAGGCGCTGGCGGCGGCCACCGACCAGCAGCTCGACGCCTTCGTGGACCAGCCCTTCACGGTCCATGCGCTCGCCGACCCCGGCCTCGCGCAGCAGATCGACGGTGCCCTGTTCGAGCACCCCGGCGCGAATGCGCCCAAGTACGTAGTCGGGGGTCTGGCGCTCGACGATCAGCGTGTCGATGCCGGCCTTGTGCAGCAATTGGCCCAGCAGCAGGCCGGACGGGCCTGCGCCGATGATTGCAACCTGAGTCTTCATTGTTGTTGTCTCTTTGTGCTGTTACGGTTCTCCTCTGCATTTTTACGAGCGTTTCAGGCCGAAAAAGTGTGTTATCCGCTATAAAACCTGCACTTTTACAAAAATCGTTCGATTAACGGACAAGACCATGCCCAGCCCTCTTTCCGGCGTTCCGCTGTTCCAGCTCTACGGCGAAAACCACGCCTGGCCCGACACCGACCTGCTGCACTGCGAGTCGATCCCGGCACGCAGTCGCCTGCACCACTGGGAGATCAAGGCGCACCGCCACGCCGAGCTGTTCCAGCTGCTGTACGTGCAGCGCGGCGAGGCGCAGGTGCAGATCGAGGGCGAGCGCAGCGTGATCCGCCAGGCGGCGATCCAGGTGGTACCGCCGCTGACCGTGCATGGCTTTCGTTTCAGTGCCGATATCCAGGGCCATGTGCTGACCTTCGGCACGGCGCTGGTGGCCGACCTCGAGCAACGCCTGGGCGCGCCATTGAGCGTACTGGCCGCGCCCGGCTGCTATCCGTTGGGCCAGGACCGCCTGCGCCTGCACACGTTGATCGACACGCTGCAACAGGAATACCAGGACAACGCCCCGGCACGGGCGGCGATGCTGCAAGCATTGGTCACCGCGCTGATGGTGTGGATCAGCCGCCAGCAGCAGGACCGTGCCCCGCGCACCCGTGGCGAGCGCGAGCAACAATTGCTTGGCCGCTATCTACGCCTGGTGGAGGCGCACTACCGCGAGCACCTGGCCGTGGAAACCTATGCCGCGCGTTTGGGCATCAGCAGCCTGCAGCTCAATCAGCTGTGTCGCGCCCTGGCCAACCAGACCGCACTGCAGGTGGTGCACCAGCGCCTGCTGCTCGAAGCCCGGCGCAACCTGTCGTACACGCGCATGAGCATCGGCCAGCTGTCCGACAGCCTGGGTTTCAGCGACCCCACCTACTTCGCCCGCTTCTTCAAGCGATTGAGCGGCCATACGCCCAACGCCTACCGCCGCGCCACGCAAAGTGAATAATCATTGCAGCCACGCAAAGAGCCAACTGCGTCGTTAAATATTATTGACCAAAACCCCCGCCAAACCCTTGTCACCCAAGGCTCCGAGACCTTCAAGCCCCCGAAAAACGGCGCCTCGGCGCCCTGCCACTCGTTTGACATATCGAACGGCTCTGGCAAGCTATCAGTCATGCCCCGACCGGCATCGCCCCTGAGGCGAGCCGGCAGTGCTCGAGGCTCCAGGCTGCACCCATGGCCCCGGCCGTGCGCCTGCACAACAACGACAGGCAAGACCTGTCCCAAGGTGACATATGTCCAACAGCAACATTGGCAACAAGCAACCTTCCCTGCGCAAACCCGTCGTCCTGATGACCATGGGCAGCCAAGAGCGCAAAGGCCATGACTATCAGGTCATGACCCACAAATACATCACCCCGCTGGTCGAGTTCTCCGGTTGCGTCCCGGTACTGGTCCCCACCTGCTGCGGCAGCGACGACCTAGAGACGTACCTGGACATGGCCGACGGCGTCTACCTGACCGGTGCCGGCAGCAACATCGACCCGGCCCTGTACGGCCAGGAGAACCAGACCCCCGGCAAGGGCCAGGACCAGAACCGCGACCTGTTCGACATCCCGCTGGTCAAGGCGGCTATCAAGCGTGGCCTGCCGATCTTCGGCATCTGCCGTGGCATGCAGGAAATCAACGTGGCCCTGGGCGGCGACATCTACCAGAAGGTCTACGCCGAGCCTGGCTTCAACGACCACCGGGAAAACCCGGAAGATCCGGTCGAAGTGCAATACGCCCCGGTGCATGGGGTGAAGATCAAGCCGGGCAGCTGGCTGCACGACACCCTGGGTACCGACGAGATCCGCGTCAACTCGCTGCACGGCCAGGGCCTGCGCAAACTGGGCGCCGGTATCGAGCCGATTGCCCATGCCGAAGACGGCCTGGTCGAGGCGATCCACGCACCGAGCATTTCGCCCTTCCTGTTCGCGGTGCAGTGGCACCCTGAGTGGCAGGCGGCTAAGAACCCTGACTCGATCAAGATGTTCCAGGCCTTCGGCGACGCGTGCCGCGCCCAGGTCCGCAAGTCACAGGTCAAGCGCCATCAGGCAGCCTGATCCAGCAAAGCTTCGTTAGCTTTGATCGCGGGGCGGCGCAAGGTCGCCCCCGTTTCCTACGGTCACCCTCTGCTGGTCCCAGAACACTTCCCGTGGAAGCGGGCGGCGGGCTTGTGCCTGTCTCCGCGATCTTTTTTTCCTGCCTCCTGCATAGAGATACGATGACTACAAAGTGGTTGTCGTAAGATCTTCTGCGCCTGTGAGATCGAGCGCCGCCCGCGCGGCGCATCGCTGGCAAGTCGCAGCGGCGAACCGCAGCTCCCACATCTATGGTTACCCCCATTTCTGCAATACTGTAGCGAGATGTGCGTGAGTTTGGTTTGCGTCAATCTATACGGCGTCGTGTGGGAGGTCAGTCCCGCGCCTCGATGAAAGTCGCGCCCGACGAGCCTTAATATTTGTTCGGCTTCTGAAGCCGAGTGGGAGCTCAGGTTGATCGCCAGGCCGGTGTACCGTTCACGTCATCTGTGTGCAGCATCGCAAAACCAGGTGGTTACAACTCGTGTGTCCGCAGGGTCAAGCGTTCATCGCGCTTGCCCCTGCATCAAATTCGCTGTGATGTGCGGTGATGGCCCAAGCGATGCGGGCTAGTTTATTGGCGACAGCGCACACCACCAGGTTAGGGTGGTGAGCACGTAGCAAGCCACGCACCCAGTCCGCCAGCTTGCCGGTTTGACGCTCCAGCCCCATCAAATAGACCCTCGCGCACTGGATCAGCAGTCGTCGCTGGTTGCCATCTCCGCGCTTGCTGATTCGCCCCAGGCAAGGCTTACCACCCGTCGTATGTTGCCTGGGAACCAGACCTATGGAGGCTGAGTAATCTCGCCCACAGCGGAACTGCTTGCCGTCCCCCAGTTCCGCAGCCAGGGCGGTAGCGGTGATCGGGCCAATACAAGGTATCGACATCAAACGAGAAGCGAGATCATCGCTAGCGGCCTGGCCATGTACTTCCTTGTCCAGCGCCTTGACCCGATCGTCGAGGTAGCTGAAGTGGGTGTGCAGGTCCAGCAGCAGCTTTTTGATCAGCGGTGAGAACGTGCTGTCGTCCAGCACGATGGGGAGTTCACGGACCGCTTTGAAGCTGGGCGGCAAACTGATCCCAACCTCCAGCAAATACGCGTGGATGCGGTTCATGGTTGCGGTACGGTCCCTGATGAAGCTGTCACGCAATGAGTTGAGCATCGCCAACGCCTGCTGGGCTTCCGTTTTGGGCTGCACGAAGCGCATTTGGTCACGAGTTGCCGCCTCGCCGATTGCGGCAGCATCGGCGAAGTCGTTCTTGTTGCTCTTCACGTAAGGGCGAACGAACTGGGCAGGAATGAGCTTGGGCGTATGGCCCAGCCTCGTGAGCTCTCGGGCCATGAAATGAGAGCCGCCGCAGGCCTCCATCGCCACCGTGCACGGCGCAAGATTGGCAAGGTGGCGCATGAGCGTTTCACGGTTGAACTTGCGGTGATAAAGCTCATGACCCCGATCATTCTGCGCGTGGACATGGAAGCTTAACTTTCCCAAGTGCACTCCGAATAGGCACCCTGTGAAAGCTTAGGGGCTGACACAGGGTGAGGCGGGGGTAGCCATTTCATTATCTGTTTCGGGCCAGTTACTCCTGCAAGTTCATCACTGTCCGCCTTGTTGGTACGACGCGGTTTCAGCGTGGGCGTTGCCGCCGACCTACATGGCTCAAGGCATGCACCAAGGCAGGCGCCGGTACTTGCACAGGAATAATTGGCCCGAAACAAACTGTGGGAGCTGGCTTGCCAGCGATGCGCCGCGCGGGCGGCGCTCGATCTCGCAGGCGCTGCACCAGTATCGCCATGCACCTGGTCGCCCACATGCGACCCCAAGACAGGCGCCTGGATGTTCGGGCATTAATTACGTACGATACGTAACATTCTGGCGTCCCAGTACGCCACGAATCTCAGCAACCACCTGCGCCGTAGCCGCTTCGATCGCACCTTCGTTACGACACAACACCCAGCCGTTATCCGCCACAGCCCGCTCGAACGCCTGGGTGCAGGCAACCTGCTCTTCCAGCTTATGAATCACCGTACTGCCCAGCCCCCGGGTGCGTGCCGCCGCCCTCGCCCATGAAACGTCTGGATTGGTGACCACCCCAACATGCAGATCCGGCACGCGCACGTCGCGTTCCATGTTCAACCGCAGAATTTCTGCGAACGGAATAGTCCGGCGAAACGCGGCATCGGACGGGTACCAGCGATCAATCAGGATGATGCTGCCTTGCGGCTGCTTGGGCAGCACGTGCTGCGAAATCCAGGCCCGGCTATCCGCCAGGCGCGCGCAAACCTGCAACTCCAGCTCCAGGTTGGGATGCCGCACGAGCCTGTTGACCAGGGCCATCGTTTCCCCCCTGAAGGGATCGCTTTTCTTTTCGCAAAGGCGGATCACCGTGTTGTTGTCGGCCCTGAGCGCTTGAGTGATGGCCTCCAGCAGTGTGGTTTTGCCGGTGCCCTTGGGCCCATCCAGAGAAACGAATAGCGGTCGGTTCATGCTTCACATAACGATTGATTGGGGGGTGGCGCAACTGCGCCGATACTAAAGCGAATCGCCGGACGCGGCTAAACAATATGGGCATAAACGCCATATCTGCGGTGGATGCTGTTTTGCAGACATTGTTTGCAGATATGCCCGCTGCATCAAAACGTGTTGCACGCTATGTTGGTGGCCCTATTCGAACCCAACTGCCATGGAGAGCTGTCATGGTGATGCTCTGCCGCCTCAGTTTGCTGATCCTGGTCGCCGGCACCCTGCTGGGCGATATCGTGGTCGCCAGCGTCGGGTTGGCGGCCCTCTGCGCCGCAGCCGTCTATCACAACGTCCAGCAGGACACCCCAGAAGAAGAGCCTCAAGAGCCTGGTTTCACGGCGTAACAGCAAAACCGCCGACCCCATGAAACCGGCGGATTGCACCAACGCCGTCTAGGCTGGATACGTCAGGGCGGGCGCAACGGCGTCAGGCAGTGCCCTCCACAACGTCCCCAGCCCTGTCAGGACCACGACCATGAGACGACGTCGGTTACTGCCCCTGCTCACCTTGTGCTGCACCACCGCCTCCACCGGCACCGCCCTGGCCGGTGGCATCCTCATCTACGAAGCCGGCCAGGAAGGCAACGGCCTGGCCAACGCCGGCGCCGCCGCACTGGCCAGCGACCCCAGTGTGCTGATGAGCAACCCCGCCGCCATCACCCAGCTCAAGGGCACCCAGGTCAGCGCCAATGCCCAGGTCATCCTCGGCAACATTCGCTTCTCCCGCGACAGCGCCAACCAGTTCGACGGCAACGAAGGCGGCAACGCGCTGCAGTACCTGCCCGGCGCCAGCCTGTTCGTCAGCCACCAGCTCGACGAGCGCGCCACCCTTGGCTTCGGCATGTACGGCAACTTCGGCCTGGCGCTGGACTATGACGATGACTGGGCCGGCCGCTATTTCACCCAGGAAGCGGCGGTGATCGGCGTGTCGTTCCAGCCCACCCTCGCCTACAAGTTCACCGACGACCTGTCGCTGGGCATCGGCCCGCGCATCCTGTACGGCTACTACCGCACCGAGATGGCCATCAACAACAACCTGCTGGGCCTGGCCGACCGGCCGGACGGCCAGCTGGAGTACCAGGACACCGACGTGGGCGTGGGCGTGAACCTTGGCCTGCACTATCGCCTGTCCCCCGCCACCCAGCTGGGCCTGGCCTACACCAGCAAGGTGAAGCTCGAATTCAAGGACAAGCCCCACGTCACCGACGTCAGCAACCCCTTGCTCAATATCGCCTTGCGCCGCCTCGACGTGAGTGAACTGGAGCTGGACATGAACGTGCCGCAGACTGTGCTGCTGAGCATCGCCCATGACCTGGACCCGCAATGGAAGCTGTTGGCCAGCCTCGGCTGGCAGGACTGGAGCGAATTTGGTGATATCGGCGTGGAGGTGGACAGCGATGCCGGCGGCAATGTCAGCCGTAGCGTCGACCGTAAGTACAAGGACACCTGGCACGCCTCCCTCGGCACCCAGTACCAGGCTACCCCGCGCCTGCGCTGGAGCGCCGGGGTCGGCTACGACAGCTCGGCGGTGGACGACAGCGACCGCACCGTCGACAACCCCATGGGCGCCACCTGGCGCCTGGCCACCGGCGTCAACTACCAGCTGCGCGACGGCCTGGACCTGCACCTGGCCTACACCCTGATTTGGATGGGCGACATGGACGTCGAGCAGACCAAGGCCCGCTCGGGCGACAGCCTCTCCGGCAGCTACCGCAACGCCGCCCTGCACATCGTCGGCGGTGGCGCTACCTGGCGTTTCTGAGCGTGCTGTCGTATCGGGTGATAAAGGCTCAGCTGGCGAACGCCACGATAATCGGCCCGCATACCGCCAGCAGCACGTTGGAGATCGCGTAGCAGACCGTGAAGCCGATCACCGGCGTATGGCTGCCGGACATCTCGATGACCTTGTTCATCGAGGCCGCCTCGGTCTGTGCGCCGGCCAGCGCGCCGAGCAGGATCAGCGGGTGCAGGCGCAGCACGTAGCGCCCGAAATACAGGGCCACCAGCGGCGGCAGCAGGGTCACCAGCATGCCCGACACCAGCAGCGCCAAGCCCTGCTCGCGCATGGCCTCCAAGGCCGCCGGCCCCGCCAGCAAGCCCACCACCGCGCCAAACGCGGTCAGGCCGAACTCGGAAAACGCCCATTGCGCCGCCGGGGGCATGCCGCCGATGTCGGGGTGGCGCGAGTTGTACCAGCCGATCAGCAGGCCCATCAGCAGCACCCCGCCACCGACGCCCAGCTCCACCGGGATCATGCCGATGTGGGTCGAAAGCATACCCAGCAGCGCGCCGCCGACCATGCCCAGGCTGTGCACGGCGATGTCCGACTTGTGTGTGCGCTCGCGTATGCGCCCCAATGCGCCCGCCAACGCCTCGATACTGGCCGTGCGCCCGGTCAGGGCAATCACGTCGCCGCGCCGCAGCACGGTATTGGCCAGCAGCGGCAGCTCCAGGCCCTGGCGGCTGACGCTGTCGATGAAGCAGCCCATGCGCCCTGCCCCGGCCAGTTGCTGGCGGATCTGGCGCACGGTCTTGCCATGAAAGGCCCGGGCGGTGAGGACGATATCGGCCGAACGGGTCGGGAATGAAAGTGGCCGCGGGTCGTCGACCTCCGGCCCGACCATCGCCGCCAGGCCCCCGACCGCTTCGCGCAGGGCATAGATACCGAGGATGTCGCCAGCCTGCAGCACCAGGGCGGGATCGCGTTCGAGCACCTGATCGCCGCGCACCACCCGCTCCACGCTCAACGAGGGGTGCAGGCGTTCGATCGCGGCAATGCTCGCGCCGGCCAGCTCCGCGGCCTGCAGGCGATGGGCGCGGACCACGATGCGTGTGTAGGGAATGCTCAGCACCTCGTCCTGGTTGTCGATCCCCAGCTCTGCCTCCAGCGCCCGGGCCGCCTCGCGCAGATCGACCCGCAGCAGCCAGGGGGCGATGGTGCCGACGAACACGATCAGGCCAACGGTGCCGAACAGGTAGGTGATGGCGTAGGCGATGGCCATGTGGCTGTTGAGCTGCGCCTTGTCCGCATCGGCCAGTGGCAGGTGGGCGATGGCACTGCTGGCCGTACCCATGATCGCCGTGTCGGTGAGCGCGCCGGCGCCAAGGCCCGCCGTGAAGCCGGCGTCGAAGTGGAACACCAGGTTCATCAGCAGGATGCTGCCCAGCGCCACCAGGCACAGCACCGCCGAAAATAGCACCAGCTTGAAGGTGCCGGCGTTGAGGCTGCCGAAGAACTCCGGCCCGCTCTTGAAACCGACCGCGTAGATGAACAGCACGAAGAACACCGATTTCAGGGCCTGCGGCACCTCCAGGCCGATCTGGCCGATCAGCAGGCCCATCAGCAGCGCCCCGGCCACAGAGCCCAGGTGGAAGCTGCCCAGCCGCACGCGGCCCAGCAACATGCCCAGGGCGATGGCGAGAAACACTGCGATTTCCGGGCTCGAGCGCAGTGCCGCAAGCAAGAAGTCGATCATCGCTGCGTGTCCTTAGGCTCAACCGCAGGGGCGCTGTACCACTGCTCCTTGGGCACCACCTTGTCCTGCGCGGGGTCCCCCAGGTAGTGCGGCGACATGATCTGCACGCCGTACTCGTTGAACACATCCTGGATATTGGCGTGCAACAGCGTCAGCAGCTCGGCCCGCGGTCGTGGCTCACTGGGCACGGCCTGGGCCACCAGGCGGTATTCGGGGTAGAAGTCCGACAAGGCGGTCTGGAACACTTGCGGGCGGGGTGTGTCGAGCACCCCGTCGGTGCGCCGCGCGGCCTCCAGCAGCATCGCCTCGACCTGGCGCCAGGGCGTGTCGTAGCCGATGGTGACCGTGGTATCGACCACATAGCCCTGGCCCTGCACCACCCGCGAGTAGTTCTTGGTCACCGCGCCGGTAATCATCGAGTTGGGCAGCGTCAGCACCTCGCCCAGCCCGGTGCGGATGGTGGTGGTGAACATGCCCAGCTCGGTCACCGTGCCCTCGTGCTCGCCAATGCGCACGTACTCGCCGGGACGCAGGGTGCGGGTATAGGTGAGGATCAGCCCGGCGGCGGCCTGGCCGACCACACTGGTGGCGCCCAGCGAGATCATCAGGCCGATCAGCACCGACAAGCCCTTGAACGCTTCGGTGTCGGCGCCCGGCAGGTACGGGTAGGCCATGGCCAGGGCGAACAGCCAGATCGCCAGCGAAGTCAGCCGCGTGGTGGGTTGCAGGGTTTCCTGGGTCAGCCAGCTGATCGAGCCCGGCCGCGCCAGGCGCTCGAGCAGGCGCTTGCTGAAGGCGCTGATGCCACGGGCGATGAAGAAGATCAGCAAGGCGATCAACAGGCCCGGGATGGCATCGACAATCCCCGTGAGCACATGGCGCAAGAGCCCCAGCAGGTAAAGGTTGAGGCTTTCACCCCAGGGCCGGGTATAGGGGAAGCGCTGCAGCACGAAGCTCAGCCATTCGTAGGTCAGCAGCAGCACCAGGGTCCAGCGCAGCAGCGCCAGCAGGCGCCGCAGCAGCGGGTACAGGTTGCTGGAATCGACCAGTTGCGTGTGGCCGATGCGCAAGGCGCTGGCGTGCTTGCGCACCCGTTGCGGCAGCCAGGACAGGGCCTTGTGGTGCAGCCACGCACAGAGTTTGACCAGCAGGATGTAGACCAGCGTGGCGGCGGCGCTCAGCCCGGCGGCCATGAGCAGGAAGCGCGGGCTGCGCGCCTGTTGCGCCTCGTCGACCACCTGACGCAGGCGTTGCGCCGCCGCCTCGGCACCCTGGCGGACATTGAGGTCGCTACCGACCATGTCCTTGGGCGAAACAATGAAAGCCCGGCGATCACCGAGCAGCACCAGGAAGCTGTCCTGAATGGCGTCCACGCTGACCGTGCCGGCCTCGCCTTCATCCAGCCGCTCGTTGATGACCGCCTCGGCGCGCCGGGCCCGGGCCGCAGGTGCTTCGCCCAGCAAGGTGGCGTGGAACACCATGATGCTGCGGTTGGCCACCTTGAGTTCGGCAGGCTCGGCCGTCGCGACGACGTCTTGCTCGACGGCCTGGCTGCCCAGGCTGATCAACATCACAGCCAGCAGAAACACGCCTGCGACGATTCGCTTGAGCATGGGCCCCTCCGCTTGATCATCCATTATCCGGATCTGGCGCCGGGCCTTGCTCCACCCACTGCCAGAACAGCATGTAGCCGATGGCCAGGATCACCGGGCCGATGAACAACCCGATGATGCCTTCGGCAACCATGCCCCCCAGCGCACCGATCAGCACCACCGGCATCGGCACATCCACCCCGCGCCCCAGCAGCAGGGGCTTGAGCACGTTGTCGACCATGCCGGCCAGCACGCTGTACACGGCAAACACCACGGCGCCGACGCTGGCGCCCTCGGTAAAGAACACAAAGGCCACCACCGGCAGCGTGATCAGCAACACCGGCAACTGCATGATGCCCAGCAGCAGCACCAGAATGGCCAGCAGGCCGGCGCCGGGGATGCCCATCAGCACGAAACCGAGCCCCACCAGCAGCATCTGGATGAAGGCAATGCCGACCACGCCCTGGGCCACCGCGCGAATGGTCGCGGTGCACAGCTCGGCGATCAGCGGGCCGCGTTCGGCGCCAGAGATGCGCGTGGCGATCTGCACCGCACTGCGCTCGCCGTTATCACCGAAGGCCATGACCACGCCCGACAGGATCAGCGCGCCGATGAACAGCAAAAAGCCGGTGCCGACCCCGGCCAGCTTGCCCAGCACCACCATGCCGATGCCCTTGAGGTGCGGGGTGACGCTCTGGATCAGGCTGGTGGCATCGGTGGCCGCCTGTTGCCAGAAGCCATACAGCGGCGGCCCCACCAGCGGCCAGGTGGCCACCACCGGGTTGGCCTGCGGTACATGCCAGGCCCCGCTCTTGAACAGCTCCATCGCCGCGTGCACCGACGCGGCGATGGAATCGCCCAGCAGGTAGATCGGCACCATCAGGATCAGCAGCGTGACCAGGATGATCAGGCTGGCCGCATGCCCGCTTTTCAAGCCCAGCCTGGCGCGCAAGCGCCCATGCAGTGGGTAGAAAGTGATGGCCAGGATCACCGCCCACAGCATCAGGCTCAGGAACGGGCGGAACACCGCAAAGCAGGTGACCACCAGCGCAGCCACCAGGCCTGCGCGTATCAGCACGTCGAGCAAAGCCCGGGACAGCTTGAGCTCGTTAGGCAAAGGCAACATGGGCCACCTCCTGGTCGGTGGCGGGGCAACGCCCACCACGGGTATCCAGCAGCCTAGTACGGCACCGGCAAGTCGCAAACGGCGACAGGGCGCAGGATAAATTGCGTCTTCTGGCATCAGATCAATGCACTGCAATATCAATCCGGTATCATCCGCGCCATTCAACCGTTCGTTTGATAGTGGAGTCGTGCGTGATGAAAGTTCTGACGTTGTTCGGCACCCGCCCAGAAGCCATCAAGATGGCGCCATTGGTCAGGGCCCTGGCCCGCACCGAGGGTATCGAAAGCATCGTCTGCAGCACCGGCCAGCACCGGCAGATGCTCGACCAGGTCTTGCAGTTGTTTGCCGTGCCGGTGGACCACGACCTCGATGTGATGGTCCCGGGGCAAACCCTCAATGGCCTGTTCGCCCGCCTGATGACCCGTATCGACGCCCTGCTCGACGAACTCAAACCTGATTGCGTGCTGGTGCATGGCGACACCACTACCGCCGCCGCCTGCAGCATGGCGGCCTTCCACCGCGGCATCGCCATCGGCCATGTCGAGGCCGGCCTGCGCACCGGCGACCTGGCCCAGCCCTTCCCCGAGGAAATGAACCGCCGCGTGGTGGACGTGATGGCCCGCTGGCTGTTCGCACCCACCGTCACCTCGCGCAACAACCTGTTGCAGGAGAACCTGCAAGGGCAGATCCACATCACCGGCAACACCGTGATCGATGCCCTGGACCTGATCCTGCAGAAGCTCGACCGCGAACCCGAGATCGGCGAAGGCTTCGCCAGCCGCTACCCATGGCTCGACGCCAGCCGCCGGCTGATACTGGTCACCGGCCACCGCCGGGAGAACTTCGGCGAGGGCTTCCGCCAGATCTGCCAGGCCCTGGGCGAACTGGCCAAGCGCGACGATGTACAGATCGTCTATCCGGTGCACCTCAACCCGCAGGTGCGCGATGTGGTCATGAGCGTGCTGGGCGACAACCCCAACGTGCAGCTGATCGACCCGCTGGACTACCTGGAATTCGTCTGGTTCATGCAACGCGCCCACCTGGTGCTGACCGACTCCGGCGGCGTGCAGGAAGAAGCCCCGCACCTGGGCAAGCCGGTGCTGGTGATGCGCAACACCACCGAGCGCCCGGAAGCCGTGGCCGCCGGTACGGTCAAGCTGGTGGGCACCGACAGCGCTCGGATCGTCCAGGCGGTGCAGGCCATGCTGGATGATCACGCGCTCTATGCCCAGGTGGCGCGCAGCGTCAACCCTTATGGCGACGGCAACGCCAGCGAGCGCATCGTCAATGCCCTGCTGGGCCGCCCGTTCACGCCCTTCCAGGTGCGCTGAACGGCACACAAGCGTCAATAAAACGGCGACGTCATTTCATCTGACGTCGTCGGTCGAATTTTCTTACAAAAAAGCATCAAAATATTGACATAGGCACTTTGATATTAGAGAGTACGCATCCGATGTCTTGACGAAGTGGCATCGCGCTCGAACGACCGTTTGACAGCGTTCGCTTCCCCCCTCGTCACTGATTACCCGTATACCCACGCGAAGACCTGCGCCTTAAAACGCCTGTCGGCGCACACGTTTGCACGCCCGCTGAGCGCTGCCAACGCCACTGAACCTTCAAGGACTAGATCGTTGAGCCACACGACTCGCCGCTTGCAGTTCGCCGTTCTGGGCACTGCCCTTACCTCCCCGCTCCTTGCCCATGCCACCCCTGCCAGCGATGCCCTGCAAGCGCTGATGGCCCAGGACTGGGTGTCACGCAGCGTTTCGCTCAAGGACCTGGGCATCACCAACCCAGTGGTGCTCGACCAGGCCGACAACCGCCAGGCGTTCTTCCTGCCGGTGCCAAAGGGCGTGGCGATCAGCGATGCGCAGATCGAGCTCAAGGGCCAGTTCATCAAAGGTGAAGAACAGCCTGCCACCCTGCGCCTGGCCGTCGATGGCCAGCCCCGCGTGGCCGAGCGCGTCAACCGCGCCGAAGGCGACCTGAGCCGGACCCTGGCAGTGGACAGCGGCAAGCACGCCAGTGGCTTCGTCAGTTTCAGCCTGGACTGGAGCTCGCCGGTTTCGGAGGACTTCTGCGCCCCGCCACGGGCCACCGCCAACGTGCTGACCCTGTCGCCACAGACGCGCCTGAGCTACCGCTACTCGATGTCGGCCCTGGGCAGCCTGGCCGAAGCCTGGAGCAGCCTGCCGGGTGAGCCGGTGATTCTGGTCGCGGGCGGTGCGCTCGAACGCAACAGCTTCGACAGCGCCTGGCGCCTGGGCGTGGCCTTGGAGCGCAGCGCCCGCCGCGCCCAGGTACGTGCCTTGCCGCAAGTCGGCGACAGCGTGTCGCTGACCGGCATCGAGGTGCCGGCGGCCCTGGCTAGAGTCCCGGCCTTCGCCGCCCTGACCGGCCAGGCCAGCCACACCCTGGCCAGCCCGGCCGAGCTGGGTGCCCTGCTGCTGCTCGATGCCCCGGCGATCCGCGCCGACCTGGCCGTCGCCGACAACGCGCTGGTGGCACAGCTCAACACTGCCCTGGACGCCTTGGCGCAACAGCTGCAGGACGACCAGGCCGCCCTCGCCGCCCTGGCGCAATGGCGCAAGCAGAAGGCCAGCCTGGCCACCGGCGCCCTGCCCAGCCAGCAACTGCAACTGCTCAGCCTGGGCCGCCAGGCCCTGGTGGCCGTGGCTGCCGATGCCGGCGCCAAGGCCGCCGGCGTGTTCGACGCGAGCTGGCGCAATGTGCTGGTATCGCGCGAGGCGCAGGTCAAGGACGTGGGTGATGCGCTGCGCAACGATCACGGCCATCTGCGCCTGAGCGCCCTGGGCGGCAACTTCGGCACCTTCGATGTGGTCAGCCGCGGCGAGTGGACTGCCACCTTCCCGCTCAGCGCCGTATCGACCAATGGCCGCATGCCAGGGGAACTCAACCTCGACCTCGCCGCCGCGCCGGGCGCCTCGCCTACCCCGCCGGTCGCCTCGGTGATCTGGAACAACGTGCTGCTCAACGCCGCGCAACTGGATGCCGATGGCAGCCCCGAGCGCTTGAAGGCGCGCATCCCGGGCTACGCCCTGGGCGTCACCAATACCGTGCAGGTGCGCTTCCAGCGCCAACCGAGCTCGCCGAACTGCGCCGAGATCCCCCAGGCCTACCCGGTCAACGTGCTGCCCAGCAGCTACCTGAGCTCGGCTGATGCCGAACCCGACGGCACCTTCATCGGCCTGCTGCCGCTGCTGGCCGGCAAACCCCAGGTGATCGTCGACCAGGCCGTCCTGCAAGCGCCGGTGGCCAACCTGGGCAAACTGATCCGCCTGGCCAGCGCCGCCTCGCTGTCGCCGGTCAACGCCGAGCTGGTGCTGGCCGACGGCAAGGCCGAGGTCGCGCCGTCGCGGCCGTTCCTGGCCGTGGATGTGCAACTGCCGGGCGCCAAGCCGGTGCTGGGCGTCGCCGAGCTGCAACGCCTGCAGGCCCAGGGCAACCAGCAACTGGCCCTCGACCTGCAGGGGCCGCAAGGCCTGGGCACCTTGTCAGTGGTCGATTCCAGCGGCCAGCACGGCGTGCTCTGGAACAGCCTGGGCAACCCGGCCATGGTGCCGCAGGTGCCGTTCCTGCTGACCCAGGGCAATGCCGTGGTGATCGGCGAGCAAGGCCCGTTGACCTGGGTCGACACCACCGACCCGGAACTCAACCTGGCCGGCACGCCGTTCCACCAGTGGCGCAAGCAACTGGTGTGGGCGCTGCCCACCCTGTCCGGCATCGTCCTGCTGCTGGTGCTGCTGGGTGTAGTCGCCCGCCGGCTGCGTCTGAAGCACAAAGGCAAGTAAGCCGGGGTAAGCGCGCATGTTCTCACTCTATTGGCCGTACCTGCTGGCGGAGTATTACCGGGGGCTGGAGATCGTCACCGCCGTCGTCGGTGTACTGATCCTGCTGTCCAGCCTCGATGACCTGTTCATCGATATCTGGTACTGGGTGCGCCAGACGTACCGCAAGCTGCTGATCCGCCGCAAGCGCTACCAGGCGCTGACGGTGGAGCAGCTGCGCGCCAAGCCCGAGCAGCCGCTGGCGATCATGATCCCGGCGTGGCTGGAGTACGACGTGATCGCGCCGATGCTGGAGAACATGGTCGGCTCGCTGGACTACAAGAACTACTACATCTTCGTCGGCACCTACTGCAACGACCAGCGCACCATCGACGAGGTGGAGCGCATGCGCCGGCGTTACAAGCAGTTGATCCGCGTCGAAGTGCCCCATGACGGCCCGACCTGCAAGGCCGACTGCCTGAACTGGATCATCCAGGCGATCTTCGCCCAGGACGCGCGCATGCCCGAGCCCTTCGCCGGGATGATCCTGCACGACAGCGAAGACGTGCTGCACCGCCTGGAACTGCACTACTTCAACTACCTGCTGCCACGCATCGACTTCATCCAGCTGCCGGTCACCTCCCTGGAACGTGACTGGTACGAACTGGTGGCCGGCACCTACATGGACGAGTTCGCCGAATGGCACACCAAGGACCTGGTGGTGCGCGAGAGCATGTCGCGCATGGTGCCCTCGGCCGGCGTCGGCACCTGCTTCTCGCGCAAGGCGCTGCTGGAGCTGTCGGCCGAGACCAACAACCAGCCGTTCAACACCGACACCCTCACCGAGGACTACGACATCGGCGCACGCCTGGCGCGGCGCGGCATGAAGCAGATCTTCGGCAAGTTCCCGGTGGACTACGTGGCCAAGCGCACCACCTGGTTCGGCAACGGCAAGGAAAAGATGGTGGCCGTACACATGCCCCTGGGCGTGCGTGAGTATTTCCCCGACACCTTCCACACCGCCTACCGGCAAAAGGCCCGCTGGACCCTGGGCATCGGCCTGCAAGGCTGGAGCCAGGTGGGCTGGGAAGGCTCGCTGGCGACCAAGTACCTGCTGTTCCGCGACCGCAAGGGCCTGATCACTTCGTTCGTCGCCATCCTCGCCTACGTGTTGCTGTTCCAGCACCTGATCTTCCTGGGGATCAGCGCCACCGGCCACTGGAAAGTGTTCTTCCCGTCGGTGTTCTCGCCCAACAGCCTGCTGCTCGACCTGATGTGGGCCAACACCCTGGCCCTGAGCCTGCGCATCCTGCAGCGCGCGTACTTCGTCGGCCGCCTGTATGGCTGGGAACACGCCCTGCTGTCGGGGCCGCGGATGATCATCGGCAACTTCATCAATGCCATGGCCGCGGCACGCGCCTGGCGGCTGTACCTGGGCTATCTGTTCCTGGGCAAGAAGCTGGTCTGGGACAAGACCATGCACGACTTCCCTTCGGCCGACCAGTTGCACCAGCAGCGCCTGCGCCTTGGCGAACTGCTGCTGTCGTGGCGCGCCATCGACGACGACATCCTGGCCCAGGCCCTCAAGGCCCAGGCCGAAGAACACAAGCCGCTGGGGCAGATCCTGCTCGAGCACGGCTACCTGGATGCGGACACGCTCAACGAGGCCATCCTGTTCCAGCAGGAAAACGGCGAGCCCGCAGCGTCCTTCCCCGAAACCAAGCCCGCTACGGCGGCGAACAAGACCCAGGCTGCCGCACTGACATGACCCCCGCTCGCCCCGCCATCCTGTTGTTCGGTGCCTGGCTTGCCTGCGCCAACCTGCCCACCGCCCTGGCCGCCGAGGTGCCGCTTGAAGGCGTGGCCTGGGAACAAGCCGACCAGGCTTACCGCAGCTACCAGTCGGGGCGCTACCGCGATGCCCTGCAACAGGTGGATGCTGCCCTCAAGCTGCGCCCGGACGTGGCCCGGCTGAACCTGCTCAAGGTCTACACCCTGCAGAAGCTCGGCCGGCGCAATGAAGCCCGCCAGGCGGCGCAAAGCGCGCTCAAGCGCGGCGTGCGTGACCCCGGCCTGCAGGCGGCAGTGACCAACCTGCAGCAAAATGCCCCGGCCGCCAGCGGCCCGGCACCTTCGGCGGCCTACCAGCGCGGCTTCCCGCTGGCGACCAAGGCCTACGCGGCCTACAACGCCGGTGACATGGCCGCCGCCGAGCGCGATGGCGAGCGAGCGTTCCGTACCGACCCAAGCCAGGGCGCCTGGGCCCTGCTCTGGCTCGACAGCCTGGAGGCGCAGCAACGCTGGGCCGATGCCGCCACCGCCGCCGGCACCGCGATCAGCCTGGGCGCCCCCAACACCAGTGACCTGGAAGCCCGCCGCCAGACCCTGAACCGGCGCATGGCCGTGCGCCCGGCCGAGCAGGCCTATCAGGCGCTGATTGCCAACCGCCCCGGCGATGCCGTGCCGCTGGCCCGCGAAGCCGTGCGCCTGGCGCCGGACATCGCCAGCCACCGCCTGCTGCTGGTGACCGTGCTGCTGCTGGACAACCAGCCCGCCGCCGCCGAACAGGCTGCCAACGAAGCGCTCGAAGCCGATGACGA
The DNA here is from genome assembly GCF_032621715.1 of Pseudomonas sp. zfem004. Lineage (NCBI taxonomy): Bacteria > Pseudomonadati > Pseudomonadota > Gammaproteobacteria > Pseudomonadales > Pseudomonadaceae > Pseudomonas > Pseudomonas sp. zfem004. Next base: position 165,022 of record NZ_JAVYJF010000013.1, on the reverse strand, counting down.
AAGCACCGTGATGCTGGTAATGCGCGGCTACCTGCGCCAGTACCAGGGCAACGCCCAGGCGGCCGGCAGCGACTTCGACAGCGCCCTGGCCCAGGACTGGCTCGACGAAGAGCAGCTGCGCAACGTGCGCCTGATCGCCATCGACGCGGCCCTGGCCGGCGGTGACAAAGCCCGCGCCACGGCCCTGCTGGCACCCATGAACGCCAGCGACGAGGCCGTGGGCAAACGCCAGCAGGCCCTGGCCGATGACCGCGCCCCGGCCACCGCGCTGAACCTGAGCAACTACCCGGCGCCGCGCCAGTCGTGCCAGGACACCCCCTACGGCACCCAGTGCGAACTGCTGCCCGCCGATGCCGGCGGTGCCGCCGGCCCGGCCTCCGAGGCTTATGCCGCCTATGCCCGCCAGGATTACCAGGAAGCGATCGCCCAGGCGCGCAAGGCTGTCGAACAGGACCCGGACAACCTCGAGTTCCAGCGCCTGCTCACCACCGCCCTGGCGGCCGGCACCCCGCAGCAGGCCGCCGAAGCCGAGCAGCGCCTGAGCGACGCCATCGCCCGAACCCCCAGCGATGCCGAGCTGCTGATGCAGCGCGGCTACCTGCGCATGCGCACGGCCCAGCCCGCACGCGCCCGTGAGGACTTCCGCGCCGCCCGCGACACCGGCAAGGCGCCGAAGACCGTGATACTCGACGAGGCCTATGCGCTGTCGGCCATGGGTGAAAAACCGGCCGCCGTTCGCCAGCTCAAGCACGCCATCGACATGGACGATGCCGGCACCCTGCAACTCGATGAACAGCAGCGCCACAACACGCGCAGCGCCATCACCGCCTATGACCGCGAATGGGGTGCCACCGTGACCGCCAGCTACCGCGGCGCGCGCCCGAGCACCACCATCGCCAACGCCGGGCAAAGCTCGGCCGGCGACTCGATCTTCAGTACCGCCGAACTGTACTGGCGGCCCAGCCAGTTCAATGACCAGAACGGCGTGCTGGAAGTGTATGGGCGCCTGAGCAACACCCTGTGGGATGAAGGCGGCAAGTTCCGCTCCAACGGCGCGGTCGATCCCTGCACCAAGCAGGCCCTGGATGGCGGCGGGGTCAGCGATTCGCAGTCGGTGACCGGCTTCCCCAGCACCATCGGTGCCCTGGGCGTGCGCTACACCCTGTCCGACACCGGTTTTACCTTCGGCATCGAGCGGCGCTTCCTGCTGGGCAGCGCCACCCGCGAAGGCACCGCCAACCCGGGCAAGAACACCGATCGCTGCGATTTCCAGACAGCCAGCCAGGCCTCCGGCATGAATGGCGCGCTGCTGCGCTTCAAGCTCAAGGACAGCGCCGGCGGCTGGCTGACCTACGCCACCTATGGCTTCTACCGCGGCACCGAACTGCGTTTCGACGAACGCAGCTGGTGGACCGTGGACGCCTATTCACAACTGGGTTATTCGCTGGAGGACAACCCGGCCAAGTGGACGGTCTATGACGTCGATACCCGGGGCTCGCGTACCGAAGCTCAGGCCCAGGCCGACGGCCGCCTGAAGCGCGAGCAACTGTTCCTCAGCAACGAAATCCGCCTGGGCCGCAGCTACAAGCTGCTGCCGGACGTCGTGCTGTTCCCCCATGTCGTCGGCGCCGCCGACTGGATCTGGCAGAAAGACCAGGCCACCGGGCTGCACGGTGCCACAGGCAGCAACGCGATCATGGCGACGCAACTGGAGGGCCAGAGCTTCTCCCTGACCCGCGACCAGGGCTCCTGGTCCATGGCCGCCGGCCCCGGCGTTGCCCTGCGCTACTACTTCCGCGAAGACCATTACCATACGCCCCGCTCCTACCTGGACTGGACGGCCCAATACCGCTTCGCCGTCGGCGGCGGTGCCTCCGACCGGGCCGAGGGCCTGTTCATGAACCTGACTCTGTCGTATTGAGGACCACTGCCATGCTGCCGTCTTCTGTGCTCACCCGCTCTTTCAAAGGCCTCGCCGCCAGCCTGCTGGCTGCCAGCATCAGCTTTGCCATGCCAGCCCAGGCCGATGACTCGTCGATCGTGCTGCGTGGCAACGACGGCTGGCTGTTCCCTGGCTGGGGCAGCCTGACCGAGGTCGACAGCCGCGGCATCGAAGCTTCCACCGCGCTGATCAAGGACGCCCAGCAGGCCCTGGCCGCGCGCGGCGTGCAGTTGCAGGTGCTGGTGCTGCCCGACAAGACCCGCTTCTACCAGGACAAGCTGCCCGCCGGCAAAGCCCTGAGCCCTGCCGTGCAGCAGCGCTACCAGACCATCCTGGCCAGCCTGCGCAAGGCCGGCATCAGCGCCATCGACGACGAGGCCGTGCTGCGCCAGCTCAAGGACGGCGGCAAGGACGTGTTCTACCGCACCGACCAGCACTGGACCCAGGCCGCCGCCGACGCCACGGCGCAAGCCACCGCCGAGCAGGCCCGCCGCGATGTACCGGCCCTGAAGGGCACTGCCGGCAGCGGCATGCAGCTGGGCAGCGAGTTCAAGGAGCGCCGCTACGGCGACCTGGCCGAGCGTTTCCTCACCCCCGAGCAGCGCAAGCAGACTGGCCGCGAAACCTTCACCGTGCGCCGTCAGGCCGCGGCCAACGGCCTGCTCGATGACGCCCCGGCGCCGCTGCACGTGACCGGCCACAGCATGGTGCAGCCGTACTTCGGCTTCCCGCAGAAACTGTCCAACAGCATCGACCGCCCGGTGTCGGTGAACTGGAAGCCCGGCAACGTCGGCCAGTGGATCATGCTGCTGGAGTACCTGGAGTCGGCCGACTTCAAGCGCAACCCGCCGCAAGTGCTGGTGTGGCAGATGTTCGAACCCACCTACGCCCAGGGCCCCCAGGCCAGCGGCCTGTGGGACAACGCCTCGATCATGAGCGCCGACAGCTGGCGCCAGCGCCTGCGCGCCGCTGCCGGAAAGTGAGCCATGGCTGAACAGGCGACCCCCGTCACCCCTTCGCACCGTGGCTACACCGCCGCGGTGATCGGCCTGTTGCTGCTGGCCCAGGCCTGTGGCCTGTGGCTGCTGTTCAACAGCAAGCTCGATGCCGCGCAGCTGCGCCCGGCGGCCTGGTTCGACGGCGAGGCCGGCAAGGCCCTGGGTGATGCGTTGCAACCGGAGCTTCAGAAAAACGCCGACACCTTGAGTGCGGCGGTGCGCTATCGCCTGCTCGGCGACCTGGGCGACCAGGTGGTGCAGGGTTGCCCGGGCTGGCTGTTCTACCGCGACGGCCTGCGCGCCCAGGCCGGCGTCAGCGGCGCCTATGAAGCACGCCTGCGGCTGATGCAGCACTGGGTCGGGCAACTGCGCAGCCAGGGCCTGCAGGTGCTGCTGGTGGCCGTGCCGGACAAATCCCGTATCGAAAGCCAGGCCCTCTGCGGCCTGCAGCAGTCGCCGCAATTGCAGGCGCGCCTGGGCCAGTGGCAAGCCAGCCTGGCCAGCCAGGGCGTGCCCTATGCCGACCTCGGCGCGGCCCTGGCCCATGGCCCGCAAACCCCGCCACAGTTCTTCCGCACCGATGTGCACCTTAATGCCGACGGTGCCCAGCGCGCCGCCGACGCCGTGGCCGCCAGCGCCCTGGCGCTGCTCGATGGCAAGCGCGACCAGGTGTTCACCAGCTCCCAGGTTGGCGCTGCGCAACCGCGCATGGGTGACCTGATCGTACTGGCGGGCCTTGAGCACGCGTCCAGCGCCTGGCGCCCAGCCGTGGAAGACGAACACCCGCAGCAGATCCAGGTGCAGCGCGGTGGTGGCCTGCTCGACGACACGCCTGAAGTACAGGTGCTGCTGGCGGGCAGCTCCAACGGCCGGCGCAGCGCCTTTGCCGAACGCCTGGGCCGCAACCTTGGCCAGCAGGTGTGGAACCAGAGCCTGGACGGCGGCCAGTTCAGCGGTGCGCTGCTGGCCGCGCTGGGCAAGCGTGAGCGCTGGCCGGCCAGCCTCAAGCTGGTGATCTGGGAATTTTCCGAAAGCGCCCTGTCGCTGCCATTGACCGCCGACGAGCGCACCGTGCTGGCAACGCTACCTGAACCGCAGGCCGACCATGCTCTTTAACTCCTACCTGTTCCTGCTGCTGTTCCTGCCGCTGACCCTGGCCGCCCACTACCTGATCGCCGCCCGCAGCCTGCGCGGCGCCGCGCTGTGGCTGTGCGCGACCTCGATCGTGTTCTACGGCTGGTGGAACCCGCAGTTCGTGCTGCTGCTGATCGGCTCGATCGCCTTCAACTACCTGGTCAGCCTGGCCATCCTCGGCACGGCCGGGCGCTCACGCCTGCAACTGCTGATCACCACGGCCGGGGTCGGCGCCGACATTGCGCTGCTGTTCCACTACAAGTACTTCGTCACCCTGGTGAACTTCGCCCAGGACTGGGGCCTGGCCGGCACCCGCCTGGACGACATCATCCTGCCCCTGGGCATTTCGTTCTTCACCTTCACCCAGATCGGCTACCTGCTCGACTGCCGCGCCGGCATCGTCAAGGAACGCAGCCTGCTCAGCTATGTGCTGTTCGTGACCTTCTTCCCGCACCTGATCGCCGGGCCGATCCTGCACCACAAGGAAATGATGCCGCAGTTCGCCCAGCCGGATAACTACCGGTTCCGTGCCGAGAACCTGAGCGTCGGCGGCATGCTGTTCGTCATCGGCCTGGCCAAGAAGGTGCTGCTGGCCGACCCGATCGCTCCCTATGCCGACGCTGGCTTCGCCGACCCTGGCAGCCTCGGCTTCTGGGCGGCGTGGGGCACCGGTATCGCCTATGCATTGCAGCTGTACTTCGACTTCTCCGGCTATTCGGACATGGCCCTGGGCCTGGCCAAGATGTTCGGCATTCGCTTCCCGCTGAACTTCAACTCGCCGTACAAGGCCAGCAACATCATCGATTTCTGGGCCCGCTGGCACATGACCCTGACCCGCTACCTGACCGCCTACCTGTATTACCCGGTGGCCATGGCGGTGTCGGAGTGGCGCGGCAAGCGCGGGCTGCCGGTCGGCACCCAGGGCGCGGCGACGCCGGGCGGCTTCGCCGCGGCGATTATCCTGCCGACCACCTTCACCATGGGCCTGGCCGGTATCTGGCATGGCGCCGGCCTGCAGTTTTTGATCTTCGGCCTGCTGCATGCCGCTTACCTGTCGATCAACCATGCCTGGCGCATCTTCGTGGTCGGGCGCAACAGCAAGGCCAGCCAGCACCCGCTGAAAGTGGCGGGTTACGTGCTGCTGACCTTCGCGGCGGTGATCGTTGCCCAGGCCTTCTTCCGCGCCGAGTCCACCCATGATGCCGTGCTGCTGATCGAGGGCATGTTCGGCCTGCGTGGCCTGGGCAGCCTGCCCGAGGTACTGTACCCGGCCGGGATCGCCTGGGGTGACGCCTGGCGCCTGCTGGTGGGCCGCCACCTGGAGGCGCTGCACGTACTCGCAGTGCTGGCCGTGGCCTGGTTCCTGCCCAATTCGCAACAGATCATGGGCGGCTTCTCGCCGTCCCTGGCCCGCGCGCAGCTCGACGGCCCGGCCGCGCTGCGCTGGGCGCCGACCCTCAAATGGCTGCTGATCATGGCGCTGCTGCTGGCGCTGTGCCTGATGAACCTGCACAAGGAAGCACGCTTCCTGTACTTCCAATTCTGACTCCGTGGAGTGATTGACATGAGCGAACAAGCCCTCAAGCAACAACTGGCCGAAATCATCGAGAACGTGATCGGCACCCCGGTGGCCCATGACGACCTGCTGATCGAGTCCGGCCTGGTCGATTCGATGACCGCGGTGGACATCGTCATGGCGGTGAAGAATGCCTTCGGCTGCAAAGTACCGGCCACCGAGATCGACGAGCACCTGGAGTCGCTCGACGCCCTCGCCGCCTTCATTCAGAACAACCGCTGAGCCTGCACAGGCCACCGCCCAGGAGAGTGCCGGATGCACTTCGATTTCGACCGCTGTGAGTTCGCCGACTGCCACCAGGGCACCGATGCCCCTGCCCTGCGCGACGCCCATCGGGTACTGGACTGGGCCGGCCTGCAGGCGGCCGTCGAGGCCTGGGCGCTGCGTGCCCAGGCGCAGGGCATCCTGCCCGGCACCGCGCTGGTACTCAGCGGCCACAAGCAGATCGAATTCGTCGTGGCCATGCTCGGCTGCCTGCGCCTGGGCGTGACCTATGTGCCGCTGGACAGCATCAACCCGCCGCAGCGCCTGCAACGCATCATCGAGCTGGTGGGCGCCGGGTATTGCTACGACGCCGAACACGACCAGTTCCGCGCCGGCATGGCCTGCGCCGCACCGCTGGCCGAGGCGGGCCTGGCCTACATCATGTTCACCTCCGGCAGCACCGGCGACCCCAAGGGCGTGCAGATCGGCCGCGACAGCCTAGCGCTGTTCGCCGGCTGGATCCGCGACTGCCTGGCCCTGGGCGAACGGCCGCGGTTCATGAACCAGATGCTGTTCAGCTTCGACTTCTCGCTGTTCGACCTGTGCGGGGCGCTGGCCCTGGGTGGCCAGTGCGTGCTGTGCCCGCGCGAGGTGATCGGCGACCCCGAGGGTTTCGTCGACTACCTGGCCGACAGCCAGGTACAGGTATGGGCCTCGACGCCGTCCTTCGTCCGTCAGCAGTTGCTCAATGACGCCTTCGACACCCGCCACCTGCCGGCCTTGCGGGTGTTCGTGTTCGGTGCCGAGTCGCTGACCCCGACCCTGGCCAACCAGCTGTGGGAGCGCTTCCCCGAGGCGCGGATCATCAACTCCTACGGGCCGACCGAAGCCACCTGCTCGACCACCTGGATCGAAATCCTGCCGCCGCTGGAAAACGCTACCCAGCCGCTGTCCATCGGCCGGGCCAAGCCCTATGCCGAGCTGTTCCTCGACGACGGCGAGCTGTGCATTGCCGGTGACCACGTGATGCGCGGCTACCTCAATCGCCCGGACCTGAGCGAGGCCGTGCTGTTCCAGCACAACGGCAAGCGCGCCTACCGCAGCGGCGACCTGGCCGAAATCGACGCGCAAGGCCGGGTGTTCTTCCATGGCCGGCGCGACGACCAGATCAAGCTCAATGGCTACCGCATCGAGCTGGGCGAAGTGGACGCCGGGCTGGCCAGCCTGCCCGGGGTCGACAGCGCCGCCACCATTGCCCTGCGCCGCCCCGACGGCGCGCTGGTGCGCATGGTCGGCTTCATCGAAACCCCCGGGCACCTGCCGGCGGCCACCCTGGGCCCGTTGCCCGAGGCCCTGGCCGACTGGAAACAGCGGCTGGCAGGCAGCCTGCCGTCCTATATGATCCCGTCCGAACTGCTGGCCTGCGGCCGCTTCCCCGGCACCTTGTCCGACAAGGTCGACCGCAAGCGCCTGGCCGAGCTGTACCAGCAAGCCCGGGTAAAACGCCCCAAGGAGACTGTATGAAAACCCTCGCCCTGCTCACCGGCGCCCTGCTGCTTGGCAGCGCACTGCCCACCGTCGCCCAGGCCGAGGGCAAGCTGGCCCAGCTGTATGCGCCGCGTCCACCGGCAGGCTCGGCGTTCGTTCGCGTGCTGCAGCCAGCGGCTGGCGGCGTGCAGGTGCAGGTCGGGCACAACCCGGCGCAGCAACTGGCTGCCGGCCAGCTGGCCAGCAGCTACAACGTGGTCAAGGGCGGCGAGCCGTTCAGCGTGCTGATTGCCGGCAAGAGCGCCGGCACCCTCAGCGTGGCCGCCGACAGCTACCAGAGCCTGGTGCTGCACGATGGCAAGCTGCTGGTGCTGGACGACAGCGCAGCCAGCGACGATGCCCTGAAGGCCGAGCTGCGGCTCTACAACCTGGCCAGCGACTGCCCGGCCGGCCAGTTGAAGGTGCAGGACGGCCCGACCCTGTTCGCCGACGTGCCTACCCAGACCAGCCAGGCACGGGCGATCAACCCGGTGAGCGCCACCTTGACCGCCGGCTGCGGCGCGGCCCAGGCCAAGCCACTGGCCTTGCCGCAGCTGCAACCGGGCGACCACTACGCACTGTTCCTCACCGGCAGCGCCGCACAACCGGTGCTGCGCGGCGAGCTCAGCAGCACCGCACCCTACACCCGGTAAACCGCCATGCGCCCACTCTTTCGTGACGATCACCTGCTGTTTCGCGACCAGGTTCGGCGGTTTGTCGAAGAACGCATCCTACCCCACTACGCCGACTGGGAACGTGAGGGCATAACGCCCACCGCGCTCTGGCGCGACGCCGGTGCCCAGGGCCTGCTGTGCCCGGCGCTGCCCGCCCCCTATGGCGCCGATGGTGACTTCGGCCATGCCGTGGTGGTGATCGAGGAGCTGGCCCGGGCCAACTGCCTGGGCATCGGCTTTTCGATCCATTCCGACATGGTCGCGCCCTACCTGTACAACCTCGGCACCCCGGCGCAGAAAGACCGCTGGTTGCCGGCCATGGCCGCCGGCGAACTGATCGGCGCCATCGCCATGACCGAACCCGGCGCCGGCAGCGACCTCAAGGCCGTGCGCTGTCGCGCCCGGCGTGACGGCGAGCACTATGTGCTCAATGGCCAGAAGACCTTCATCACCAATGGCGTCAACGCCGGCCTGATCATAGTGGTCGCCAGCACCGAGCCCGACCTGGGCGCCCGCGGCCTGTCGCTGTTCTGTGTCGAGGCGGGCCTGGCCGGCCTGAGCAAGGGCCCGGCCATGGCCAAGATCGGCCAGCACGCCCAGGACACCTGCGAGTTGTTCTTCGACGAACTGCGAGTGCCCGCCGACTGCCTGCTGGGCGAGGAAAACGCAGGCTTCGAATACCTGGGCCGCGAGCTTGCCCGCGAGCGCCTGGCCATCGCCCTGCGCGCCGCCGCCCATGCCGAGGGCATGCTCGAGCAGACCCTGGCCTATACCCGCGAACGCAAGGTATTCGGCAAACGGGTCAGCGACCACCAGCACAACCGCTTCATCCTCGCCGATGCCCGCTCAAAGCTGACCATGCTGCGGGTGTTCCTCGACGACTGCACGCGGCAGCTGATCGAGGGCAGCCTGGACCCAGTGGTGGCGGCCATGGCCAAGCTCAATGCCAGCGAAATCCAGGGGCAGATCCTTGACCAGCTGCTGCAGCTGCACGGTGGTTATGGCTACAGCAGCGAGTACGGTATCGGCCGGGCCTGGGCCGATGCCCGGGCGCTGCGCATCTTCGGCGGCACCAGCGAGATCATGCGCGAGATCATCGGGCGCAGCCTCTGATTCAGCTGCGCAGCCAATCCTCACGCAGCCTGCGGGCGCGCGGGTCATCCCCCAGCGCCCACGGGTCGAGGGCGAACGCCACGACCTGCTCGGCGCCGGTGGTGCGGGCCCACTCCAACTGCCGCTGGACCCGGGCGTAATCCGCCGAGCGTGCCTTGAAGTCGGTGCCGTCGTTCTTCTCCGACGGCAACTGCTCGAACAACTCCACCACCACATCGAAGGGCACCTTGCGCCGGCGCAGCTCCAGCAGCAGGGGCTCGATGGCCTGCAGGTTGGCCCAGCCGGCCACACCCACGCCATCCTGCACCACCGGCCGCAACGCGGTGGTGTCGAGCAGCGTGCGCCATAGCTGCAGCAGCGAACCCTCGGTGGGCAGCACGCTGTGGTAGGTGGAGATCGACGGGATGCGGTCGCTGTGCTGTTGGGTGCTGGCAGACATCGCCGCCAACCAGCCGGCCAGGCGCTGCTGGCTGTCGGCGCTGGCCCAGTGGTATTGCTCCAGCTCGTAGGGGATGTACCAGCCGGCGAAGGCGCGGTGCTGCGGCCAGGGCGCAGCCGCCATGTAGGCCTGCGCCTCGCCCAGGGCCTTGGCGAAGAACTGCGCCTGCTCCTGCGCGTCTGCCGACAGCGCCTGCCACCAGGCATTGTCGAACGGCAACCCGACTTGTACCTGCATGCCCTCGTCATGGGCGATGTCGAAGACGTTGCGCAGCATGTCCTCGGGAATCATCCACGGTGATTGCCCGCCGATCAGCCCGACCCACTGCAGCGTCACCGTGCGGCAGCCCATGTCGGCCATGGCCGTCAGGCGCTGGCGCCATTGCTGCGGATTGAGGTCGGCGTGGCTCTTCCACAGTTGCAGGAAGCTGCCCTGCAGGCCGGTGGAGCGGGTGCAGCCCGGCAGGCTGGCGAGGATGGGCGCGGTGGCCAGCAGGCACAGCAGGCTGCGGCGGCTGAAGGTGGGAGCGGAAATGGTGAGGTCCTTTTCGTGACGTGGTGCTGGAACGCAGCAGCCTACCTTAGGTTTTGTACGAAAAGTATGGTTATCCATCGTTGTGGGAGCGGGCTTGCCCCGCGATCTGCCGCGACGCGGCAGCAAATCCCGAATTCGCGGCGTATTTGATATCGGGCACAGAAGCACTTCGCACTCCATCGCGGGGCAAGCCCGCTCCCACAAAACGCCACGGTGCAGCGTCATCCTGTGCAGAGCACATTTGTACTCCAGGCACGTGAACGGTCATCGAACTCGCCTAACTGCCAATACCCAGGGTCGCTGCATTAACACACATATATATTAACTACCTGAACAGAACCTGAAGCGCTTCAAACTTAAACAAAATTACATCTTCATTCATGAAGTTTTACTGTCCTTCACACTTATTAAAATTGTTTCACACAAACACGCACCCCTCTCCCATCTGCGCGATTGAAAAGTCAAACCTTGGCATGGACAATAGCCGCAAGCGCGCTGCACGCCATACCCTGCAAGCCTTTCGGCAGCGAGCGCCTTATTTAGTCGAATATCCAGACTCGCTTTTAAAGTTGACTGAACAGTCCACCAAGCCGTTACGCCAACTTATTACTTACACCGCATTCACATTACGTTGACATTGCATCACTTCAAATGCGCGTCACCCTATCCCCCGAGGTAAACCATGAACGCAATTAACCACGGTGAAGTCTTCACCGCCGCCGATTCTGGCGAGCACATCCTGTTGACCGGCGCCACGGGTTTCCTCGGTGGGTCGGTCGCCGCCCAACTGATTGCCGACGGCCAGGGCGCCACCCTCGCCTTCCTGGTACGCGGTGACACGCCTGCGCAAGGCCTCGAACGCCTGCGCGCCAACCTGCGCCAACATGGCGTCAGCCAGGCCGACTGCCTGGCCCTGGATGAATCGCAGATCCTCTGCGGCGACTTGCTCGACACCGCCTGGCTGGCCGGGCAAACCCCGCGCCTGATGCAGTTCGACCGGGTGATCAACTGCGCCGCCGTGGCCTCGTTCTCGAAGAATCCGACCATCTGGCCAGTCAATGTCGAGGGCACCTACGCCTTCGCCGACGTGCTCAGCCGCTCCGCGCGCCTCAAGCGCTTCCTGCATGTAGGCACGGCGATGAGCTGCGGGCCGCAGCGCGAGTCGCCGATCAGCGAGTCGTGGGAGTTCCCCGAGGCCGAGCAGCAACTGGTGGACTACACCGCCTCGAAGGCCGAGATCGAGCGGCGCATGCGCGAAGAACTGCCAGGCCTGCCGCTGGTGGTGGCGCGCCCGTCCATCGTGGTCGGCCACAGCAGCCTGGGCTGCCAGGCGTCGGGCAGCATTTTCTGGGTGTTCCGCATGGGCTTTGCGCTGGAGAGTTTCACCTGCGGGCTCGACGAGCAGATCGACGTGGTCCCGGTCGACTACTGCGCCGAGGCGCTGATCGGCCTGGCCCGCAAGCCCCAGCTCAACCACGACCTCTACCACATCTCCGCCGGCCACAGTTCGGCCTGCACCTTTGCCGAGATCGACCAGGCGTTTGCCCAGGCCAACGGTGCCGAGCCGGTTGGCGAGCGTTACCGCAAGGTGGATGTGGATGATCTGAAGTCCCTGGCTGGCAGCTTTGCCACCCGTATCGGTCCGGCCAACCCGCGCCTGGTGCTGCGCGCGTTGCGCCTGTACAGCGGGTTTGCCGACCTGAACTACCTGTTCGACAACAGCCGGTTGCTGGAGGAAGGCATTGCTGTGCCGCCGCGGTTCACTGATTACCTGGATGTGTGCGTCAGGTCGTCCAGTGGGGTGAGCATTGCTACCCAGATGCAGGCGGATTTCAAGTAACCCGTCATTCTGCTCCGTCATACGCGCTTGCCCGGGCCAGGGTTGAACCTGCTCCGGGCTTTTTTATGGGCGTGGGGTTGGGGGGAGGCCAGCAGGTGTTCGCCGAAAGTGCTGCAGCGCTCTTGAGATCGAGCGCCGCCCGCGCGGCGCTCGATTTTGTAGGCGCTGAAGATCCTTCGTCATGCACATGGCGGCCTTGACCCAATCTTCAGCCCGCCCCCTCTCGTCATATCTCGCATTTTTTTCACATCCGTCTCACCGTCTCCCGACATTCACCTTCTTAAAGTGCCGCCACTCGCGATGCCTGTGGCCCATTGCCGCTGCGTCCACCATTGCTCACCCTCGGAGTGACTGCATGCTGCAAGGCACCCTCGTCAAACCCTCCTCCCTGAAACCGCCGCGACGCCTTCGACTCTCCCCCAGGGCATTGATTGCCGGCCTGTGCGTGGCCTTGACCCTGGCAACCGCAAGTCTGTGGTACGCCTCACGCCCCCAGGTGCGCGACCTCGGCAGCGAGCGGCAGATGAGCCGCAGCGGTACCTATGCAGCCTGGGCCAAGGGTTCGGCCATCGTCCTGGTGCGTCATGCCGAACGCTGCGACCGCTCCCATGCCGCCTGCCTGAGCGACCCCGCCGGCATCACCGAGGACGGCAGCCGCGCTGCGGTAGGTGTGGGCCTTGGGCTCGAGCGGCTGGGGCTGCAGGGCAGCGATATCCTGACCAGCCCCGAGGTGCGTACCCGGCAGACGGCAGGCTTCATGTTCGGCAAGAACATCACTACCCAGGACTGGCTGGCGCGTTGCGACACGACCTTCGCCAGTGCGGCGTTCGACCACAAGCGGCCCGGCCATAACCTGGTGCTGGTGACCCACAGTGGCTGCATCGACCAGCTCGAACGGCAACTGGGCGTGGCCGGCGGTGAACGCAGCAGCGGTTATGCAAGTGCCTTTTTCCTGTCTCTGGACAGCGCCGGCAAACCACAGATTCTTGGCCAGATGAACGCCACGCAGTGGCGCAACCTGGCCCCTGGCAAAGGGGTGTGACCATGCAGTTGGCCATGCGCACGCGCTTCTACCTCAACAACCTGGCCTTCCCGCTGTTGCTGGCAGTGCTGGTGTTCGTGCTGTTCGACCTGACCGAGTTGGACCGCTGGATCAGCAACCAGCTGCTGGATGCCAACGGGCAATTCGTCTTCGCGCACAACACGCTGTTCGAGAAACTTACCCACAAGTGGCCGCGAATCCTGCCGGACTGGACCGGTGAACTGGCGGTGATCGGGGTGCTGCTGTCGCTGCTGTGGCCGCTGGCCTCGCGCTCGGCCCGTGCCACCGGCTTGTTGCAAGCGGTGCGCATCGCCCCGCTGATGCGCTGGAGCACCCGCTACCGCCGCGACCTGTGGTTCGTGGTGGTGGCGTTCGGCCTGTGCACCATGGTCATTCACTACCTCAAGAGCCACACCGGGGTGTACTGCCCGGTGGAAACCACGCTGTATGGCGGCACCGAGGCGCGCTACGAATGGTTCGACCAGTTCAACGGGCTGGACCGCGCCGGCCCCGGCCGTTGCTGGCCCGGCGGCCACGCCTCCAGCGGCTTCACCCTGCTGGCGCTGTACTTCATCGCCCTGCGCCATCGCTGGGTGCATGCGCGAAAGCTACTGGTGGCGATCCTGCTGATCGGAATGTTCTACGGCACCACCCGGGTGCTGCAGGGCTGGCACTACATGTCACATACCTTCTGGGCCGGCATTTTCGTCTGGCTGACCAGTTGGTTCACCGCCTTGCTGTTCTACGGACGCCCGGCCCTGCAGGCAGCGCCCGAAGCAAGGCTCAGCAATCGCCCCGCTTGCGAAACGCCCAGCGCCCTGCAATCAACGTAAAGGTCACCACCAGCGCCACCAGTACCCAGAAGCCATGGGGGTCGTCCGACAGCGGCACGCCCCCGACGTTCATGCCGAAGAAGCCGGCGATGATATTGATCGGCAGTGCCAGCACGGTGACCACGGTGAGGGTGAACAGGGTGCGGTTGTTCTCTTCGGTAAGCTTGGCGGCAATCTCTTCCTGGAGCAGCTTGATCCGTTCGACCAGGCTGGTGAGGTCGCTGATGATCACCGAAAACTCTTCGGTAGAGGCCCGCAACTGGCGAATATCTTCTTCGTGCAACCACTCGGGTGGGCGGTTCAGCAGCCGCAGCAGCGAGCCCGGCTCCAGTGCCAGCAGGCGCTGCAGGCGTACCAGCACGCGGCGCAGGCTGCCCAACTCGGCGCGGTTGTCGCTCAGGCGCAGCGACAGCAACTGGTCCTCGATGCGGTCGATCTTCAGGGTGGTTTCGCGCAGCACCCGGGTCAGCAGGTCACCCTGGTCGCGCACCAGGTGCACCAGCAACTCCACCGTCGAACCGAAACCCTCGCCGCGCTTTACTGATGAACGCAGCTCGTCCACCGAGTGCAGTGGCTGCAACCGTGCGCTGACCAGCAGGCGGCTGCGGGCACAGGCCCACAAGGTGGAAACGTCTGACGACATCACGCCATAGCTGAACACCAGGTCGTTGACCACCGCCAGCAAGGCACTGTCGGTGTGCTCGATACGCGTGGAGCGCGATCCTTCGCGCAGGGTTTCGAAAAAGGTTTCGGGCAGGTCCAGGTGGCTCTTCATCCAGCGCTCGCAGGCGGCGTGGGCAAGGTTCAGATGCAGCCAGAGGAATTGCTCGTCGGCTGGCGCCTGCAAATATGCCAGGGCCTGTGCCGAGTCGATCTCGCGGCCGGGATGGCCCGGACGGAACAGGTACGCGTAGAGCAAGCCGTGCAGGTCGGTTTCGGGGTTTTGCGGATTGGCGGGGAGCATGCGGCGGAGCGACCTCGGCGAGTCCCGGTTAAGAGAGGGTCATATTAGGTAACGTCACATGACAGTCGCGTGACGGTTTCGCTGAAGGCTTCGCCTGTCGTAGCCGGCTGCCATGGAACTGGCACGCACGTCACAATTGGCATGCGGTATGCCAAAATATCTGGTAATGGGAATTGTTACCAGATAAGATCGCCGCGCTTTCACCCTCTCTCCCGTGCCCCTTTCCAGGACCTGAACCCATGCGTTACAGGATTGTGTCGCTGTGCCTGCTCCACGCCGCTCCGATGCTCAGCTGGGCCGCGCCAGCGCCGCTCGAAACCAGCACCGGCATTCAGCTTGAAGCCGTGAACATCAATGCCGATGCCGCCGACTACGAGCGGGCCGACGGCCCGGTCGAAGGTTACCGCGCCACCCGTTCGGCCAGCGCCACCCGCACCGACACTGCCCTGCACGAAACCCCACAGTCGGTCAGCGTGGTGCCCAAGGATGTGCTGGAAGACACCGGCGCCACACGCCTGCAGGACGCCCTCGACTACGCCGGCGGCGTTGGCCGGGCCAACAACTTCGGCGGCCAGGGCCTGACCACCTTCACCGTGCGCGGCTTCACCACGGGGGAGTTCTACCGCAACGGCTTCCCGATCAACCGCGGCTACCCCAACGCCCCGGACGCCAACACCGTCGAACGCCTGGAAGTGCTGCGCGGCCCGGCCACCTCCCTGTATGGCCGTGGCGACCCCGGCGGCACCTTCAACGTGGTCAGCAAGCAACCCTTGCCTGAATCCAAGGTCACCCTGGGCAGCCAGTTCGACGACCAAGGCATGCACCGCGCAACCCTCGACGCCACCGGCCCGTTGAGCCAGGACGGCAGCCTGGCCTACCGCCTGAACGTGCTTGGCGAGGGCGGCGAGAGCTTCCGTGACGACGTCGAGAGCGAGCGCTACGACGTCGCCCCGGTGCTCAGCTGGCAGGTCAACGACAGCACCAAGATCGTCTTCGAAGGCGACTTCATGCGTAACAACCACCCTCTCGACCGTGGCCTGACACGCTACGGCACCCAGACTGGCAGCGCCTCGCGCGACACCTACATCTGGGAAAAAGGCAGCGACAACCTGCTGCACAACGACAACAACATGGCCCAGCTGCGCTTCGAGCACATGCTCAACGACAACTGGACCCTGGCCGGCGGCATGCAGTGGCTGGACGGCACCCTGCAGGGCAACGCCGTGGAGGCCAACAAGGCACCGGCCGACGGCCACACGCTGCAGCGCAACTTCAACTACCGCAAGCTGGACTGGACCGACCGCGACTACCAGCTCAACCTCACCGGCCACTTCGACACCGGCGCGTTCAGCCACACCCTGCTGACCGGCATCGAGTACGAAGACTATGACTACCGCTCGATCATCCAGCGCTCGTCGGCCGCCGACGGCACCTACCCGATCGATATCTACCACCCGGTGCTGGGCCAGCCGCGCCCTGCCCTGACCCGCACCACCACCCACGACCAGGAAAACCTCAAGACCTGGGCCTGGTTCATCCAGGACCAGGTGGCCCTGACCGAACGCCTGAAGGCGCTGGCGGGTGTGCGCCTGGAGCGGTTCGAGCATGACTACGACAACTACCTGCCGGGCGCCAAGGGCTGGCAGGCGGCCGACAATGCCGTCACCCCGCGTTTCGGCCTGCTCTACGACCTGACCGACACCGTTGCCGTCTATGCCAACACGGCGCGCTCGTTCAAGCCCAATACCGGTGCCAGCCGCCAGGGCGACGGCTTCGATCCGGAAAAAGGCAAGTCGTACGAGCTGGGGATCAAGTGGGAGGCATTGGACCGCCAGTTGAGCGTTGACGCGGCGGTCTACCACATCGTCAAGGAAAACGTGCTGACCCGCGACCCGGCCGACCCCAACTACAGCCTGGCCGCCGGCGAAGTGCGCAGCCGCGGCCTGGACCTCAACGTGGCCGGCAACATCACCCCTGAGTGGCGGGTGATTGGCGGTTATGCCTACGTCGATGCCGAAGTGACCAAGGACAACCGCCTGCCCAGCGGCACGCGCCTGGCCAACATCCCGCGCAACAGTTTCAGCCTGCTCAATACCTATGAGTTCCAGGATGGCCTGGCCAAAGGGTTGGGGCTTGGTGTGGGGGTCAAGTACGTGGATGACCGCAACGGGCAGACCGAGGCGGTGACCTACACCATGGAGCAGTACAGCGTGGTTGACCTGCTTAGTTACTACAAGGTCAACGAGCATGTGCGGCTGAACCTGGATGTGAAGAACCTGTTCAACAAGGGGTATGACGAAGGGGCGTTCAATACCTATGCGTACCCAGGGGCACCGCGCACGGTGCAGGCTGGGGTTGCTTATACCTTCTAGAGGTTTTGCGGTGGGCATGCAGGTGTCCGCCGCAAGAGTTGCAGCGCCTATGAGATCGAGCGCCGCGCGGGCGGCGCTCGATCTCAAGAGCGCTGCAAAGCTGTCGCCAAGCACCTGCTGGCCCCCACGCGATATCAGTCAGAAACCCTCGAACCCCCACCCCTGACAACCGGTACCTGTAACTTCGTATTACAAACTACGCTCAACTATCAAAGCGGCAATCGCCGCGACACGGCCCATCGGCCTTCGAAGGATCGTGCTCCAGGACCCAGCCAGACGACTGGCGGGCCGCCACCCCGGCGGCCGAGGTCCACCGGCTGTGGCCTTCCCTGCAAGTAAACGCAGGCAACGCTGAGCGGAGATCACTATGCAGTTGAAAAAAATCGTGTGGATGCTGGCCATCGGCGGCGTGCTCTCGGCATCGTCCGTGTTGCTACCTGACAACCTGGGCGCGTTTTCAAGCGCCATGGCGAAGGACGGTGGTGGCGGCGGAGGTGGCGGCCATGGCGGGGGTGGCGGTGGCGGCCACGGTGGAGGGGGTAGTGGCGGCGGTGGGCATGGTGGCAGTGGCGGTGGCCACGGCAGCAGCGGTGGCAGCGGTGGCTCAGGCCATGGCGGCTCGGCAGGCGGCCATGGCGCCGACGATGGCGCCAACCACGAGGCCGGTGGCCTGCACGGTGTCGGCCACGGCGCGGACGACGGCGCCAACCATGACGCCGGCGAAGCCCACGGTGTCGGCCACGGTGCCGATGACGGCCCCAATCACGACGTGGGTGACGACCGCAGCGGCACCTGACGCCTGGCACTCCCCGCACAGGTGTCTGTACGGCGCCTGTGCAGCTTCTCCCGCCACGCCTGGCATGCTAGCCTCCCCGCGCCCCGCGCCTGCGGGGCAGGAAAGCCGTCATGTCAAGGAGTCAGGCAATGGACCTGCAGTTTCTGGGCACCTCCTCCGGTGTGCCCACCAAGGCCCGCAACGTCAGCGCCACCGCTGTCATCGAATCCACCGGCCACGGCTGGTACCTGGTCGATTGCGGCGAGGGTACCCAGCACCAGTTGCTGCACAGCCCGCTTTCTGTGCGGGACCTGCACGGAATCTTCATCACCCACGTCCATGGCGACCACTGCTTCGGCTTGCCTGGGCTACTGGCCAGTGCCGGCATGTCCGGGCGCCAGGAGCCGTTGCCGCTGGTGCTGCCCGACGCCCTGCTTGGCTGGGTGCGCCAGAGCCTGGCAGTGAGCGAGACCTTCCTGCCGTTCGAGTTGCAGCTGCAGGCGCTTGAAACCTTCACAGGTTTCAGCGCCGGCAATGTCGAGGTGAGCACGATCGAGCTGTCGCACCGTGTGCCTTCCTGGGGCTACGTGTTCGATGAGCGCGACCCCGCGCCACGGCTGGATACCGCCCGCCTGAAGGCCGACGGTATCCCGGCCGGGCCGCTGTGGGGGCAACTGGCCCATGGCCAGGCCGTCACCCATGAGGGCCGAACGCTCGAGCCCCGCGATTACCTGCAACCCACGCGCCCGCCGCAACGGATCATCGTCTGCGGCGACAACGACCGCCCCGAGCTGCTGGCCGAGCTGGCCCAAGGCGTCGATGTGCTGGTGCACGAAGCCACCTTTACCCAGCCGGTGGTCGAGCGCAGCCAGACCAACTTCGGTCACAGCACGGCAGCGCAGGTGGCAAGGTTTGCCGAGGCCGCGGGCGTGAAGAACCTGGTGCTGACCCACTTCAGTGCCCGCTACCAGCCCACGGCCAACGGCCGCGGCAACTCGATCGCAGAAGTGCGTGAGGAGGCCATGGCGCACTACAGCGGCCACCTGACCTTGGCGCAGGACCTGCAGCGCTATCACCTGGGGCGTGACGGGCGGCTCGAGGCGCTGGACAGGGCCTGAGGTCAGCCCAGGCCCGTGCTTCAGTAGCGCTCGCCGACCATCTTGAACGGGTAAGGCTGCGCCTTGTACTTGCCGATCTTGCCGCGCTTGGGCAGCTCGATCTTCTGCTTGTGGCTGAGGTCCTTGTACGGGACCTGCTGCAGCAGGTGGCTGATGATGTTCAGCCGCGCCTTACGCTTGTCCTCGGAGCGGGCCATGAACCACGGTGCCCAGGACGAGTCGGAGGCGGCGAACATGTCGTCGCGAGCGCGGGTGTAGTCGTCCCAGCGGTTGTACGACTTGAGGTCCATGGGTGACAGCTTCCACAGCTTGCGGCCGTCGTCGATGCGGTCCTGCAGGCGGCGGGTCTGCTCTTCGGCGCTGACCTCCAGCCAGTACTTGAGCAGGATGATCCCCGACTCGACCATCATCCGCTCGAACATCGGCACCACGGTCAGGAACTTGTGCGCCTGCTCATCCGTGCAAAAGCCCATGACCCGCTCGACGCCGGCGCGGTTGTACCAGCTGCGGTCGAAGATCACCACCTCACCGGCGGCTGGCAAATGAATGAGGTAGCGCTGGGCGTAGATCTGGGTCTTCTCGCGCTCGGTCGGCGCCGGCAGCGCCACTACGCGAAACACCCGTGGGCTGACGCGCTCGGTGATGGCCTTGATGGTGCCGCCCTTGCCGGCGCCATCGCGGCCTTCGAAGATGATGCACACCTTCAGGCCCTTCTCCACCACCCACTGCTGCAGTTTGACCAGCTCCACGTGCAGCCTTTTCAGTTCGCTCTCGTAGTCTTTGCGCCCGAGTTTCGCGGCGTCATCAGCTTTGTTTTTCTTGGCCATCGCCTGCTCCCCTGTGCCAACCCCTGAGTGCCGCGGCGCTGCCGTGGCGGATCAGAGCAGTATGGATGAGCCTCGGCGATTTGCCGGATGGGCTGCCGGCATGTCCACTTGCCACGATTGCGGCCGCTCTGGTACGCGGGTTTTAATCCTGTCGCCGCCGGCCCGGACCGGCGCTCGACCTGCATTTTGGCAATTCAAGGAAGCCCCACGATGGACAGGAAGCTCGTACCGCTGGCTCTGCTGGCGACCCTGCTCGGCTGCTCGGACGACCGGCAAGCCACCGAGGCCGGCCTGCGCCAGGCCGCGCAAACCTGGCTCGACAGCCAGTATCCGCATTGTTTCGTGATCAGCAGCTTCCCTGCCCGCACCCGCGATTTCGACGTCGACGGCAACAACAAGGCGCTGCATGCCCTGGCGCAGGTCGGTGTGGTCAGCGAGAAAGAGGTTGCCCGCACTGAAGTGCCTGCCCGCCTGTGGCAAGCGGCACGCACCGACATCTATTACGCCTACGCGCTGACCGAGGAAGGTCGCAAGTACTACAAGCCCGACGCAGGTAACGGCAAGGTCGGCGGGTTGTGCTTCGGCAAGGCGCAGGTCACCGCCATCGAGCAGTTCACTGCGCCGACCGAACAGGCTGGCAGAACGGTATCGAAGGTGACCTACCGCTATAGGGTCAGCGAGCTTCCCGCATGGGCTGGCGATGCCAGGGTGCAGGCCGGCGTAAAAGGCCTGGGGCAGGCTTTCGACAGTACCCGCCAGCCGCTTCAGGCGACGGCCAGCATGGCCCTGACCGAGCAAGGCTGGGTGCAGCAAGAATTGGCCAATTGAGTGAATGGGGGCGCGCAGCGGCCCCAGCGCACTCGAGACTGCTGTTAATCCTGAGAAAATCCGCACTCGCCATCCTTGCCCCGCCCCGGCCGCCCCGCGGCCGGTTTCCCGGTTCAACGATGGAGTCACAGCATGAAATCCCTGTCTTTCGCCCTCGCCCTGCTGGCCGCGACCTCGGTCACTTCAGCCTTCGCCGAAGGCGGCGCCGAGCGTCTGCAAGCACGCAGCGAGCAGTTGGCACAGCAACGCCAGCAGCAGGCCGAGGCAGTCGCCAAGCGCGATGCCCATGTCCAATCGCAGGCGCAAGCGCCGCGCCAGGGCGCTGCACTCGAAAGCAAGCCTTGCAGCTGACGCCCGCGAGGGCCGGCAATACCCCGGCCCTCACAACCACCAGGCCAGCACTGCCGGCAACCACACGAACGACAACAGCGTCGAGCACATCACCAGGTTGGCCACCTGCTCGGGTTCGCGGTTGGCCCGCACTGCCAGCAGGTAGTTGAACACCGCCACCGGCATCGACGACTGCACCACCAGTACCGCCCGCTCAAGGCTCTCCAGCCCCAGCGCGGTCCCCACCGCCCAGCCCACTGCCGCCCCCAGTACGATGCGCAACCCACCCAGCACCAGGCCGCTGCCGATGTGCTGCGGGCGAATGCTGGCCAGCGAAACGCCGAGGGTCAGCAGCATCAACGGGATGGTCATGCCGCCCAACAGGTCGGCGGTGTTGGCCAGCCAGCGCGGCAGTTCGACGTCGAGGAAGATCAGCGGCATGGCGCCGACCAGGCTGATCACGATGGGGTTGCGCAGCAGCGCCTTGAACGAGGCCGCGCCACCGGCGATGGCGATACCCAGGGTGAACTGGAAGATCGACAAGGTGAGGAAGAACGCCACCGCCAGTGCCAGGCCGTGCTCGCCGAAGGCGTACAGGCTGATCGGCAGGCCCATGTTGCCGGTGTTGGGGAACATGAAAGCCGGCATCAGCACGCGCCAGTGCCGGCCACTGAAGCGGCATACCAGGTAGCCGGTCAACGCCATGCCAAGCATGCATAGCACGCAGGCCATGGCCATGCTGGTGAAGGCGCCGGGATCGAGCTGGGTGCGGTTGAGCGTGGACAGCACCAGCGCAGGCGTGCCGACGGTCATGACCACCCGTGCAATGAACTCGGTCGGGTATTCCAGGCCACGGCGAGCCCAGGTGTAGCCGATGCCGGCGACGATGAACACGGGGGCCAGGACGGCGAACAACGAGGCCAGCATTGTGTAGGAACTCCCTGAAAAAACCTGCCGCGCATTATGCGTATTTATGCCCCCATGTGTGCATCGCTGTGCGCCTAGGCTGGAAGGCTTGGCACGTTGCAACAAGCGCTGGCGCTCTGCGCCAGATCGCGGGGCAAGCCCGCTCCCACGAGATAATCCACCAGCGTGGGAGCGGCGGTGCGCCGATGCGACTTGACCCGCGATGAGGCCCTCAGAGCTGAATTACCTTGGTTTCATCGCCGGGGCGCAAATCAAGCGTGATCATCAATAGTTAAAGTAAATTCTAGAAAAATTAGTTGTTTATATTCAGCCAGTTAAAGTCACTTATTAATGCTGATTATTCCGCATGCTTTCTGAGGCAGGCGCGTACTGAGCACCTACTCGTGGCCCTGCGGCCTCTCGTCGCAGCCAACGCCCTCTTGGCAAATTCGCCACAGCCCGTAAAATCCCGCCTCCTTTTCGCCCGTCGCCCACCCGGTGGCAACCGCCCGCAAGGACAGCGTCCGCGCCTCTCGCCACATCGCGCATGTGCCACAGGCTCAACCGCCCCCGCCCGGCCTCCCCTTGAGGTCCAGCGGTTGACCCTTGCCCAGGTCGCATTCCGTGCACGCAGCGCAAAAGGCGCAGCTTGGCTTCTTCCAACCTTGAGGTACGTATGTCTCCGCGTTTGCTGGCGATGGCGCTGGCACCCCTGCTCGGCCTGTTCATCATTGCCCTGGGCAATGGCTTCATGTCTTCTCTGACCACTCTGCGCCTGGACGCGGCCGGCGAATCGGCGACCACCATTGGCGTGGTGTCCTCGGCCTACTTCATCGGCCTGACCCTCGGCGCAATCGTCAATGACCGGTTGATCCTGCGCATCGGCCACATCCGCGCCTACAGCAGCTTCGCCGCGCTGATCGGCGCGACCATCCTGCTGCAGGGCCTGTTCTACGACACCACCTGGTGGTCGATCCTGCGCCTGCTCAACGGCTGGGCTGCGGTGGGGGTATTCCTGGTGATCGAAAGCTGGCTGCTGCTGGCCGGCGATGCCAAGATCCGCGGCCGCCTGCTGGCGCTGTACATGATCGCCTTCTACGGCGCCGGGGTGATCGCCCAGGCAGCCCTGGGCGAGATCACCAGCTGGGGCGACACCGCGCCGTTCATGCTGGCCGGCATGCTCGCCACCCTGTCGGTGCTGCCGATCGTGATCCTGCCGCGGGTGTCGCCGTTGCTCGACCAGGTCGAGCCGCTCAAGCCACGCCAGCTGCTGGGCGTGGCGCCTACCGGGTTGGTCGGTTGCTTCGGCTCCGGCGTGGCGATTGCCGGGATCTATGCCCTGCTGCCGTTGTACCTGCAGCGGGTCGGGCTGGACGTGGGCGAGGTCGGCGAAATGATGGCCTGGGTGATTCTCGGCGCCATGTTGCTGCAATACCCGGTGGGGCGCTGGTCCGACCGCAAGGACCGCCAGGATGTGCTGATCGCCCTGGCGGCAATGTGCACCGTGCTGTCGCTGCTGATCGTGGTGCTGCCGGTGGACACCGTGCTGTTGCCCGCCCTGCTGTTCCTGCTCGGTGGCGGGGTGTTCGCCCTGTACCCGGTGGCGGTCAGCAGCGCCGCCGACCGCGCGCCGGCCGATGCCCTGGTGCCGATGATCCAGGGCCTGCTGCTGATCAACTCGCTGGGCTCGGCCATGGCGCCGCTGACCATTTCGCCGATGATGACCTCGTACGGTGAAGTCGGGTTGTTCTGGGCATTCGCCGTGATCAACCTGGCAATGGTCGGCTTCTTCCTCTGGCGCCGCGGCAAGCGTCCGAAACCCGAGCACCCGGCGCCGTTCACCGCGGCCACCACGTTCTCGCCGACCGGTGCCGAACTGCGGGTGACCGAGGACCTGATGCATGCCGCTCAGGAGCACCCGACGCTGGACGCGCTCAACAGCGCTGCTGCGCCTCATCAGGCACGCAGCGAAAGCCACTGATGCAACCGGGGCCGCCTGCGGCCCCTTGGTTTGCCGCCCGTCGCCCGGCGGGCACCCCGGCCGCGCTCTGGCGGCCAAATCCATGACAGTTCATCCGACAGGAGACTCACCATGGATCGCTCACGCCCGCTCGCCCTGCTCCTCGCCGTTTCGCTGAGCATCGCATCGACCTGCAGCTACGCAGCGTCCGACCCTTATGGCAGCCAGCCGCAGACCAACGAAAGCAGCAAAGGTGATCAGCCCAGAGGCGCCACGGCCGGCGACGGCAGCAGTACCAACAACCCCGGTGGCAGCAAGGACAACGACAGCAGCGACACCGGCACCAACGCCGATGCGGCCGACGGTGCAGCCGGTGGCTCCAACAGTACCGGCGAGGCTACAGGCAGCGGTGCCGGGCACACCGGTGGCACTGCCGAAGACCAGGACAGCCGTTAACGGGCCTTGGCTACACTGCTGAACGACGCCCCTGCCCTGGAGACCCGGCATGAACCTCAGGTACTGGTTGCTGCTTGCCTTGCTGCCCACGGGGGCATTCGCCGCCTCGGTCAACCATAGCCCTGCGCTGGACATCAGTTCAGCGTCGTTCACCGACGGTGGCGTGATCGCCCTGCAGCAAGTGGGCGCGGACACTGCCTGTGGCAGTGGCGAGGAAAAGTCGCCGCAGGTGAGCTGGACCAACCTGCCGCAGGGCACCCGCTCGCTGGTACTGGTGATGTTCGACCCCGATGGTCGCAAGGGTCTGGGGGTGGTGCACTGGCTGGCCTACAACATCGACCCGGCGTCCGGTGGCCTGGAGGAAGGCGCTGGCGGCCAGAGCAGTCCGGTGGCGGCGCTGGGCCTCAACTCCCGTGGGGCCATGGCCTATCGCGGGCCTTGCCCACCGGCGGGCGACAATCCGCATCACTATGTGCTGACCCTGATCGCCACTGACCTTGCCCCTGGCAGCCTGCCCGGGGAGATGGACCATCGAGGGTTGCTGAAGGCGCTGCAGGGGCATGCGCTGGGGGCGCAGAGCCTGGTGGGGCGTTACGGGCATTGAGCTGATGCAATCATCGCGGGGCAAGTCGCAGCGGCGAACCGCCGCTCCCACGGATTGCGTGGGAGCGGGCTTGCCCCGCGATGGCCCTCCACCTACCGCCAATACTCTGTCTGGTCGACAATCTGTTGGTGTTCCTGGAACAGCAACGGCAACTGCTCCTTGAGGTAATCGATCCAGGTCCGCACCTTGGCATCGAGGTAATGCCGCGACGGGTAGATCGCATAGATCTCCCGCTGGCGCAGCCGGTACGGCGCCAGCAACCGGCACAGCCGCCCTTCCTGCATCGCCTGGCTGGCCGAGTAGTACGGCAGCAACCCCACCCCCATGCCCAGCTCGGTAGCCTTGACCATTGCGTCGGCGACATTGGTGAGGAAGGTGTCCTGGGGCACGATCACGCAATTATCCGGTGCCTTGCCGAAGGTCCAGTCCTCTTCGAACAGCGGATCGACGGTGCGCAGGCAGGTGTGCGCGTGCAAGTCCTGCGGCAGTTTGGGAACGCCATGCCGGGCCAGGTAATCCGGCGAGGCGCAGAGAATGCTGTGGATGCTGCCCAACGGAATGGCGATCAGCTGCGAATCGGGCAAGCCCTGGCCAATGGCGATCACCACATCGTGCCCTTCGGCCATCGGGTCGGGGTTGCGCTGCGACAGGGTCACCTCCATCACCACTTCCGGGCACGAGGCGTTGTAGCGCGCCACCAACGGCATCATCAGCAGGCCCAGGCCATGGGTGCAGTGCAAGCGCAACCGACCGCGGGGCGTGAGGTGGGCGCCACGGGCCTCGTCCATGGCCTCTTCGGTGAGCAGCATGATCTGCCGCGAGCGCTCGAGAAAACGCTCGCCCGCCTCGCTCATGCGCAGGCGCCGGGTGGTGCGGTGCAGCAGGCGGGTCTGCAGCTGGTTTTCAAGCTCCGCGACGATCCGCGACACCTGCGCCGCCGAGATGTCCAGGGCGTTGGCGGCGGCAGCGAAACTGCCGCACTCCACTACCCGGGCAAAGGTGCGCATCGCATGCAGCATGTCCATGAGGTGGGCTCTCATTCATACATGAAAGGCAGGAATCTATCACGGGTTAGCCCATTTATTGTGAAACACCAATGAATGGATCATGGACACATCCCGAAAACGAGGAGCCTGTCATGAAACGTTCGATCGCTTTTCTCGCCCTGTCCGCCACCCTCGCCTCGTTCAGCGCATTCGCCGACAGCGCCACCCAGCAGCCCGTGAGCAGCAGCTACGAATACGGCATGCCGCTGGACGTGGCCAAGGTCATCTCGATCACCCCGGCCAGCAATGCCGCCGATTGCCAGGTAGGCACCGCGCACATGGTCTACGTCGACCACCAGGGCCAGACCCACCAGGTCGACTACCGCGAAATGGGCAACTGCTCGCAGCTGTAACGCCTGGGCAAACGGCCGGGAAAAATACCAGCCGTCTTGCCCAAAGTGCATTTGCCCACCTGCCGCGCCGCCCCATGATCGTCCGGAACAACTACAAGAACGTTCCGGAAGCCGATCATGATCGAAACCGCTGCTGCCCTGCCCGCCCATTCGCCGGCCGCCACCCATGCACGCGTCACCTGGCGGCTGATGCCGCTGCTGCTGGTGTGCTACCTGTTCGCCCACCTCGACCGCATCAACATCGGCTTCGCGAAGATGCAGATGAGCGCCGACCTGGGCTTTTCCGACACGGTGTACGGCCTGGGCGCCGGCCTGTTCTTCGTGGCCTACGCGCTGTTCGGCGTGCCCAGCAACCTGGCCCTGGACCGGGTCGGGCCACGCCGCTGGATCGCCACGCTGATGGTGGTCTGGGGCCTTTTGTCCACCGGCATGCTGTGGGTGCAGGACGCCGCCGGCTTCTAC
The DNA here is from genome assembly GCF_032621715.1 of Pseudomonas sp. zfem004. Lineage (NCBI taxonomy): Bacteria > Pseudomonadati > Pseudomonadota > Gammaproteobacteria > Pseudomonadales > Pseudomonadaceae > Pseudomonas > Pseudomonas sp. zfem004. Next base: position 138,165 of record NZ_JAVYJF010000013.1, on the reverse strand, counting down.
ACATTGCGCTTTTTGCTGGGCGTCGCCGAAGCGGGCTTCTTCCCCGGCATCCTGGTAGTGCTCAACCGCTGGTACCCGGCCAGGCGCCGGGCCCAGGTGACCGCGCTGTTCGCCATCGCCGTGCCCTTGGCCGGGGTGGTCGGTGGGCCGTTGTCCGGCGGCATCCTGCAGGCCTTGCATGACCACGGCGGCCTGCGCGGCTGGCAGTGGATGTTCCTGATCGAAGGTTTGCCCGTGGTGCTGCTGGGGCTGGTGGTGCTCAAGTGGCTGCCGGATAGCTTCGAACAGGTCAGCTGGCTCAGCGCCGAACAGAAACGCGCCCTGCGCGCGGAACTGGACGGTGAAGAACAGCGCAAACCGGTCAGTTCGCTGGCGGGCCTGCTGGGCAACGCCCAGGTGTGGCTGCTGGTGGCGGTGTACTTTGCGGTGATGCTGGCGGTGAACACCCTGGCGTTCTGGATGCCCAGCCTGATCCATGGCACCGGGATCGGCAGCGATGGCCAGGTCGGCCTGCTCAGCGCCGTACCCTACCTGGCGGGCTGCCTGTTCATGCTCGCTTGCGGGCGCTCGTCGGACCGCCACCGGGAGCGCCGCTGGCACCTGTGTGTTCCGCTGCTGATGGCTGCCGCCGGTATCGCCGTGGCCGGCCTGGCACCGGGCAACACACTGCTGGTGATGAGCGGCCTGGTCGTGGCCGGGATGGGCGCCAGTGCCGCGCTGCCGATGTTCTGGCAACTGCCCCCGGCATTCCTCGCGGGCAACACCCAGGCGGCGGGGATCGCCATGATCAGCTCGTTCGGCAGCATCGCCTCGTTCCTCGCGCCCTACCTGATCGGCTGGATGCGTGACACCGCCAACAGCCCTGGCCTTGCGCTGCAGGTGCTGGCGGTGGCGATCGTACTTGGGGGCCTACTGGTGCTTAAAGTGCCGGCCAGCGTGGCCAACCCGCGCTAGGCCGCGGCGAGCATCTCGCTGATCCAGCGGGCCTGACGGACGATGTCCTGCAGCTTGTCCTCGGGCACCGGCTGGCGGGCACGCTCGAAATTGTCCAAGGTCTGCTGCTTCTGGCGCAGCATGCGCTGCCACTTGAACAGGAACGCCGGGCTGCGCTGTTGCATCAACAACGGGCCGAAATACAGCTGCTCGGCACTGTAGGCAACGTCCTCGCAGCGCTCGGCAACGATGATTTCGTAGTCGAAGCGGTTCTCCCGCAACACCTCTTCGCAACGAATGCGGTAGTCGTTGTCCATCAACCACTGGCGCAGCGGCTGCTCGCCGCCGTTGGGCTGCAGCACCAGGCGTTCCTTGCCGCTCAAGCGTTGTTTGCCGGCCTCGAGGATGTCGCGGATGGTCTCGCCGCCCATGCCGCAGATACTCACGGCAGTGATCCCGTCTTCCGGCTCGATGGCTGCCAGGCCACTTGCCAGGCGCACGGTGGCCTGTGCCTCCAGGCCGTTTTCGCGCACGGTGCGTTGCGCGGCCCGGAATGGCGTCAGCGCCACTTCGCCAGCCACCGCCGCGGCAATCGCGCCACGGCGCAACAGCGCCACCGGCAGGTAGCCATGGTCCGAGCCGATGTCAGCCAGCCGTGCCCCGGCCGGGATATGCGCCGCCACCCGCTCAAGGCGCGTGGACAAAGTGTGTTGGTTCAACGGTTGCCTCTTCGATCACCCAGGGCCCGGCGCCTGCGGCCGGGTCGGGGCGCGATTCTGCCGTGGGCGGCCGCGCTTATCAAATCCGCGCGACCACGGCCACGGCTCGACCCGCCCTTGGCGCTCGCGTAGGCTTGCGGGCTTTCCTCCCGTGCAAGGCAGAACATTTCATGGCAAACGACGGCATCATCTTCACCCCGGACCCGGACGCCGACTCCATCTCGTCCGACGTGGCCGAGTACAACGGCGTGCTGGTCAGCACCCAGATCCCTACCCGCGCCGACGGCAGCCTCGAGCTGGGCGACATCACCAGCCAAAGCGAATGCACCCTGCAGGCGCTGAAAGTGGCCCTGGAGCGCGCCGGCAGCTCGATGGACCGGGTGCTGCACCTGACCATCTACCTCACCGACATGGCCGACCGTCCGGCGTTCAACGAGGTGTACCAGCGTTTCTTCAGCAAGCCGTGGCCGGTGCGTGCGGCGGTTGGCGTGGCTTCGCTGGCGGTAGAAGGCATGAAGGTGGAAGTGACGGCGATGGCGGCCAAGGGCTGATCCCCTCTCATCTGTATCGCCGGCAAACCCCACCCAATGGGATTGCCCCACTCGCTGGGCTTGTACGTCCCCCTGTAGGAGCGGCCTTGTGCCGCTCCTACAATAAAACAGTTCCCCACTGAGCCCCCATCCAGCAGCCCGGGGATGCCACCACCCCATTTCACCGCTACAATGCCCGCCTTACCGTGACAGCCCGAACCTATAACGACATGTCCCTTCCAAAGCACCACCTGGAACTGCTCAGCCCTGCCCGTGACGTGAGCATCGCCCGCGAGGCGATCCTGCACGGCGCTGACGCCATCTATATAGGCGGCCCGAGCTTCGGCGCGCGCCACAACGCCTGCAACGAGGTCAGCGAAATCGCCGAGCTGGTGGAGTTCGCCCGGCGCTACCACGCGCGGGTGTTCACCACCATCAACACCATCCTCCACGACAACGAGCTGGAGCCAGCGCGCAAGCTGATCCACCAGCTGTATGACGCCGGGGTCGATGCGCTGATCGTGCAGGACCTGGGGGTGATGGAGCTGGATATCCCGCCGATCGAGCTGCACGCCAGCACCCAGACCGACATCCGCACCCTGGCCCGGGCCAAGTTCCTCGACCAGGCCGGTTTCTCGCAGCTGGTGCTGGCCCGCGAGCTGAACCTGCAGGAAATCCGCGCCATCGCCGCCGAAACCGACGCGGCCATCGAGTTCTTCATCCACGGTGCGCTGTGCGTGGCCTTCTCCGGCCAGTGCAACATTTCCCACGCCCAGACCGGGCGCAGCGCCAACCGTGGCGACTGCTCCCAGGCCTGCCGCCTGCCGTACACCCTCAAGGACGACCAGGGCCGTGTGGTCGCCTTCGAGAAGCACCTGCTGTCGATGAAGGACAACAACCAGACCGCCAACCTGGCCGACCTGGTCGATGCCGGTGTGCGCTCGTTCAAGATCGAGGGCCGCTACAAGGACGTGGGCTATGTGAAGAACATCACCGCCCACTACCGCAAAGAGCTCGACGCCATCCTCGAAGGCCGCCCGCAGCTGGCCCGCGCCTCCAGCGGACGCACCGAGCACTTCTTCGTGCCCGACCCGGACAAGACCTTCCACCGTGGCAGCACCGACTACTTCGTCAGCGACCGCAAGATCGACATCGGCGCCTTCGACTCGCCGACCTTCACCGGCCTGCCGGTGGGCGTGGTGGAAAAAGTCGGCAAGCGCGACCTGCAGGTGGTGACCGACGTTCCCCTGAGCAACGGCGACGGCCTCAATGTGCTGGTCAAGCGTGAGGTGGTGGGTTTCCGCGCCAACATCGCCGAACTCAAGAGCGAGTCCGAAGACGACGGCCAGAAGCGCTACCGCTACCGCGTCGAGCCCAACGAAATGCCCGAGGGCCTGTACAAGCTGCGCCCCAACCACCCGCTGTCGCGCAACCTCGACCACAACTGGCAGCAAGCCCTGCAGCGCACCTCGGCCGAACGCCGGGTGGGTGTCGAGTGGCACGCGGTACTGCGCGAGCAGCGCCTGATGCTGACTCTCAGCAGCGAGGAAGGCGTGAGCGTGCAGGTGGCCCTGGATGGCCCGTTCGGCGCCGCCAACAAGCCGCAACTGGCGCTTGACCAGTTGCACGACCTGCTCGGCCAGCTGGGTACCACCATGTACCACGCCAACGCCATCGAGCTGGACGCGCCGCAGGCGTACTTCATCCCCAACTCGCAGCTCAAGGCCCTGCGCCGCGAAGCCATCGAGGCGCTGACCGAGGCGCGGGTCAAGGCCCACCCCCGTGGCGCGCGCAAGGCCGAGACCACGCCGGCGCCGGTGTACCCCGAGTCGCACCTGTCGTTCTTGGCCAACGTCTACAACCAGAAGGCCCGTGACTTCTACCACCGCCATGGCGTGCAACTGATCGACGCTGCCTACGAGGCCCATGAAGAGCACGGCGAAGTGCCGGTGATGATCACCAAGCACTGCCTGCGCTTCTCCTTCAACCTGTGCCCCAAGCAGGCCAAGGGCGTCACCGGCGTGCGTACCAAGGTCGCACCGATGCAACTGATCCAGGGCGATGAAGTACTCACCCTCAAGTTCGACTGCAAGCCGTGCGAGATGCATGTGATCGGCAAGATGAAGCAGCACATCATCGACCTGCCGACCCCGGGTAGCGCCGTGGCCCAGGTGGTCGGGCACATCAGCCCGGAAGACCTGCTCAAGACCATCCCGCGCGCGCCGCATTGATCGGTATCCGCTTGGCACCTTCACAGGCAAGCCCGCTCCGGGCTTGCCTGTGAATTACGCCAGAAAGAACCACTAAAGTCTCACTAGAGACTTTTTAGCTTGATCACCTGCCTGTTTTCTGCACAATGCCAAGCATGCGATCCACGCGAGGCAATCCGATGCAACCCACCCCTCACGACGAACGCCTGCTCAAGGCCTTGGCCAACGCCATGGTGGTCCACCCGCGGGCGACCCTGAAAGAGCTGGCCGAAACCGCAGGCGTCAGCAAGGCCACCCTGCACCGCTTCTGCGGCACCCGCGACAACCTGGTCGATATGCTGGAGAACCATGGCGAGCAGGTGCTCAACCAGGTCATCCGCGACGCCGACCTCACCCAGGTCGAGCCGCTACCCGGGCTGCGCCACCTGATCGCCGAGCACCTCAAGCACCGCGAGATGCTGGCCTTCCTGATGTTCCAGTACCGCCCCGATACCCTGCTGGGCGATAGCGAGGATCGTCGCTGGCATGCCTATACCCAGGCCATGGATGCGTTCTTCCTGCGCGCCCAGCAATTGGGAGCGCTGCGCATCGACATCAGCGCGGCGGTGTTCACCGAGATGTTCCTGAGCATGATCTTCAGCATGGTCGATGCCGAGCGCCGCGGTCGGGCGGCCAGCGCCACCTCGGCGCAGACCCTGGAGCAGTTGTTCATCCACGGGGCGCGGGCGAGCGCCTGAAGCCCGCAACATCGCCGCTGTAGGAGCGGCTTCAGCCGCGAACACCGGCAAAGCCGGTGCCATCCACCGCGTCGCCAGCTTCGCGGCTAAAGCCGCTCCCACAGGCCACTCTGTCTCCTGCTGAAAGAAAAAAGCCCTTGGGCACAGGTCCCAAGGGCAAGGCGGTTGGATACCCCAACCAAAGGAGTCGTTGTCTAGCCCTTTGCCGGCCAGCCGCCCCCCAGGGCGCGGAACAGGTCGACCAGCGCCAATTGGCGTTGGGTACTGGCCTGGATAAAGGCCGCCTCGTTGACGAAGTTGTTGCGCTGCGCGTCCAGGTAACGCAGATGGTTATCCACCCCACCCTCATAACGCGCCTTGGCCAGGGCCTCGGTCGCCCGGCTGGTATCGACCAGCGCTCGCCGCGCGGCTTCCTCGCGGCGTAGCGTGTCGGTGGCGGCCAAGGCATCGGCCACCTCACGGAATGCGGTCTGGATCGTGCCCTCGTAGGCCGCCACCGCCGAATCCTTGCGCGCCTCGGCCAGGCTCAGCCCGGCGCGGTTGCGCCCGGCATCGAACAAGGGCAGCGACAGCTGCGGCATGAAGCTCCAGCTGCGCGAACCGCCGTCGAACAACCCGGACATCTGCGCACTGGAGGTGCCGAAGCTGCCGGTCAGGCTGATGCGCGGGAAGAACGCCGCCCGCGCCGCACCGATATCGGCGTTGCGTGAACGCAAGCGGTGCTCGGCGGCGAGGATGTCCGGGCGGCGCTCGATCAGCGCCGACGGCAGGCCTGGGGTAATGTCCTGCAGCACCATCGGCTGGTCCGGGCGCTCACCCGGGATCAGCTTGGCCGCCTGCGCGTCGCCCAACAGCAGCACCAGGGCGTTATAGGCCTGGCGTTGCTGGCGCAGCGTGGCTTCCAGGTCCGCCCTGGACTGCTCGACCAGCCCCAGCGCCTCCTGATGGTCCAGCGCGGTGGCGGTGCCGGCGGCGCGGCGCTGGCCGACCAGGGCCAGGGAATCCTCGCGGCTGGCGAGGGTCTGGCGGGTCAGCGCCAGGCTGCGCTCGGCGCCATCCAGGGTCAGGTAGGCCTGGCTGACTTCGGCGATCAAAGCGATGTGCGCGGCACGGCCGACCTCCTCGCTGGCCAGGTACTGCTCGAGCGCCGCATCGCTCAGGCTCTTGACCCGGCCGAACAGGTCCAGCTCGTACTCCGGCAGTGCCAGCCCCACCTGATAGGTGCTGCTGACGCCCTCACGGCCATTGCTCGACAACTGCGCCGGCAGATGCTGGCGATTGCCCGATGCAGCGGCATTCAGGCCGGGCACCCGGTCGGCGCGCTGGATACGGTATTGCGCGCGGGCCTGGTCGATGTCGAGCAGGGTCTGACGCAACGAACGGTTGTTGCCCAACGCGGCGCCCACCAGCTGACGCAGCACCGGGTCGACGATGAATGCCTGCCAGTCAAGCTGATCCACCATCGGGCCTTGATGCCCGCCAGCGTCGCCCCACTGCGCCGGCACCGGCGCCTCGGGGCGCTCATAGGTCGGCGCCAGGGAACAGCCCGCCAGGGTCAAGGCCAGGACCAACGGAAGTACACGATTAGCCATGAACATCACTTGGCCACCTCGACCGCCTGTGGCACAGGCGCAGGCTTGCGTTTGAGCAACGACAGCACCCAGACGAAACAGATCGGTACGAACACCACCCCCAGCAGCGTGGCGCTGAGCATGCCGCCGATCACCCCGGTGCCGATGGCACGCTGGCTCGCCGCACCGGCGCCGCTGGCGATGGCCAGCGGTACCACGCCGAGGATGAAGGCCATGGAGGTCATCACGATCGGGCGGAAACGCAGGCGCGCGGCCTCGATGGCGGCGTCACGCAGGCTATAGCCCTTCTCCCACAGCTCCTTGGCGAACTCGACGATCAGGATGGCGTTCTTCGCCGCCAGGCCGATGATGGTGATCAGGCCGACCTTGAAGTACACGTCGTTGGGCATGCCGGTGACCATCACCGCCAACACCGCGCCCAGGGCGCCGATCGGCACGATCAGCATCACCGTCAACGGGATCGCCCAGCTCTCATACAGCGCCACCAACAGCAGGAACACCACCAGGATGGCCAGGGCGAACAGGCTGCCGGCCTGGCCGCTGGAGACCTTCTCCTGGTACGAAAGCCCCGTCCAGGCATAGCCGATGCCGGGCGGCAGCTCACTGACCAAGCGCTCCATCTCGGCCATGGCCTGGCCGGTGCTGTGGCCCGGCGCCGCGTCACCGGCGATGCGGATCGACGGGTAGCCGTTGTAGCGCAACAGTTGCACCGGGCCTTCTTCCCAACGTGTGGTAACGAAGGCACTGAACGGTACCTGCTCACCGTTGGCGTTGGGTGCGTACAGGCGCAGCACGCTTTCCGGGGTCATGCGCTCGCCTTGTTCGGCCTGCACCACCACGCGCTGCTGACGCCCGGCATTGGTGAAGTCGTTGATCACCGCCGAACCAAAGGCCGTGGCCAGGGTGCTGTTGATGGCCTCGAAGCTCACGCCCAGGGCGCGTGCCTGCTCACGGTCGATCTGCACCCGCAACTGTGGCGACTCCGCCAGGCCTTCCATCATCGCGTACAAAATCACCGGGTTGCCGTTGGCACCGGCCAGCAACTGGTCGCGGGCGGCCAGCAGCGCTTCGCGGCCCAGGCCGCCACGGTCCATCAGGCGCAGGGCGAAGCCACCGGCATTGCCCAGGCCGTCGATCGGCGGTGGGTTCACAGCGGTGATGGTGCCGTCGCCATGGGCGGCGAAGCGCGCGTTGATGGCGTCGATCTCGGCCGCAGAGGACTGCTCCGCGCCGCGCAACGACCAGTCCTTGAAGGTCGGGAAGGCCAGCGCGGCATTGTCGCCCATGCCGGAAAAGCTGAAACCGCTGACCACGAACGCCGAGGCCACTGCCTCGCGGGACATCAGGAACTGCTCCAGGGCCTGGCCGGTGGCATCCGTACGTACCCGGCTGGCGCCGGGCGGCAGTTGCACGTCGACGATGGCGTAGCCCTGGTCTTCTACCGGCACGAAGGACTCCGGCAGGCGCAGGTAGAAATAACCGAGCATGGCCAGGATGCCGGCGTACACCAGCATGTAGCGCCCGGCACGCTGAACCAGCGCACTGTTCAGCGCCGAGTAGCGATCAGTAAGGCGCGCAAAGCCGCGGTTGAAAGCGCCGAAGAAGCCGCGTTTTTCATGGTGGCCCGCAGGCACCGGCTTGAGCAGCGTGGCGCACAGCGCCGGGGTGAAGGTCAAGGCCAGGAAGCCCGAGAACATGATCGACACCGCCAGCGACAGCGAGAACTGCTGGTAGATCACCCCCACCGAGCCAGACATGAACGCCAGCGGCATGAACACGGCCGACAGCACCAGGGTGATGCCGATGATCGCACCGGACACCTGCCCCATGGCCTTGATGGTCGCCTGCACCGGCGACAGCCCCTCCTCGGCCATCAACCGCTCGACGTTCTCCACCACCACGATGGCGTCGTCCACCAGGATGCCGATGGCCAGCACCATGCCGAACATGGTCATCATGTTCACCGAGAAGCCGAGCAGCTTCATCACCATCAGCGTGCCCAGCAGGCACACCGGCACCACGATCGAGGGGATCAGGGTGTAGCGGATGTTCTGCAGGAACAGGAACATCACCAGGAACACCAGCACCATGGCTTCGAGCAGGGTATGGATGACCTTCTCGATGGCCACGTCGACGAACCGCGAGGTGTCGTAAGGCACCGAGTACTCCACGCCTTCAGGGAAGAACGCGGACAGTTCGGCCAGGCGCGCCTTGACCAGCTCGGCGGTTTTCAGGGCGTTGGCGCCCGGCGCCAGCTGCACCGCGCCGGCCACTGCCGGCTTGCCGTCCAGGCGCGAACCGAAGTTGTAGCTTTCCATGCCGACTTGCAGGCGCGCCACGTCGGCCAGGCGCACCAGCGAGCCGTCCGGGTTGGCGCGCAGCACCACGCGGCCGAACGCCTCGGGGTCGTCCAGGGTGCCTTGCACGGCCAGGGTCGCGGTCAGTTCCTGCTCGCTGGCGCCTGGCGCGCTGCCGAAGCTGCCGGCCGGCACCTGCACGTTCTGGCCACGGATGGCGTTGCCGACATCGTCGATACTCAGGCCGTAGCCCACCAGCTTCTGTGGGTCGACCCACACGCGCATGGCCGCTTCCGAGGAGAAGAACTGCAGCTTGCCCACGCCCGGCACCCGGCGCAGCTCGTTGTTGATGTTGCGTGCGGCGTAGTCGCCCAAGGCCGTGGTGTCGGCCTTTTCGAAGCCTTGCTTGTAGTTGAGCGCATAGATCAGCAGAAAGCCCGCGCTGCTCTGCTCCACCTGCAGCCCTTGGGTCAGCACCGCCTGGGGCATGCGTGCCTCGGCCTTCTTCAGGCGGTTCTGCACATCGACCTGGGCCAGCTCGGGGTTGGTCCCGGGCTCGAAGGTCACCACCACCTCGGCCACCCCGTTGGAGTTGTTGGTGGACTCGAAGTACAACAGGTTCTTGGCACCGTTGAGGGACTCTTCGATGACGCTGGTCACCGACTCCACCAGCACCTTGGCCGATGCGCCCGGATAGGTGGCGGTGACCGTGATCTGCGGCGGGGCGACGTTGGGGTACTGGGCCACCGGCAGCAGCGGGATCACCAGCAGCCCGGCCAGGGAGATGAACAGCGCCACGACCCAGGCGAAGTTCGGCCGATTGATGAAGAACTTGGACATTTCGCTACCCTCGCCTTAACGCGCTGCGGTTTGCTGTGCCTGGGCCGGGCTGACCGGCATGCCAGGGGCCAGCCCGGCCGGGCTGCCGACGATCACCTGGTCGCCTTCGCGCAACCCTTCGGTGATCTGCCAACGGGCGCCCTGCATCACCCCGGTGCGCACGGCTCGGGCCTCGGCCAGGTTGCCGGTGCCCACCACCATCACCCGTGCTTCGCCGTCGCTGCCGCGCTGCACGGCGCGTTGCGGCACCAGGATGGCCTGGCGGTCGGTGCCCTGCGGGGTGCGCACGCGCACGTACATGCCGGGCAACAGGGTGCCGTCGGCGTTATCGAAGCGCCCGCGCAGGGTGACCTGGCCGGTGCCGCGGTCGACCTCGACGTCGGTGAACATCAGGGTGCCCTGGCGCTGGTAGTCGGTGCCTTCGACCTGGGCCATGAGCGCCGTGTCGCCACCGGCCAGCGCGCCGTCCTGCAGGGCCTGACGCAGGCGCAGGGCATCGGCGGCGGACTGGGTGAAGTCGACGTAGATCGGGTCGAGCTGCTGGATCCGCGCCATCAACGTGGCGTCGCCCTGCCCCACCAGCGCACCTTCGGTGACCAGGGCGCGGCCGATACGGCCGGAGATCGGTGCCGTGACCGTGGCATAGCCCAGGTTCAGCCGCGCCGTCTGGACATCCGCCTGGGCTGAACGTACCTCGGCCTGGGCGCTGCGCAACGTGGCGTTGGCGCTGTCGAAGTCCTGGCGGCTGACGGCTTCGATCTTCACCAGCGGCTCATAGCGCTTGACCCGCGCCTGAGCTTCCTGCTGCACCGCCTGGGCCCGTGCCAGGTCGCCATTGGAGCGCGCCAGGGCAGCCTGGAACGGCGCCGGGTCGATCTGGAACAGCACATCGCCGGCCTTGACGTCGGCACCCTCCTCGAAACGCTTGTGCAGCACGATACCGGCCACCCGGGCCCGCACTTGCGCCACCCGCATCGGTTCGACCCGGCCCGGCAGGGTCGAAGCCAGGCTCAGCGGCTCGCTGGCCACGGTCACCAGTTGCACCGGGACTGCTGCCGGCGCCTCGGCCTGCGGTTCGCCCGCCGAGTCACACCCGGCCAGCGCCACGGCCACCGCCAGCCAACTGGCCACCCCAATTGCACGCAAGTTGCTCATCACATCACCCGAGCTTTTGATTGAAAACGGCGCGAATGGTACTCAGGCACACTGAATGAGTCAATTTGGTCTCATTTGATATTCATGTGAACAATTGTAACCATCTGCCCGGTCGTCGGCTTGCCGCATGACCCACCCAGGCCAGGCGTCAAATGGTTACCAAGCCCTGCGGAGAACGCCCATGCCCCTGCACCCCGTGGCCACCCTCGCCCAACTCGATCAACAGCGCCCCCTGCGCGTTCAGGCCGGGACCGAAGAGGTCATCCTGGTTCGCCATGGCGATCAGGTGCGCGCCTACCAGGGCAACTGCCCCCATGAAGGCGCGCCGCTGGATGAAGGCGTGGTGTGCGGCGGCCTGCTGGTTTGCCCCTGGCACAAAGCTGCATTTGCCGTGGATGAGGGTGCGGTGTGCGAACCGCCCGCGCTGATCGGCCTGCGCCGCTACCCCGTGCAGATCAAGGGCGACCAGGTCTGGGTCGACGATCAGGCCGTGCCCCAGGCGGCAACGCCCCGCCACAGCGATGCACGGGTGTTCGTGGTGGTCGGTGCCGGGGCTGCCGGTTCAGCGGCCGTGGCCACCCTGCTCGATCATGGCTTCGGCGGGCGCCTGGTGTGGGTCGATCAGGAACAGCCCAACGCCTACGATCGCACCGCCCTGAGCAAATTTGTCATCGCCGGGCAAATGGCGCCGGACGAAGTGCCGACGCTGCTGGAGCCCGACGTGCTGCGCCAAAAACCGTTGCAGCGCCTGCACGGCAAGGTGCGCAGCCTGAACGTGGCCAGCCGCGAGATCGTCCTCGCCGATGGCAAGCGCCTGAAGTACGACGCGGCCCTGCTGGCCACTGGCGGCAAGCCCAAGCGCCCCGAACTGCCCGGTGTGCAATTGCCCGGCATCTGCGTGCTGCGCTCGCGCGAGGATGCCACGCGCCTGCTCGACCTGGCCGAGCCCGGCCAGCCGGTGGTGATCGTCGGCGATGGCTTCATCGGCCTGGAAGCGGCTTCGGCACTGCGCAAGTACGGCCTGCAGGTGCATGTGGTGACCCGCCATGCGGTACCGCTGGCAAAACAGCTGGGCGAGCGCATCGGCCTCAGCCTGCGCGAGCTGCATGAGCGCAAGGGGGTGGTGTTCCATGGCCCCACCGAAGTGGCCGCTTTCGAAGGCAGTGAGCGGGTCGAGGCCGTGATCCTCGCCAACGGCGAGCGCCTGGCCACACCCTTGGTGCTGCTGGGCATCGGCGTCACGCCGGCTACCGGGTGCCTCCAGGGGCTACAACTGGGAGAAGACCGCTCGGTGCAGGTCGACGCCCATCTGCAAGCCGCCGAAGGCCTGTGGGCAGCCGGCGATATCGCCACCTTCCCCCTCGCCGGGCGCCCGGTGCGCATCGAGCACTGGCGCCTGGCCCAGCAACACGGGGTGATCGCTGCCGCCAACATGCTCGGCGAACGGCGCCGCTACGACGATGTGCCGTTCTTCTGGACCTACCAGCATGGGCGCACCCTCGAGGTGCTCGGGCATGGGCGCCAGTGGAACCGCATCGAGTATGTCGGTGAGCCCGAGCACGGCGATTTCATCGCCCTGCAATGCATCGACGACCAGGTCGAGGCGGTGGTCGCCAAGGGTTATGCGCGGGCCATGGCGGTGCTGTCGCAACGGCTGAAACGGCCGTTGTCCAGCCGCGAGGCCCGGGAACTGATCGATGCCTGGCCAGACTGACTCAGTCCAGCGCGCCGTGCAGCACCTCGTAGATCAAGCCAGTGGCAGCAGCCACCAGGATCAGGTCGGCCCCCGCCTGGAGCCAGTCATAGCCATCGTAATGGGGCAGTTGGCCCAGCAGCCTGCCGTCGAGTTTCTTGGCTATCCCTGGAGGTAGCGGCTTGCCGCGGGCGAGGTTTTTCTGGATACCTGGCGGCAACGGCGCCGCCGGTGCCCAGTAGTCACGGTGGCGGTCAAGGGTGATCCGCACCCCGCCGATATCCACCTGGGGCCCGCCGTGGTAGGCATTGCCCGCTTTGTCTGGTTTGCCCTTGCCGGCTTTATCGTGCTGCTGGCCATGGGCGTTGCCTTTGCCCTGGCCATTGCCGGGGTCCGCCAGCAGCAGCGGCGAAGTGCCGAGCATGACAAGACTGGTGACGATGGCGATGATCCGCTGCGACTTCATGGGCCTGCTCCCTGGTGATCGATTGGCACACCGACAAGCATCGACCAACCCGCGCACCAGGGCAAGGCTGGCACCTGCACCTTTCAAAGTGCCGGGGTTGTGTGTAAAACCACCTGACCCACATCGCACGTAAAGGATTCCTGGCAATGATCTACCGCCCCCTCGGCCACAGTGGCCTGCAAGTCTCGGCCCTCACCCTCGGCAGCATGATGTTCGGTGAACAGACCAGCACCGAAGACGCCCTGCGCATCATCGACAAGGCCTGGGACCAGGGCATCAACTTCGTCGACACCGCCGATGTGTACAACGGCGGGCGTTCCGAGGAGATCGTCGGCGAGGCGGTTGCGCGCAACCGCCAGGAGTGGATCGTCGCCTCCAAGGCCGGCTATGGCCCGGTGGACGGTGTGCCCAACCGCAGCGGTCTGTCGCGCAAGCACCTGTTCAACGCCATCGAAGCCACGCTCACGCGCATGGGCACCGACTACCTGGACATCTACTACCTGCACCGCGAAGACCACAGCGTGCCGCTGGAGGAAACCGTGCGCGCCATCGGCGACCTGCTGGCGCAAGGCAAGATCCGCTACTGGGGCGTGTCCAACTTCCGCGGCTGGCGCATCGCCGAGATCTGCAACGTCGCCGACAAACTTGGCGTGGCCAAGCCGGTGGTCAGCCAGCCGCTGTACAACATCGTCAACCGCCAGGCCGAGCCTGAACAGCTGACCGCAGCGGCCTACCATGGCCTGGGCGTGGTGCCGTTCAGCCCGCTGGCCCGTGGCGTGCTCAGCGGCAAGTATGCCCCGGGCTCGGTGCCGGACGCCGGCAGCCGTGCCGGGCGCCAGGACAAGCGAATCATGGAAGTGGAATGGCGCCAGGAGTCGCTGGGCATCGCCCAGAAGATCCACGCCTACACCGAGGCCAAGGGGGTGGGCATCGTCGAGTTCGCGATTGCCTGGGTGCTGAACAACCGCCTGGTCAGCTCGGCCATCGTCGGCCCGCGCACCGAGGCGCAGTGGGACACCTACGCCGGGGCCCTGGAGGTGAAGATCAGCGCCGAAGACGAAGCCTTCATCGATTCGCTGGTAACCCCGGGGCATGCCTCAACGCCGGGGTTCAACGATGTGGCGCACTTCGTCAGCGGGCGCCTGCCGCGCGCCTGAGTGCTGCCGGGGTGGTGCGGCTCAGCGCCGCGCCACCTGCCACAGCCGGGCAACGTCCCTTGCCCGCGCCTTGAGCAGATTGCCTGCGTCGGCACAGGCCTGCTCCAGACTCATCGGCCCGCTGACCAGGGCAAACGCAGCGTCGATGCCGTGGGCATACAGCTGCTCATAGCCCGCGCCCAAGGTGCCAGCCAGCACCACAACAGGCACGCCATGGCGTTTGGCGACCCGTGCGACACCCATGGGGGTCTTGCCACGCAGGGTTTGCGCATCGAAACGCCCCTCGCCGGTGATCACCAGGTCGGCGCCCTGCACCAGCGTATCCAGCTGTGCCAACTCAGCCACCACCTCGACACCCGGGCGAAACTGCGCGCCCATGAAGGCCTTGGCCGCGAAGCCCATGCCGCCGGCCGCGCCGCTGCCCGGCTGGTCACGTACGTCCTTGCCCAGCAACTGCGCGCAATGGTCGGCGAAATGGCCCAGCGCCTGGTCCAGCGCCTGCACCTGCTCGGGGCTGGCGCCCTTCTGCGGGCCGAAGATCGCCGATGCGCCATTGGCGCCGCACAGCGGATTGTCGACATCGGCGGCCACCTCCACCTGCACTTGCGCCAGGCGTGGGTCGAGGCCGCTGGCATCGATGCGGGCCAGTTGCGTCAGGGCCAGGCCGCCTTCGGCCAGCGCTTGGCCTTGAGCATCCAGCAGGCGCAGGCCAAGGGCGCGCAGCATGCCGCTGCCGCCATCGTTGGTGGCGCTGCCGCCGATGGCCAGGACAATGCGCCGGGCACCGGCCGCCAAGGCAGCGGCGACCAGCTCGCCGGTGCCCCAGGTGCTGCTGCGGCAGGCATCGCGCTGGGCGTTGGGGACCAGCTGGATGCCACTGGCCTGGGCCATCTCGATCACGGCAGTGCGGCTTTCGGGCAGCCAGCCCCAGCTGGCTTCGACATTGGTGCCCAGCGGGCCGCGCACCACCTGGCGGCGCTGTTCGCCGTGGCTGGCGGCGACGATGGCCTCCATCGTGCCCTCGCCGCCGTCAGCCATCGGGCACTGCACCAAGGTGGCCTGCGGCCACACGGCGGCCAGGCCGCTGGCGATGGCGCGGGCGACGCCGGCAGCGTCGAGGCTGTCCTTGAACGAATCGGGGGCAATGACGACTTTCATGGGGCGGCTCCTGTGCTTATGCCTTGCATGCTGACAGTTGTGTGATGGGGGGGCCTCTGTCGGATGCACAAAAGCGGGAGTGGGTTGTTTGGGCGGATGCCTTCCCAGGCAATGCTGGGGCCGCACAGCGGCCCCGGCACTCTTGAATCGAACGTCAGAACAATTGCCAGGTGTACATCAGGATCAACCGGTTCTCATCGATATCACTGCGATAATTGGACCGCGCCATGGCATTGCGCACCCGGATCCCCAACCCCTTGAGCACCCCGCTCTGCACCGCATACCCCAAATCGATATCCCGCTCGCGGTCACGCCCCTCGAAGCCCTTGCCGGTATCGACATTGTCACCGGTGATATAGCGCACCGTGGCCGTCAACCCCGGGATCCCCATGGCCGCGAAGTTGTAGTCGTAGCGCAGCTGGTACGAACGCTCGTCGGTATAGGCGAACTCGTAGGTCGGCACTTCGTTACCCAGCGGGCTGATGTTGGCGAACACCCGCGGGAACGGGCTGTCGCCGTAAATGGCCTGGTAACCGGCACCAAAGCTGTGCCCGCCACGCTTGGCGGTGAACATCGAAAAGAATGCCTGGTTGTCGATATCACCCAACAGCGCATCGCCGTCTTCGCGGGCAGTGAAGTAACCCAGGTTGGCACTGAGCACCCAGTCCCCCAACGGTTTGCTGTGCTTCAAGCCCACGAAGCTCTGCCGGTAGATGTCTTCCAATTGCCCGTGCCACAGGCTCAGGCTGCTCAGGTTGGCATTGAACGCGTAGTCGCCGCCGACATAGTTGAACGCATCGCTTTCGGCCTGACGCATCGGCACATGGCCGAGCATGGCGTTGAGCTTGCCGTCGCCGGCTTCGTTGCGCAGGTGGGTCGAGCTGAGGTGGCCGGCCTGAAGGGTCAGCCCATCGAGCTCGCTGGAGCTCAGGCTCACGCCCTGGTAGGTCGGTGGCAGCAGGCGGATATCGCTGAAGGTCAACACCGGCAGGTTGGGCTGCAGTTCGCCCGCGCGCAGCTCGGTCTTCGACAGCCGCGCCTTGAAAGTCGGTGCGATGCGGCTGTATTCACTGGCGGCGCGACCATCGCCGTGCACCGGCAGCAGGCCGGTGTTGACCCGGTCGGGGCTGCTGTCCAGGCGGATGCCGAGCAGGCCCAGTGCGTCGACACCGAAGCCGATGGGGCCCGGCGTGTAGCCGGACTTGAAGTCGAGGATGAAGCCCTGGGCCCACTCCTCGGCCTTGGACTGCTGGTTGGCGCCGACGATGTCCGAATAATCACGGCTGAAGTAATAGTTGCGGGCACTGAGGCTGGCCTTGGCATCCTCGAAGAAGCCGCCGTCGGCAGCCCACAGTGGTTGGCTGAGCAGGCTCAGGCCGATGGCGACGCAAGGGGTTTGGTTCATTCCGAAGCTCTCTGATCTTGTTGTTATGTGATAAAGCGCAGAACCAGAACGTGATGGGTGGCTCAGGTCTCCTGTTCAGCAGTGGCGGCGCGCAGCCGTGGCCGGCGCAGGCTGACCAGCGCGTGGGCGAGCAGGCCGAACAGCAGCCCCCAGAACGCCGCTGACAGCCCAAGGAAAGTCACGCCTGAAGCGGTGACCAGGAAGGTGAACAGCCCGGCATCGCGCTCGCCGGGCTCGGTCAGGCTGCGCGCCAGGGCCTCGCTGATCGCGCCGTACAGGGCCAGGCCCGCAAGCACGGCGATCAAGGCGGCGGGGAACGCGGCGAACAGCGACAGCAAGGTGGCCCCGGCAATGCCCAGCAGCAGGTACAGCGCACTGCCCGCGACCGCTGCCACGTAGCGTCTACATGGGTCTTCATGGGCCTCGCGGCCAGTGCAAAGGCTGGCGGTGACCGCCGCCAGGTTCAGCCCGTGGCAACC
This sequence comes from Pseudomonas sp. zfem004, assembly GCF_032621715.1. Taxonomy (NCBI): domain Bacteria; kingdom Pseudomonadati; phylum Pseudomonadota; class Gammaproteobacteria; order Pseudomonadales; family Pseudomonadaceae; genus Pseudomonas; species Pseudomonas sp. zfem004. Next base: position 120,794 of record NZ_JAVYJF010000013.1, on the reverse strand, counting down.
GAACGGTGCCAACAGCAGGCCGCCCAGGGCACTGGCGCTGATCAGCGGGCTGGCCTCTGTGCGGTAGCCGGCATTGCGCAGCACCGCCATGCCCGGCATGAACTGCCCGGTCAGCGCCACCAGCACCAGCGGCAACGCCAGGCTGAAGGTCGCGGCCAGGCTGAATTGCGGCGTGGTCCATTGCGGCGTGGCCAGGGCCAGCACCAGTTCGCTGCCGCGAAACTCGCCACTGGCCACGGTCACCAGGGCGCCCACGGTCAATACCGCCGCCACCGCATAGCGCGGCTGCACCCGGCGCATCAGCACGTAGGTGACGAACATCGCCAGCACCAACAGCGGCTGCACCGGCAAGGCGCGGAACACCTCGATGCCGAAGCTGAACAGGATCCCGGCCTGCATGCCGGCGGCGATGGAACCGGGCAGCCGGGCGATCAGACGGTCAAAAGCGCCACTGATGCCGATCAGCAGCAGCACCGCATTGGCCACGAGGTAGGCGCCGATCGCCTGCGCGAGGCCAAGGTGCGGCAAGGCGGTGACCAGCAGCGCCGAGCCCGGTATCGACCAGGCGATCACCACCGGCACCCGGTAGCGCAGGCTCAGCAAGCCCCCCAGCAAAGCGCTGCCCATGGACACCGCCCACACCCAGGAGGACAACTGGCCGTGGGACAGGCCGGCGGCTTCGGCGGCGTGGAAGATGATCACCAAGGGGCCGGCGTAGGAAATCAGCGTGGCGATGCAGCCGGCCACGACGGCGGACAGGGAGCAATCCTTGAACAGGGTTTTCATGGGATTTCTCGCGGGGATCAGGTGGTGATCTATCGCGGGGCAAGCCCGCTCCCACGGCGTGGGAGCGGGCTTGCCCCGCGATTGCTGGCTCAGGCCTCTTGCAACGCCCGCGGCCGCCCGCTGCGCTGTTCGGCGTCGCTGTCATGCGCCTTCTGCAATTGGAAATCGAACTGCATCTCGGCATAGCGCCCCGTCACGCCCCGCGCCCCGTCCTCGCGGAAGGTGATCTCCCCCACCAAGCCATCCCGGGTGGCATAGGCGAAGTCGTCCCACAGGTACTTGTCGCCAGCCAGGTTGATCTGCGTGGTCAGATGCCGGTGCCCCGGCGCCGAGATGAAGAAATGGATGTGCGCCGGGCGCTGGCCGTGGCGGCCGAGCAGGTCCAGGCACTCCTGGGTCGGCCCCTGGGGGTCGCAGCCATAGCCGGACGGCACGATGGAGCGCGCACGGTAGCGGCCCTCGGCGTCGGTGACGATGCGCCGGCGCAGGTTGTACTCGGACTGGCTCTGGTCGAAGAACGAGTAGGTGCCGCGGGTGTTGGCATGCCACAGGTCCACCGTGGCCCCGGCCAACGGCTGGCCATCGGGGCCGCGCACCTGGCCTTCGAGGTACATCACCGTGGCCACGCCCTCCTCGCTGCCATCGTCCATGCGCACCACGGCCTGGGCCAGCGGTGCACCAGCCACGTACAGCGGGCCTTCGATGGTGCGCGGGGTGCCGCCGGTCAGGCCCAGCTCGGCATCCTTGGCGTCCTGCAGCAGGTCGAGGAAGTGCTCGATGCCAAGCCCGGCCACCAGCAGCCCGGCTTCGCCGCGACCACCCAGGCGGTTGAGGTAGTCGACGGCGAGCCAGAACTCGTCCTCGCTGACCTCCAGGTCCTCGATCAGCCGCGCGGTGTCCTGCAACACGCGCTGGACGATGCGCTTGAGGCGCGGGCTGCCTTCGTCGTTGCCAAAGCCTGCGGCTTGTTCGAAGAATTTCTGCACATCAGGGGTGTGGGCGATCTTCACGGTCATGATCTGGTACCTCGAATTGTTCTTGTGGGGATTTCAGCGGTCGTCGCTGTGGACCGACGAGGGATGGCGGCACAGGCCGGCGACCTCGATGTCCATGTAGGGGAACAGCGGCAGCTGCATCAGGGTGTCGTGCAGCGCCTCGACGCTGGGCACGTCGAACACGCTGTAGTTGGCGTAGTGCCCGGCGATGCGCCACAGGTGGCGCCAGGTGCCGTCGCGCTGCAGGCGCTGGGCCAGCTGCTTTTCGTCGGCCTTGAGTTGCGCGGCCTTGGCCGGGTCCATGTCGACCGGCAGTTTTACGGTCATCTTTACGTGGAACAGCATGGTGTTCTCCTTACGTCAGTCGTTGCTTCTGTGGGAGCGGGCTTGCCCCGCGAACACGGGCGAAGCCCGTGCCATCTAGCGCGGTGCCTGCTTCGCGGGGCAAGCCCGCTCCCACAGGGATTAAGTGCTGCTTCAGCTACGGCGGGCGAAGCGCGCAAGCTGCGCCTCGTCCAGGGTCAGGCCCAGGCCGGGGGTGCTTGGCACGTGCAACTGGAAGTCGCGGTACACCGGCGGCTCGTTGACGATCTCTTCGGTCAGCAGCAGCGGCCCGAACAACTCGGTGCCCCAGGTCAGCTGGCGAAGGGTCAGGAAGGCATGGGCCGAGGCCAGGGTGCCCACGCTGCCTTCGAGCATGGTCCCGCCATACAGGGCGATACCGGCCGCTTCGGCGATCTGCGCGGTGCGCAGCACGGCGCGCGGGCCGCCGTTCTTGGCGATTTTCAGGGCGAAGATGCTGGCCGCACCGTCGGCGGCCAGGCTGAAGGCGTCCTCGACGCTTTCGATGGACTCGTCGGCCATGATCGGCGCCGGGCTGCGCTGGTTCAGGCGGACCTGCCCGCCACGGTTGATGCGCGAGATCGGCTGCTCGATCAGGTCGATGCCGTTGTCGCCCAGCACCTGGCAGGCGCGGATGGCCTGAGATTCGTCCCAGTACTGGTTGACGTCGACGCGTACGCTGGCGCGCTCGCCCAGCTCGCGCTTGATCGCCACCACGTGTTTGAGGTCCTGCGCCACAGGGTTGGCGCCGATCTTCAGCTTGAATACCCGGTGCCGGCGGATCTCCAGCATGTGCTCAGCCTCGGCGATATCGCGGGCGGTGTCGCCGCTGGCCAGGGTCCAGGCCACTTCCAGGCTGTCGCGCACGCGGCCACCGAGCAGCTCGCTGACCGGCAGGCCCAGGCGCTTGCCCTGGGCGTCGAGCAAGGCGCTCTCGATGCCGGACTTGGCGAAGGTGTTGCCCTTGGCCAGCTTGTCGAGCTTGAGCATGGCGGCGTTGATGTTGTCGGCGGCCATGCCGACCAGCGCCGGCGCCAGGTAGGCGTCGATATTGGCCTTGATGCCTTCCGGGCTTTCGTAGCCGTAGGCCAGGCCACCGATGGTGGTGGCTTCGCCGATGCCTTCCACGCCGTCGCTGCAGCGCAGGCGCAGGATCACCAGGGTCTGCTGCTGCAGGGTGTGCATGGCCAGCTTGTGCGGGCGGATGGTCGGCAGGTCGACGATGATCGCCTCCAGCCGGTCGATGGTCGGGCTTGTCATGCCAAGGCTCCAGTTCAGTCAGTGAAGGGTCAGGCCGTCGCCGCCAGGGCCTGGCGCCGGCCACTGGCCAGGTGCACGGCCATGGCCAGCGCGGCGATTGCGCCGGGGATGGCGAAGGCGATGAAATTCAGTTGCAGCGGCAGGTTGATGCCCATCAGCGCGCCACCGAGCAGCGGGCCGACGATGGCGCCATTGCGGCCGATGCCGGAGGCCCAGCCCAGGCCGGTGGAACGCACCGACAGGCCGTACAGCTGGGCGGCGCCGGCGTACAGCAGGATCTGCGTGCCGATGGTGGTGGCGCCGGCGATGAAGATCAGCAGGTACAGCACCGGCATGGGGCTGTTGACCCCCAGCAGGCTGATCGACAGCGCGGCGGCGATGAAGAACGCCACCTTGACCTTGACCAGGTTGTAGCGGTCGCCCAGCCAGCCACCGAGGATCGCCCCGGCCATGCCGCCGAAGTTCAGCACCAGCAGGAACGACAGGCTCGAACCCAGGCTGTAGCCGGCGTTGGCCATGAGTTTCGGCAGCCACGAGCTCAGTGCGTAGACCATCAGCAGGCAGCAGAAGAACGCCAGCCACAGGGCCAGGGTGCGGATGGCCAGGCCGTTCTGGAACAGTTTGAGGACCGAGGTGAGCGTGCTGGCCTTATCGCGGGGCAAGCCCGCTCCCACGACCAGAGTGTCTTCGAGGGTGACGTCGCAATTCGGATCAAGGCGTTTGAGCAAAGTGCGGGCTTCGTCCATTCGGCCTTGGCGCACCAGGAAGCCGATGGACTCGGGCAGGTAATAGAGGATCACCGGCAGCAACAGCAGCGGCACGGCGGCGGCGAAGAACATCGATTCCCAGCCGAAACGCGGAAGCAGGAAGATACCGACCCCGGCCGAGAGCATGCCGCCCAGCGAGTAGCCGCTGAACATGATCGCCACCAGGGTGCTGCGCAGGCGCTTGGGCGCGTATTCGTTCATCAACGCTACTGCGTTGGGCATCAGCCCGCCGCAGCCCAGCCCGGCGAAGAAGCGGTAGATGCCAAATTCGCTGGGGCTGCTGGCGAAGCCGTTGAGGATGGTGGCCCCGGAGAACAGCGCGAAACAGATGGCAATACCCTTCTTGCGCCCGATACGGTCGGCCAGGCTGCCGAACACCAAGGCGCCGAACATCATGCCGAACAGCGCGTAGCTGCCCAGGGCACCGGCCTGCAGCGGGGTCAGGCCCCACTCTTTCATGATGGTCGGCAGGACCACGCCGTAGATGAACAGGTCGTAGCCGTCGAAGATCAGCAGCAGGCCACACCAGGCCATGACCATCCAGTGGAAGGGGCTGAAGCGGGCGTTGTCGATGATCGGGTGCACGTCGAGTGTTCGCATGGCATCTGTCTCTTTTGTTTTTGTTGTGTGAAGAGAAAACCTTGCCGGGGCGGCCGTCAGCCGAGGTCGCCACCGCCCACCGGCAGGGTTACGCCGGTGATGTACGAGGCCTCGTCGGAGGCCAGGAAGAGGATGGCGCCGACCTGTTCGTCGAGGCTGCCGTAGCGCTTCATCAGGCTGCTTGCGACGGTCTGGTCGACGATCTGCTGGTACCAGCCTTTCTCCTGCGCGCTCTGCTCGGCCTGGTTGCGCGGGATACGCCGGGGCGGTGCCTCGGTGCCGCCGGGGGCGGTGGCGTTGACGCGGATACCGCGCTCGGCGGTTTCGAAGGCCAGGCACGCGGTGAGCGCGTTGACGCCACCCTTGGCCGCGCCGTAGGGCACGCGGTTGACGCCACGGGTGGCGATGGACGAGACGTTGACGATGGCGCCGCTGCCGCGCTCGAGCATGTAGGGCAAGGCGGCGTGGCAGCACCACAGGGTGGGGAACAGCGAGCGGCGCACTTCGGCCTCGATCTGCTGCACGTCGTAGTGTTCGAAGGGCTTGGCCCAGATGGTGCCGCCGACGTTGTTGATGAGGATGTCGAGGCGGCCGAAGGTTTCCACGGCGCGGGCCATGACCTTGGCGCAGTCGTCGTGTTGCTCGAGGTCGGCGGTGAGGGTCAGCATGCCCTCGCCGGCCAGCTCGTGGACCAGCTCGGAGCGGTCCACCGCCACCACCTGCGCGCCTTCGGCCTTGAGCCGCCAGCACACGGCGCGGCCGATGCCTTGGGCGGCGCCGGTGACCAGGGCGACTTTGTTGTGGAATCGGTTGTTCATGTCGATCTCCTTGTGGGAGCTGGCTTGCCAGCGATGAGGCCGGAACAGCCAGCCAAAATTGCTGGGCGAGGGCTTCGCCCTCGATCGCTGGCAAGCCAGCTCCCACATCGGCTCTGCCCGCCATCGCAATAAAAAGAGGCCACCCTCACCCGCACGATGCAGGCAGCCCCGTAAAAGCCTCAGGCTGCCGCGGCGAACTTCTCGTAGTAGAAGTTGGCCGGGGTAATGCCCTGTTCGCGGATGTACTGGCTGACCGCCTCGACCATCGGCGGCGGGCCGCACAGGTACACATCCACATCGCCTTCGTTGAGGTGGCGCGGCTCGATGTGCTGGGTCACGTAGCCCTTCTGCGGGTACTGGCTGTCGGGGTTGGCCACGCAGGCGCTGTAGGTGAAGTTGGGGATGCGCGCGGCCAGGGCCTGCAGGCGATCCAGCTCGACCAGGTCGAAGTCGTTGGTCACGCCGTAGATCAGGTGCAGGGGGTGCTCGCTGCCCTGCTCGGCGATCTTCTCCAGCATCGCGGTGAATGGCGCGAGGCCCGTACCGCCGGCCAGCAGCAGCAAGGGACGCTGGATCGGCCGCAGGTAGAAACTGCCCAGCGGGCCGGCCAGGCTCATGCTGTCGCCAGCCTTGGCCAGCTGGGTGAGGAAGCTGCTCATCAGCCCGCCCGGTACGTTGCGGATCAGGAAGCTGACTTCGCCGTCCCTGGGCAGCGAGCTGAACGAATAGGCGCGGCTCTGCTCGCTGCCCGGCACCTTGAGGTTGACGTACTGCCCGGGCAGGAACGCCAGGCGGCTCAGTGCCTCGCCCTTGATCGACAAGGCGATGGTGCTGGCCGACAGCTGGCGCACATCGCTGATGGCCGCCTCGAAGCTGGCCTGTTCGGTCTTGCACAGCTGCGACGAGGCCGGGATGCGCACCACGCAGTCGCTTTCGGCGCGCATCTGGCAGGTGAGCACGTAGCCCTGGGCGATTTCCTCCTCGCTCAGGGCGTCCTCGATGAAGTTGTCGCCCAGGTCGTAACGGCCCGATTCGGCCTTGCATTTACAGGTGCCGCAGGCGCCGTCGCGGCAATCCAGCGGGATGTTGATGCCCTGACGGTAGGCGGCATCGGCCACGGTTTCAGTGCCGTCGGCCTCGATGAAACGGGTGACCCCGTCTTCGAAATTCAGTGCGATCTGGTAGCTCATGGTGCACCTCACGGGCGAGCCTGGCCGCGGCGCGCCGTGGGGCACACCGACAGGCTCTGCCGGGTGGATCAGATGTGGTAGATGTCGATGACCTGACGGACGTAGTCGTTCTTCAGCACCACCTTCTTGTGCCTGATCAGCGGCTGCTCGCCGCGCAGGTCGAGGGTGTAGAAGCTGGTGCCGAAGTAGCTGTCGGTGGTCTTGTAGCGAAAGCTCAGGGTGTGCCAGTTGAAGCGCACCTGGCAGCTGCCCTCGGCCTGCGCGACGATCTCGATGTTGCTGATGTTGTGCGAGGTGCGGGTGTCCGGCACGGTGGCGCTGGAGCGCTCGGTCTTGATGCGGAATACCCGGTCCTCGAGGCCGCCACGGTTGCCGTACCAGATCAGCGAGATCTCGCTCTGCGGGTCCTCGGTCAGGGTGTCGTCATCGTCCCAGGACGGCATCCAGAAGGTCGCATCGCTGCTGTACAGCTCCAGCCACTGGTCCCACTGGGCATCGTCCAGGTAGCGCGCTTCGCGGTAGAGGAAGTCGCGCACGGTGTCATGCAGGCTCATTGCACGGCCTCCACGGGGATCAGTTGCTGTTCGTCTTTCAACGCCTGGATCATGGTGTCCTGCCAGTACTTGTGTTGCAGCACGAACAAGCCTTCGTCCTCGGTGCGCACGCCCGACAGCAGCGGTTGGAGTTCGATCTCCTTGGCCGCCTCGTCGGCACCTTCGACCCAGTGCTGCGCGCCGCGGGACATGTCGTTCCAGCCGGTGCCGCCGCCGTAGCCGGTCTGGCAGGAGCGGAACTCTTCCAGGTCATCCGGGGTGGCCATGCCACTGACGTTGAAGAAGTCCTCGTACTGGCGGATGCGCTTGGCCCGGGCATCGGCGCTCTCGCCCTTGGGCGCGATGCAGTAGATGGTGATCTCGGTCTTGTTCACCGAAATCGGCCGGGCGATGCGGATCTGCGAGCTGAACTGATCCATCAGGTACACGTTCGGGTACAGGCACAGGTTGCGCGAGTTCTCGATCATCCAGTCGGCGCGGGCCTGGCCGAAATCGGCGGCCAGCTGGTCACGGCGCTCGTAGGCCGGGCGATCCTCGGGGTTGGCCCAGCGGGTCCACAGCAGCAGGTGGCCGTGGTCGAAGGAGTAGAAGCCGCCACCCTGTTTGGCCCAGGCGCCGGCGCTCATGGTCTTGATCTCGTCGCCCGCTTCGCGCTGCTTGCGCTGGCTCTGGGTGGCGGCGTAATTCCAGTGCACGGAGCTGACGTGGTAGCCGTCGGCACCGTTTTCGGCGGTGAGCTTCCAGTTGCCTTCGTAGATGTACGAGCTGGCGCCGCGCAGCACTTCCAGGCCCTCGGGGGACTGGTCGACGATCATGTCGATGATCTTCGCCGACTCGCCCAGGTGCTCGACCAGGGGTTTCACGTCGGCGTTCAGGCTGCCGAACAGAAAGCCGCGGTACGACTCGAAACGCGCCACCTTGGTGAGGTCGTGGGAGCCGTCGCAGTTGAAGCTGTCGGGGTAGCCGGCGTTGCTCGGGTCCTTGACCTTGAGCAGCTTGCCGCTGTTGTTGAAAGTCCAGCCGTGGAACGGGCAGGTGTAGCTGGACCGGTTGCCGCGCTTGTGCCGGCAGAGCATGGCGCCGCGGTGGCTGCAGGCATTGAGGAAGGCGTTGAGCACCCCGTCCTTGTTGCGCGCGATGAAGATCGGCTGGCGCCCCATGGTCAGGGTGAGGAAGTCGTTGTTTGCGGGGATCTGGCTTTCGTGGGCCAGGTAGATCCAGTTGCCCTCGAAGATGTGCTTCATCTCCAGGTCGAACAGGCGCGGGTCGGTGAACATTTCACGCTTGCAACGATAGACGCCCTTCTCCCGGTCATCTTCGAGCATGGCATTGAGGTAGTCGAATCCCAGGGACATGGCCAGGGCCTCCATTGTTATTGTTCAGGCCGGGTCAGGTTATGCCCTGGGTGGGGGCGCAGATATCCAGATCGTGCAGAGTGCTATCCGAATTGTGCAGGCAGGGTTTCGTGTCGTCTGTACTGGCCCTTTCGCGGGTAAACCCGCTCCCACAGGGATTGAGCCGATTGCAAGGCCGGCGCCGTCCTGTGGGAGCGTGTTTACCCGCGAAAAGGCTTGAAAGCGTGCACTGGACTCCAGATTGCGCAGAGTGTTATCCATCGGTGCGGGTGTTTTGGTTCTCCACATTGAGCGGCCATTTTTCAGTGGGCGACTTATTGGCGTCGGCTGGCAGCACGGACTTGATGGCACGCTCCAGGCCCACTGTTTTTTTGAACAACACCGTGAAATTTGGATTTCGCGAGCGAGTCGCATAATCCCGGGTCAGACTGACAGCCACCCCCTCGACAAAAACATGCTCTTTGAAAGACGCCACTCCAGCCTGACTGATGTTTTCGACTGTCGTACCAATTCCCTCTCCGAGATAGGCCAGCCCTCCCTCATAGCTTTGCTCATACTGATTTTTTTTAGCCACAGCTTGATTGTGCCTCTGCACCCGAGCGGAGAGAAGCCGGTTCGCATCGTGTTGGGTCATGGTGGCTGAGGCAGGATCCGTATTGCTCGGAACCCTAGGTTGGGTCATGGGGGCAGAGCCAGGACCGGTCGTGCTCGGTACGCTAGGCTGCGTCACAGGGGCAGAAGACTTGGGTCTATTGCCAAATGGCACCTTGAACATATGCCCATCCGGATCGACCCTGTTAACGGGATCCCCCCCGCAATATCCATAGGCGTTGATCCCGCCGACGCCGAACGGGCTCAAGCTGTCAGGCGCCACGAACCGCATCAGTACCGGGCTGAACACGCGGTATCCGTCCCCCAGCAAATAGTGCCCGGTGACGGTTTCCTTGCGCTGCCCGTTGAAACGTAGCAATGACTTGCAGGAGTCAGCACCGACGTGCCCGTGGGCTGTATAGGCCATCTCGCAGGGGGCATCGCGCCCCAGCAACCGAAGTACCGAACCATGGTGATCGGCTGCGCCAAACTCGACGCGCCCCTCCCCATGCTGAGCCAGTGCCTGTCCGGCTGCACGAAACAACGCCGAGTAGCCCGTAACGCCCTGCTTGACTAAACAGAAGCCTTCCGGGGAGTAGAAAAACAACTGTTGGGCTGGCGCTGGCATGACAACCTCCTTCTCATCCGTGTCCGGGAGAAAGGTGAGCCACGGCCGACAGGTCCGCAACTGGCAGAATTGTCAGGTGGACAGGCACAAGCGGCGGTCATTCTGTCCAGCCGTCTGGGAGGTATTGGGGCAGGTGACGGTCGGCGCTCGACCTCAAGAGCGCTGCAAACCTTTCGCCTGGCACCTGGCCGCCCTCACGCAGTAGCCAGCCAGGCCCACCCAAGGCATACCACCAAACCCGTAAGACATTTCCGAACCTGCAACCAAATGCTTCAGCCCAGAAGGCTTGGGAACTATCCTACGCGCTTGCCGGAAGTTGCTGCGTTGTCGGGGAAATCCCTCAGGGCTAACTTCACCCGGTCGCCATATTTGGTGACCGGGGTGTGAGAATCCCGAAGCTTCAAGAAATTCGGCCTCTCTTTCATGGCAGCCGTGTGCGGGCAGACTTCGGTCTGACCGGGTTTCTTGTGCCCCGGATTCTCACCCCGTTCACGGCTGCCACCCTTCGCTTTGTGAGAATTGCCTGGGGTGGTGCCTCCCTGAGCCAGCACAAGAGATACACCTATGAAAAAGATCGTCCCCGACCCACCCCGTTTCTTCCCTTACCTGTCCATCTCTCCCGACCTCACCCCCGAAGCCGCCCGTACCGAAGCCACCTCATTGATGGGCTGCCTACGCGAAGTGCTCGATATGTATTTCAACACCAACAGCGAAGAACAGCGCCAGACCCTGCTGAACACCTGCATCTACCTCAACCAGCTGCTCTACCCCCTGATCCGCCACGAGACAGGAGCGCAGCCATGACCGAGCCCTCTACCCACGGGAGCACCACAGGCACCACCACCTGCCTGGAGCTGTTCCGCATCCAGCCCGAAATCCCCTTGCAGCACGCCTTCGACGAGTTGTCGGTACTGCTCGGCTGCATCCGCCACCTCACCCGCGAAGCCGAAATGGAAGGCGACCTGATCGCCGGTGGCACCGCCCGCATCCTCAGCGCCATGGCCAAGGCGCTGATCGATGACATGGAGAATGGCCTCATCGCGGGGCAAGCCCGCTCCCACGACGCAGATATCGTGGGAGCGGGCTTGCCCCGCGAAAGGCCCCGAAGACGTGCGCTGGATTCAACCGGCGAAGTCGTTGGACATCGCCACGCCAAGCGCCTGCTCCACCAACTCATATGTCAGCTTGCGCGTTAGTCAGCTTCATTGATTGAACCGATAGCATTTATCCATTGAACGCTACCGCCAAGGTGCAGTAAGCTCGGGCACATTCACTGGAGAGCAACATGCCGAAACATTCCTGCAACCACGCCAACCCCACCGGTCGCCCTGCGCACCGCGTGCTGGCCGTTGCCGGTCGTAACGCCGTTGCACCCTTTTATTTTGGTTATTGGTTTAGCTACTAGGCGCCGATAACCCACCCGGCGCCCACTTTCGAGGGGCCGCCGAACACGAGAATACTCAAACCCCCGGTCGGCTCCCCGACCGGGGGTTTTGTTTTTCCGGGCCATCACTTTCAACGCTTCATCTTGAGGACAGATTCATGAACTACGCCACTTACTACTACCCAAGCACCTATGCATGGCGATTTAGCCAATCCCGTTCGGGCCAGCCTGCCGCCTCCGTTCGGTCGATTTCCGGTGGCAATGCCGCACAACTACCCAATTTGACGACCAGTCGAACACCTCGATAGGGCCGACCGCGCGGGCCAGAACCCGCCGTCCGCCCAGGGAAAAACGCCATGCACGCCTCGAACCTCGCCCTGCCCCTGACCCAACCGCAAGCGGCCAACGCCACTGTCAGCAAGCGCCTGCCCAGCCCGCACCTGCTCAAGCAGCAGATGCCGCTGTCAACCGAACTCACCCAGCAAGTCCATGCCCATCGCCAGGCGATCCGCGCCATCCTTGAAGGCCGCGATGAACGCCTGCTGGTGATCGTCGGCCCATGCTCGATTCATGACCCGCGCTCGGCGCTGGAATACGCCGACCGCCTGGCGGCGCTCAACCATGAAGTCGGCGACAAGCTGCTGCTGGTGATGCGCGCCTACGTTGAAAAACCACGCACCACGGTGGGCTGGAAAGGCCTGGCCTACGATCCGCACCTGGACGGCAGCGACGACATGCACGCAGGCATCGCCCTGTCCCGTGGCTTGATGCTGAGCATGATCGAACGCGGCCTGCCGATCGCCACCGAGCTGCTGCAACCCATGGCCGCCGGCTACTTCGACGACTTGCTGGGCTGGGCCGCCATTGGCGCGCGCACCACCGAGTCGCAGATTCACCGTGAAATGGTCAGTGGCCTGGAGCTGCCGGTCGGCTTCAAGAACGGCACCGATGGCGGCATCGCCATTGCCTGCGACGCCATGCGCAGCGCCGCGCATCCGCACCGCCACTTCGGCATGGACGCCCAGGGCTACCCGGCGATCATCGAGAGCCTCGGCAACCCGGACACCCATCTGGTGCTGCGCGGTGGCCACAAGGGCCCGAACTACGATGCCCACAGCGTGGCCCAGGCGCGCCAGGGCCTGGCCAAGGCGGGCCTGGCGCCACGCATCATGGTCGATTGCAGCCATGCCAACAGTGGCAAGGACCCGATGCGTCAGCCTGCGGTGTTCGAAGATGTGCTGCAGCAACGCCTGGCCGGTGACCGTTCGCTGGTCGGGGTGATGATCGAGGGCCACCTGTTCGACGGTTGCCAGGCATTGGGCGCCGGTGCCCTGAAGTACGGCGTGTCCATCACCGACGGCTGCCTGGGCTGGAGCGCGACCGAGACCATGCTGCGCGAAGCGGCCAAACGTTTGTAGGAAACAGTCGGCAAGCCTTGCGAGACATGGCCTAGACAAGTGCGCTAGGCTTGCCCTTTTTCACCCCCTAGGAGCAGTCCCCCATGGCCCGAGCCACCGCCCGCCACATCCTCGTCAGCAGCGAAGAGAAGTGCAACGAACTCAAAGCACAGATCGAAGCCGGCGCTGACTTCGCCGAAATCGCCAAGGCCAATTCCACCTGCCCATCCAGCCGCCAGGGCGGTGACCTGGGCTCGTTCGGCCCAGGCCAGATGGTCAAGGAATTCGACACCGTGGTATTCAGCGCCCCGGTCAACACCGTGCAAGGCCCGGTCAAGACCCAGTTCGGCTACCACCTGCTGGAAGTGACCAGCCGCCAGGACTGATTACAGGTTGTTGCGCAGCCACCCTGTGGGAGCGGGCTTGCCCCGCGATGGCGTCGCCAGTGCCAATGCAGTCGGCCTGACGTCCGCCATCGCGGGGCAAGCCCGCTCCCACGCATTCACCAGGTGGCTGCGTTCGGGATGTGCCGCGCTGCTGCTGGCGCTGTCGGCGGTCGCCCAGGCCGCCCCCACCCACGCCCTCACCGTCTACGGTGAAGCCCCCCGCTACCCCGCCAGTTTCCAGCACTTCGCCTACGTCAACCCGGACGCCCCCAAAGGCGGCAGCCTGCGCCGTTCGGCCATCGAGATCGGCCAGTTCGACCACATCCTGCCGTTCATCGACAAGGGCATTGGCGTGAGCCAGGTCGAAGGCTGGCTGTACGCGCCGCTGGCCATTCGCGCCTTCGACGAGCCCTACACGGTCTATGGCCTGATCGCCCAGCGCCTGGAGCGCAGCCCCGACGACGCCTGGCTGCGCCTGTACCTCGACCCGCGCGCCACTTTCGCCGATGGCAAGCCGGTACGCGCCGAGGATGTGCGTTTCACCTTCGAGCTGCTGATGAGCAAGGGCAGCCTCAATTACCGCACCCGTTTCGCCGAAGTGGCCGGGGTGACGGTCGAAGGCCCTCGGCAGATACGCTTCGACTTCAAGCAGCCGCACGGCCGCACCCTGGCGCTGGACCTGGCGAGCCTGCCAGTGCTGCCCGAACACGACTGGCAGCAGCGCGACTTCGCCAATGGTGCGGGCTTCGACAAGCCCGTGGGCAGCGGCCCATACCGCATCAGCCGGATCGACAACGGCCGCAGCATCACCTTCGAGCGCAATGCCGACTGGTGGGCCAAAGACCTGCCGGTGGCCCGTGGGCTGTACAACTTCCAGCGCCTGCGCATCGAGTACTTCGGCGACACCGAGGTGGCGCGCCAGGTGCTCAAGGGTGGCGGCTACGACTACAACCGCGAGTTCTCCGCCACCGCCTTCACCCTCGGCTACAACGGCGCCCAGCTCGACGATGGCCGCCTGCAGCGTGCCCACCTGGGCCCGGCCAAGCCGCAGGTGGCCCAGGGCTTCGTGTTCAACCTGGCCAAGCCGCAGTTCCAGGACCGCCGGGTGCGCCAGGCCCTGGGCATGCTCTGGGACTTCGAGTGGAGCAACCGGCAGATGATGCGCAACATGTACATCCGCCAGCAGAGCCTGTTCTCCAACACCCCGCTGGCAGCCCGCGCGCTGCCGGACGCGGACGAACTCAAGCTGCTGGAACCGCTGCGTGGCCAGGTGCCCGACGAGGTGTTCAGCCAGGTGTTCAGCGCCCCGGTCACCGACGGCACGGGGATCATCCGCGCGCAGCAGTTGCAGGCCCTGGCCCTGCTCCAGGCCGCCGGCTGGCGCCCCGAGGGCGATCGCCTGGTCAACGCCCAGGGCGAGCCGCTGAGCTTCACCTTCCTCAACGGTCAGTCGGGCATGGAGCGCCTGCTGCTGCCGTGGAAGCGCAACCTGGCGCAGATCGGCATCGAGCTGAACATCCGCAACGTCGATGCCGCGCAGTACGTCAACCGCCTGATGGCCCGCGACTACGACATGGTCGTCACCGGCTACCCGGTGACCCTGTCGCCGGGCAGCGAGCTGTACAACTACTTCGGCTCCGCCGCAGCCAACGACCCGGGCTCGAACAACCTGATGGTGCTCAAGGACCCGGCGGTGGACCACCTGCTCGACGGGCTGGTGCGCGCCAGCAGCCAGCCCGACATGCTGCGCCATGCCCATGCCCTGGACCGAGTGCTGCAATGGAACTACTACTGGATCCCCAACTACTACCCGCCGGGTAGCTCGACGGTGTGGTGGAACCGCTTCGGCCTGCCCAAGGTGCAGGCCACCTATGACGAAGGCCTGGACGCCTGGTGGGAGGTCAGCCCGACGGCGCTGACTACCGAACAGATGGCCGAACGGCTCGGGAAACAGCCATGACCAGCTACATCCTGCGCCGCCTGCTGCTGATCATCCCCACCTTGCTGGCGATCCTGCTGGTCAACTTCGCCATCGTCCAGGCCGCCCCTGGTGGCCCGGTGGAACAGGCCGTCGCGCGGCTGCAAGGCATCGGCGGCGGCGCCCCCGGCGCGCGGGCCGAGGCGGTGCACAGCGAATCCCGCGCCACCCGTGGCCTGGACCCCAAGTTGATCGAGGAGATCAAGCGCCAGTACGGTTTCGACAAGTCCGCCCCCGAACGGCTGTGGCTGATGCTCGGCCAGTACGCCCGGCTGGACTTCGGCCAGAGCTTCTTCCGCGGCGCCAAGGTCACCGACCTGATCCTCGAAAAACTGCCAGTGACGCTGTCACTGGGCTTCTGGGCCACGCTGATCACCTACCTGGTGTCGATCCCGCTGGGCATCCGCAAGGCGGTGCGCCATGGCAGCCGCTTCGATGCCTGGAGCAGCGCGCTGATCGTGGTCGGCTATGCCCTGCCCTCGTTCCTGTTCGCCCTGCTGCTGATCGTGCTGTTTGCCGGTGGCACCTCGCTCAACTGGTTCCCGGTGCGCGGGCTGGTGTCGGATGACTTCGACCAGCTCAGCCTGCTGGGCAAGCTGGCCGATTACTTCTGGCACCTGGTGCTGCCGGTCGGCGCGCTGGTGATCGGGGGGTTCGCCACCTTGACCCTGCTGACCAAGAACGCCTTCCTCGACGAGATTTCCCGGCAGTACGTGGTCACTGCCCGGGCCAAGGGCCTGAGCGAGCGCCGAGTGCTGTACGGCCATGTGCTACGCAACGCCATGCTGCTGGTGGTGGCCGGGTTGCCGCAGGCGCTGATCACGGTGTTCTTCGCAGGCTCCCTGCTGATCGAGGTGATCTTCTCTCTCGATGGCCTGGGCCGCATGAGCTATGAGGCGGCGGTGTCGCGGGACTACCCGGTGGTGTTCGGCACGCTGTTCATCTTCACCCTGGCCGGGCTGCTGATCCGCCTGATCGGCGACCTCTGCTACACGGCGCTCGACCCGCGCATCGACTTCGACGCGAGGGGCCGCTGATGCTCTCGCCCATCGCTCGACGCCGCCTGCAGCGCTTTCGCGCCAACCGCCTTGGCTGGGCCTCGCTGTGGCTGTTCGCCGGCCTGTTGATACTCAGCCTCGGCGCGGAGCTGGTGGCCAACGACAAGCCACTGCTGCTGTCGTACAAAGGCCAGCTGTATACCCCCGCGCTCAAGCGCTACACCGAGCAGGAGTTCGGCGGCCAGTTGCCGTTCCAGCCCGACTATCGCAGCCAGTACGTGCGCCAACTGATCGAGGGCCAGGGCGGCTGGATGCTGTTCGCGCCCATCCCGTTCAGCGCCGACACCCCCAACTACGACCTGCAGGTACCCACCCCCAGCCCGCCCAGCGCAGTCAACTGGCTGGGCACCGATGACCAGGGGCGCGACGTACTGGCCCGGGTGCTGTACGGCACGCGGGTATCGCTGCTGTTCGCCTTTGCCCTGACCGTGCTCAGCGTGCTGATCGGCGTCACCGCCGGCGCCTTGCAGGGTTATCACGGCGGCTGGGTCGACCTGCTCGGGCAACGCCTGCTGGAAGTGTGGTCGGGGTTGCCGGTGCTGTACCTGCTGATCATCCTCTCGGGCTTCGTCGAGCCGGACTTCTGGTGGCTGCTGGGGATCATGGCGCTGTTTTCGTGGCTGGCGCTGGTCGATGTGGTGCGCGCCGAGTTCCTGCGCGGACGCAACCTGGAGTACGTCAAGGCGGCCCGCGCGCTGGGGTTGCCGGACAGCCAGGTGATGCTGCGGCATATCCTGCCCAACGCCATGAACGCCACGCTGACTTACGTGCCGTTCATGCTCACCGGGGCGATCACTACCCTTACGGCGCTGGACTTTCTCGGCTTCGGCATGCCTGCGGGCAGTGCGTCACTGGGTGAGCTGGTGACCCAGGGCAAGCAGCACCTGGAGGCGCCGTGGCTGGGCTTTACCGCGTTCTTTGCCCTGGCGCTGATCCTGTCGTTGCTGGTGTTCATCGGTGATGCGCTGCGTGAAGCGTTCGATCCACGGCGTTAGATTTGCCTGTACCGGCCCTATCGCGGGGCAAGCCCGCTCCCACAGGGATAGCGCCAGGTATTTAAGATGCTCCCACGTGGGAGCGGGCTTGCCCCGCGATAGGGCCTTCTGATTCAAGCGGATACTGCAAACATGCACGACAACCTCAAGGATTACCCCCAGGTCCGCCAGCTGGCAATCCGCTCGCTGTTCGAGATCATCGAGCAATCCAGCGAAGGCACGGTGATCGTCGACCGCCAGGCGCGCATCGTCTGGATGAACGAGCGCTACGCCCGGCGCTTCGGCCTGGCCGACGCCGCCAACGCCATCGGCCAGCCCTGCGAGGCGGTGATCCCCGGCAGCCTGATGCGCGAGGTGGTGAGCAACGGCAAGCCGATCCTGCTGGACATGCTCGACACCCCCAACGAGCCGCTGGTGGTGATGCGCCTGCCGATCCACGACGACCAAGGCGCGCTGATCGGTGCCATCGGCTTTGCCCTGTTCGACGAGTTGCGCAGCCTGTCCCCCTTGCTCAAGCGCTACTCGAGCATGCAGCAGGAGCTGGCCAGCACCCGCTCGCAACTGCGCGCGCGCCAGGCGCGCTATAGCTTCGCCCAGTTCGTCGGCAGCAGCGCCGCCTGCCTTGAGGCCAAGCGCCGCGGCCGACGCGGCGCGGCCAGCGACTCGCCGGTGCTGCTGCTGGGCGAAACCGGCACTGGCAAAGAGCTGCTGGCCCACGCCATCCACGCCGCCTCGGCGCGGGCGCACAAAGCGTTTGTCAGCATCAACAGCGCGGCCATCCCCGAGACCCTGCTGGAGGCCGAATTCTTCGGCACCGCACCCGGCGCCTTCACCGGCGCCGAGCGCAAGGGCCGCAGTGGCAAGCTGCAACTGGCCGAAGGCGGCACGCTGTTCCTCGACGAAATCGGCGACATGCCACTGGCGCTGCAGAGCAAGTTGCTGCGGGTACTGCAAGAGAAGGAATACGAGCCGGTGGGCTCCAACCAGATGCTGCGCAGCGATGTGCGCATCATCGCCGCCACTTCCATCGACCTGCACGCGGCCATGGCGCGTGGCGCCTTCCGTGCCGACCTGTACTACCGGCTGAACGTGCTGCCGATCCAGGTACCGCCGTTGCGCGAGCGGCTGGAGGACCTACCGGCGCTGTGCGAGGCGATCCTGGCCGAGCTGGGCAGCCAGTACGAGCTGGAGCCCGAGGCCCAGGCGCTGCTGGGGCGCCATGGCTGGCCGGGGAACATTCGTGAATTGCGCAACGTGCTGGAGCGCGCGACCTTGCTGGCGGACCAGCCGCGTTTGAATGTGGCGGACTTGATCAGTGCGTTGGGGCCGTTGAGCCCTGTGGCAACGGCCTCGCCAGCGCTGGACTATCGTCAGGCGTGCGCGCAGTTCGAGCGCGGGTTGATTGTCGATGCCCTGGCGCGCAGTGGCGGGAATGTGCCGGAGGCGGCGCGGGCGTTGGGGTTGGGGCGATCGACCTTGTACAAGAAGATGGTGGCGCTGGGGATAGAGTCTCAATAGAGAGACCAAGATCTCAAAATGGGGAATGTGGGAGCGGGCTTGCCCCGCGAGGGCGTCGGCCGCATAAAATCGAGTATTTCCTGTGAAGGCCATCGCGGGGCAAGCCCGCTCCCACGCAGCTGTGTCTCAAGATTGAGACTGTGAATTCAACGATTTGAATTTTCCACCTATAAATCAATGACTTAGCAACCTGGCACGATTCCCGCTATCTGCATTTCCAACCATAAAAACAACAGTTGGAGATCCCCCACGATGACCGTGCTCATCGCCCTCGCTGCCCTGGCCCTGCTGATGCTGGCCGCCTATCGCGGTTACAGCGTGATCCTGTTCGCGCCCATCGCCGCCCTTGGCGCCGTGCTGCTCACCGACCCCGCCGCCGTGGCCCCCGCCTTCACCGGGGTGTTCATGGAGAAAATGGTCGGCTTCATCAAGCTGTATTTCCCGGTGTTCCTGCTGGGCGCGGTGTTCGGCAAGCTGATCGAGCTGTCGGGCTTCTCGCGCTCGATCGTCGCCGCCGCCATCCGCCTGCTCGGCACACGCCAGGCGATGCTGGTGATCGTGCTGGTCTGCGCCCTGCTCACCTACGGCGGCGTGTCGCTGTTCGTGGTGGTGTTCGCGGTGTACCCGTTCGCCGCCGAGATGTTCCGGCAAAGCGACATCCCCAAGCGCCTGATCCCGGCAACCATTGCCCTGGGTGCGTTTTCGTTCACCATGGACGCCCTGCCCGGCACCCCGCAGATCCAGAACATCATCCCCAGCACCTTCTTCAACACCACCGCCTGGGCCGCGCCATGGCTGGGCCTGATCGGCACGCTATTCGTGTTCAGCGCCGGCATGCTCTACCTGCAACGCCAGCGCAACAAGGCCCAGCGCAAGGGTGAAGGCTACGGGAGCAACCTGCGCAACGAACCGGAGACCGCCGACGACATCACCCTGCCCAACCCGTGGCTGGCGTTGTCGCCGTTGCTGCTGGTGGGGGTGATGAACCTGCTGTTCACCCACTGGATCCCACAGTGGTACGGCGCCAGCCATACCCTGCAACTACCGGGCATGGCCGCACCGGTGCAAAGCGACGTGGCCAAGCTCACGGCGATCTGGGCAGTGCAGGCGGCCTTGCTGGTGGGCATCCTGATGGTACTGGTGTGCGCCTTCGGCAGCATTCGCCAGCGCCTGGCCGAAGGCACCAAAAGCGCGGTCGGCGGTGCCCTGCTGGCGGCGATGAACACCGCCTCGGAATACGGTTTTGGCGCGGTGATCGCTTCGCTACCGGGCTTTCTGGTGCTGGCCGATGCCCTGCGCGGCATCCCCAACCCGCTGGTCAACGAAGCCATCACCGTGACCCTGCTGGCCGGCATCACCGGCTCTGCGTCGGGTGGCATGAGCATCGCCCTGGCGGCCATGAGCGACAGCTTCATCGCCGCCGCCAACGCCGCCAATATCCCGCTGGAAGTGCTGCACCGGGTGGCCGCCATGGCCAGCGGCGGCATGGACACCCTGCCGCACAACGGCGCGGTGATCACCCTGCTGGCGGTGACCGGGCTGACCCACCGCGAGGCGTACAAGGACATTTTCGGTATTACCCTGATCAAGACACTGGCCGTGTTCGTGGTCATCGCCACGTTCTACGCCACCGGCATCGTCTAAGGAGAACTGCATGACGCTCAAAGGCAAGACCGCACTGGTCACCGGCTCCACCAGCGGTATCGGACTGGGCATCGCCCAGGTGCTGGCAGAGGCCGGCGCGAATATCCTGCTCAACGGCTTTGGCGACCCGGCAGCGGCCATCGCGCAAATCAAACAGCACGGGGTGAAGGTTGCACACCACCCGGCCGACCTGTCCGATGTGGCGCAGATCGAGCAGATGTTCGCCATGGCCGAGCGCGAGTTCGGTGCGCTCGATATCCTGGTCAACAACGCCGGCATCCAGCACGTGGCGCCGGTGGAGCAGTTCCCGGTCGAGGCCTGGGACAAGATCATCGCGCTCAACCTGTCGGCGGTGTTCCATGGCAGCCGCCTGGCGCTGCCGGGCATGCGCGCGCGGGGTTGGGGGCGGATCATCAACATCGCCTCGGTGCACGGCCTGGTGGGCTCCACCGGCAAGGCTGCCTATGTGGCCGCCAAGCACGGCGTGGTCGGGCTGACCAAGGTGATCGGTCTGGAAACCGCCACCAGCAACGTCACCTGCAATGCCATCTGCCCCGGCTGGGTGCTGACCCCGCTGGTACAGAAACAGATCGACGACCGTGCCGCCAACGGCGGTGATCCACAGCAGGCGCAGCACGATCTGTTGGCCGAGAAACAGCCTTCGCTGGCCTTCGTCACACCCCGTCACCTCGGTGAGCTGGTATTGTTCCTGTGCAGCGAGGCCGGCAGCCAGGTTCGCGGCGCCGCCTGGAACGTCGATGGTGGCTGGCTCGCCCAGTGAGGGCGGGCGTTGAGCCTGGCACGGTCTTGCATTCGTTTATCTGCAAGGAGGCCTTATGCGCCAAGCCCAACTCACCGCGTTCCTGTCCCTGACCCTGGCCGCCGCTGCCCCGGCAATGGCCGCCAGCCTGAAGGACGTCGCGCCCTACCCCGAGGCGGAAAAAGGCTTCACCCGGCAGGTGATCCACCTGCCGGCCCAGGCCGATGAATCGGCCTACCAGCTGGAAATCCTCGCTGGCAAGACGCTGAAGGTGGACTGCAACCGCCAGCGCCTTGGCGGCAAGCTCGAAGAGCACACGCTGCAAGGCTGGGGCTACAACTACTATCGCCTGGACAAGGTGGCCGGCCCGGCCAGCACCTTGATGGCCTGCCCGGACAACAAGAAGACCGACGCCTTCGTGCCGGTAGTCGGTGAAGGCTTCATGCTGCGCTACAACAGCAAGCTGCCGGTGGTGGTCTACGTGCCCAAGGGTGTCGAAGTGCGCTACCGGGTATGGTCGGCCTCGCCGGACGTACAAACGGCTAAAGTGGAGTAACCGCCAGTGTCGGCAAGCCCGCCTTCGCGGCGGGCTTGCCCCATCACTGCACCGAGGGTCCCGGCATGAACGACATACTCTGGCGCCCCTCCACCTCGCAGATCGAAGCCAGCCGCATGGAAGCCCTGCGCCGCCGGGTCAACCTGCGCTTCAACCTCCAGCTCGACGACTACGCCACCCTGCACCGCTGGAGCATCGAGCACCGCGCTGCCTTCTGGCAGACCCTCAGTGAATACTTCCACGTGCGCTGGCATGCCCCCGCAAGCCAGGTGCTGAAAGAGGGCCCGCACCTGCGCGATGCGCGCTGGTTCGCCGGCGCCACCCTGAACTTCGCCGAACACCTGTTGCAACGCCGCGATGACCGCCCCGCCGTGGTCGCCGTGCGTGAGGACGGCAGCCGCCAGTGCCTGACCCATAACCAGTTGGCCGCCCAGGTGGCCGGCATGCAACGGGCCTTGCGCCAGGCCGGCATCGTGCCGGGTGATCGCATCGGGGCGGTAATGCCCAATACCTGGGAGACTCTGGTAGCGATGCTCGCCGCCAGCAGCCTTGGGGCGGTGTGGTCCAGTTGTTCCCCGGAATTCGGCACCCACGGCATCATCGACCGCTTCGGGCAGATCGCGCCGAAACTGCTGATTGCCTGCGCGGGCTATGCCTACGCAGGCAAAACCGTGGACCAGGTCGACAAGATCAACCAGGTCGTCGCCCAACTGCCGCAACTGGAACACTTGCTGGTGGTGCCCTACACCCGGGCGCAGACCCGCAGCGAAGAGTTCAACGCGCCCCAGGTCAGCCTGTGGGATGACTTTTTCCAGCCCGGCGGCAGCCCGACCTTCGTCGCCCTGCCCTTCGATCACCCGCTGTACATCCTCTACTCCAGCGGCACCACCGGCGTGCCCAAGTGCATCGTCCACCGGGCCGGCGGCGTACTGCTGCAACACCTCAAGGAACACGGCCTGCACAATGACCTGAAGGCCGACGACGTGCTGTTCTACTACACCACTTGTGGCTGGATGATGTGGAACTGGCTGGTCTCGGGCCTGGCGGTGGGCGCCACCTTGGTGCTGTATGACGGATCGCCCTTCCACCCGGGCCCGGAGCGGCTGCTCGACCTGATCGATAGCGAAGGCATCAACGCCTTCGGCACCAGCCCCAAGTACCTCGCAGCCCTGGAGCAGGCCGGTTGCGAGCCGATGAAAAGCCATCGCCTCGATACCCTGAGGCTGCTGTTGTCCACCGGCTCGGCGCTGTCGCCACACAGTTACGACTTCGTCTATGCCAAGTTCAAGGCCGATGTGTGCCTGGCCTCGATGTCCGGCGGCACCGACATTGTCTCCTGCTTCGTGCTTGGCAACCCGCTGCTGCCAGTACGCCGTGGCCTGATTGCAGGGCCCGGCCTGGGCATGGCGGTGCAGGTGTGGAATGCACAGGGGCAGCCGGTGATCGACGAGAAAGGCGAGCTGGTGTGTACCCAGGCGTTCCCGTCGATGCCGCTGGGATTCTGGGGCGACGACGATGGCAGCCGCTACCACGCCGCTTACTTCAGCCAGTTCGACGGGGCCTGGTGCCAGGGCGACTACGCCGAGCAACGCGCCGGCGGCGGCCTGGTGATCCACGGCCGCTCGGATGCGGTGCTCAATCCCGGTGGCGTGCGCATCGGCACCGCCGAGATCTACCGGCAGGTGGACAAGGTCGAGCAGGTGCTGGAAAGCGTGGCCATCGGCCAGGACTGGCACAACGATGTGCGCGTGGTGCTGTTCGTGCGCCTGCGCGATGGCCTGCAGCTGGATGACGCCTTGCGCCAGCGCATCCGCGAGGTCATCCGCCAGTACACCAGCCCGCGCCATGTCCCGGCGGTGATCGCCCAGGTGAGCGACATCCCGCGCACCCTCAGCGGCAAGCTGGTGGAACTGGCGATCCGCAACGTGGTGCATGGGCTGCCGGTCAACAACACCGATGCCCTGGCCAACCCCGAGGCACTTGAGCAGTTCCGCGACCGCGCGGAGCTGCGCGATCAGGCATAATGGCGGCCTTTTTCGCCCCGAAGTACAGGTATCTCCATGAAAGCCCAAGCCCGCCATATCCTGGTCAAGACCGCTGACGAAGCCGAGAAGCTCAAGCAGCGCATCGCCAATGGCGAAGCCTTCGACGTACTGGCGAAGAAATTCTCCACCTGCCCCTCCGGCAAGCGTGGCGGCGACCTGGGCGAAGTACGCCCGGGGCAACTGGTTGGCGCCATCGACCAGGTGATCTTCAAGAAGCCCTTGCGGGTGGTGCACGGGCCGATCAAGAGCAAGTTCGGCTACCACCTGGTGCAGACGTTCTACCGCGACTGAGCCGATGGTGGCCCTTGGCCGCCTGACAGTTTTGCCAGTTGTGCCCCTCCTTCTGAACGCAGTACATCGCGGGTAATCCCGCACATCGCGCTTGCGCGGTGCGGGCTCTGTGCATAACGGAGGCCCTGGCGATGCACATGCGTCTGTTGCTGGCACTGGCGCCCTTGCCCCTGTTGCTGCTTGCCCAGGCCCACGCAGCCTGCAGCTTCAGCCCAGGGCCAGGCAATGACAGCCATGTCTGCGACAGCGGCAGCGCCGCTTCACTGCTCGACACCGGCGGCAACAACAGCCTGCTGCTACCCGCCGGCGGCAGCGGCACGATCAGCGGCAACGTGACCTTCGGTGCCGGCCAGGACGCCATCGACATTGCCTCGGGCTCAATCGGCGGCGACGTCAACCAGGGCGCCGGTATCGATACCTTCACCATGAGCGGCGGCATCATCGAGGGCGACCTCAATCAAGGCGATGGCCTGGACCGCTTTCAAATGACCGGCGGCTGGATCAAGGGCAATTACGACAGCGGTGACTTCGCCCAGATGGACGGCGGGCGGATCGGCAGCGTCAACATGCGCCTGGACGAGAACACCTTCATCCTGCGCGCTGGCAGCATCGACCGGAATATCGTCACCGGCTTCGACAAGGACTTTGTGGAAGTTTTCAGCGGCAGCGTGGGCGGCAATATCAGCGTCAGCGGCGGCGATGACCAGGTGCTGATCCACGGCGGCCAGGTTGCAGGCAGTGTGCTGATGAGCACCGGTAACGACCGCTTCAGCTGGACCGGCGGGCGGATCGGCACGCAGGTGGACATGGGCCCTGGCAACGACACGGCGCAGCTCGAGGGTTTGGCCAGTGACGCCCTGGTCATCCCGCTCGACGCTGGCAGTGGCAGCGATGCCTTGACCTTCATCGCCAGCCAGCCGAGAGGGGGCGCCCCCTACCTCAACTGGGAACGGATCGAGCTTGCCGGCGGCAGCCGTTTCGAGCTCGACGACACGCTGCGGCTCGGGGATGCCGATACTATCACCGGCACCCTGCAGATTGCTGCTGGTAGCACCCTGGCTTCGCGTCAAGGCACGGTCGCGGCCTTTGCCAATGGCCAGCGTGTGGGGCTGAACAACGCCGGCACCATCGACTTGAGCGCAGGCAACGATGGCGCTGGCCGGCTACTGGTGATCGGCGACTACAACGGCGACAACGGCGTGCTGCGCCTGAACAGCGTGCTCGGCCAGGACGGCGCCGCCTCGGACCGGCTGGTGATCAGCCAGGGTGGCATCAGCGGCTCGACCGCGCTTTCGGTCAGCAACCTCGGTGGCACAGGCGCGGCCACCCAAGGCAATGGCATCCAGGTGGTCGAGGCCCGCGACGGCGCCACCGGCAATGCCAACGCCTTCATCCAGACCCAGACCTTGTCGGCCGGCGCCTATGACTACCGCCTGTTCAAGGGAGGCATCACCGCCGGCAGCGAGAACAACTGGTACCTGCGCTCGACCCTGGTCGCGCCCCCTGCCCCGGCACCTGGCGTGGACCCGCCGAGCACGCCGCCGGTAGCCGCGCCCGCCCCTGGCCAGGCCGCGTTGCCCGCCCCGGTGGCCGGGCGGGTCATCCCCCTGTACCGCCCGGAGGTGGCGGTTTACGCAGCCGCACCGCGCAGTGCCGCGATCGTCGTGCGCCAGGCCTTGGGCACCTTTCAGCAGCGCCAGGGTGATCAGCAGTGGCTCGACGCCGCAGCTACGCCGCCTGCGACCTGGGGCCAAGCCTACGGCAGCACCCTTCGTCAGCAATGGAGCGGCACTGTGACCCCGACCCTGGACGGCAACCTATATGGCTTCAAGGTGGGCCAGGACCTTTATGTCCGCGCCACGGACGACGGCCATCGCCAGCACGCTGGCCTGTACCTGAGCCATGGCCGCCTGGATGGCGATGTACGCGGCTTCGCCCTCGGCCGCGAAGACAGCCCGGTGGGCAACCTTGAACTCAAGGGCGACAGCCTGGGCGCTTACTGGACCTGGGTGGGGCCGGCCCAGGGCTATGTGGACGCGGTGCTGCAGTACACCCACCTCGATGGCCGTGCCCGTTCCGACCGTGGCGACAGGCTCGACCTCGATGGCCACGCATGGGCCGCCTCCGTGGAAGGCGGCTACCCCTTGGCGCTGACCGCGCAGTGGAGCCTGGAGCCCCAAGCTCAGCTGATCGCCCAGCGGGTGAGCCTGGACAGCGCCAGCGACCGGGCCTCGCGGGTCGCTCATGACGCCCAGGTGGAATGGCTCGGGCGCCTTGGCCTGCGCCTGGAGGGGATGTTCCCGGCCACAGACAGGGTGCTGCTGCAGCCCTTTGCCCAGGTCAACCTGTGGCATGCCGACGGCGGCGCCGACACCTTGACCTTCAACGGCGTGGACCGGATAGACACCGACTACCGCTACACCGCGCTGCAACTCGAAGGCGGGCTGGCGGCACGCCTGGGTCCGGCGCTGAGCCTGCATGCAGGCCTGCAATACAGCACCAACCTCGACAGCCGCCAGCAGCAGGCCAGCGGTGTGAACCTGGGCCTGCGCTGGCAGTTCTAGGCTCTGTACGAAAAGTTTCGTGGGAGTGGGCCTGCCCCGCGATGGAGCGTGAAACGCTCCTTTACCCGATATCAAATATTGTCAAACGTGCCGCATATTCAGGCTCTGCTGCCGAGTTGCGGCAGATCGCGGGGCAAGCCCGCTCCCACAACATTGGATGACCATGCTTTTTGCACAAAACCTAGCGTCGCGCCGCCAGCAACCCCAGCCCCGCACAACCCAGCAGCGAAGCGCTGACTCGGTTGAACACGCGCCGTGGCCCGGGGCGTTCGAACCAGCGCTGCAGATAAGCGCCGAGCCCGGCATAGATGGCGATGGCCGCCCACTCAAGCAGCAGGAACAGCACACCCAGCTGCAAGAACTGCTCGCTCACCGGCATGTTGCCGCCCACCGTGACGAACTGCGGCAGGAAGGCGGTGAAGATCAGGATCGCCTTGGGGTTGCCGGCGGCCACCCAGAACTCCTGGCGTGCCAGCTTCCAGGTACCGCGCGGCTGCTCGCCCGCCACCCGCGCCTCGCCCACCGGCGCGCGCCACAGCTGCCAGGCGATATAGAACAGGTAGCCGGCACCCAGCACCTTGATCGCCAGGAACAGGTATTCGCTGGTATGCAGCACCACCGCCAGGCCCATGGCCGCCAGGGCGATCATGCCGCTGAACGCCAGCAGCCGACCGGCCCCGGCCACGCAGGCGGTGCGCAGGCCATAGCGGCTGGCATTGTGCAGCGACAACAGGTTGTTGGGCCCCGGCGCCATGTTCAGGGCGAAACAGGCGGGGATGAACAGCAGCAGGCTCGACAGGTCCATTCTTGTTCTCCTTCAAGGACCGCAGCAGGGTCGCGCCCGGCCTGCCCGCACGTCAAGCACAGTGATCAGGCGAATGGCCGGAACAGTCAGCAGTGATTAGACTGCCTGCTCCCACGTGACCACCAGGCGGCCTGCCATGCCCTCGCCCCGCAGTGAAATCTGGCATGACCCGGCGCTGCCCTTCGTCGAAAGCCGCCGCGCCTGCCATAGCCGCGCCTGTTACAAGGCGCACAGCCACCCAAGCTTCTCCATCGGCGCGGTGGATGCCGGCTACAGCCACTTCACTGGCGCAGGCCAAGGCGTGGTGCGGCTGACGCCCGGCACCCTGGTGCTGGTGCCGGCGCAACGGGTGCACGCCTGCAACCCCGAACCCGGCAAGGCCTGGAGCTACCAGATGCTGCACCTGGACGCCGACTGGCTGCGCTGCCTGCGCCTGGAGTCCGGTGTGGCGGCGGGTGAGCCGCTGGCGCCGGCGCGCATCACCCGCTCGCCGGGTCTGTACCGGCAGTTCTGCGCGTTGAACGACCTGCTGTTCTCGAAGGTTTCGCCACTGGAGAAGGAAGCTGCGCTGGTGGCATTCATTGGCGACCATGACTTCAGCACCCTGCCCACCTTGCCACCGGCGCCTGCGCTGGCCCCTTCAGTGCTGGGTGAGCTGGTCGCCTGCCTCGACGAGCAGGCGTTGGCCGAACTCAGCCTCGACCGCCTGGCCCGGCAGGCCGGGCTGGGTCGCTATCAACTGATCCGCGCGTTCGCCGCGGCCACCGGGATGACCCCGCACAGTTACCTGCTCAATGCCCGGGTCAACCAGGCGCGGATGCTGCTGCGTCAGGGCTGTGCGCTGGCGCAGGTTGCCTATCGGCTGGGGTTCGCCGACCAGAGCCACTTCCAGCGGGTGTTCAAGGCCCATGCCGGGGTGACGCCCGGGGCCTACCGTGGCGGCTTGCAATAATCTTCAATACACCCGGCCGGTAGCTGAACAGACTGTGGTTTTCCCACTCGGAAACCCGCTTGATGGAACAGTTCCTGCTCGTCGCCACCGCCCATTTTCTTGCCCTGCTCTCGCCTGGCCCGGACTTTTTCCTGGTGGCCCGCACCTCGGCCAGCGCAGGTTGGCGGGTGGCCAGTGGCGCCTGCCTGGGCATCGCCCTCGCCAACGGCGTATTCATCGGCGCAGCGTTCGCCGGGGTGGCGGTGCTGCACGCGGGCAGTGCGATGTTCGTGGCCCTGCAACTGGCCGGTTGCGCCTACCTGCTGTACATCGGTGCCTTGTTCTTGCGCCATGCCGGGCACAGCAGCCTGACGCCTGCCGCAACGGCCACCGGGCAGGCTGCCAGGGGTTGGCTGGGCAGTTTGGGCATGGGCTTCGCCTCAGGCATCCTCAACCCGAAGAACGCGCTGTTCTATGCCAGCCTGGCGAGCATGATCGGCAGCAGCAACGTCGTGCTCAAAGGGCTGTACGCCGGCTGGATGTTCACTGCGGTGCTGGCCTGGGACCTGCTGGTGGCGCTGGCTATTGGCAGTCGTCGGGTACTGCGCCGCTTTGCCCAAGCCCTGCCCTGGCTGGAACGGGCTTCGGGGGTGATACTGATTGCCCTGGCTGTCGCTGTGCTGGTTCATCTGGCATGGGGCTGACCAGCTCAAGCGTGGCAAGGTCCAGCAAACTGAAGCAGCCACTGCTCCAACCGCCGGTATCCAGGTGCCAGACATTGCCCAGCACCTTGACCTTGAGCAGCGGCGTGTGCCCGACCAGCAGCGCACGCAGCCCTTCGACCCTGGCTTCGTCGCCTTCCCTTAGGCGCCGCCGTGACCATTGGCAGACTTCACGTATGCGCGGATCGTCGTCATCCAGCAGGCTCACGCGCAGATCCTCCCATCGCGCGAAGGGGCTGTCGGCGTGCAGCAGGCCGACCAGTCCGTCATGGGTCTGCACTTCCAGAGCGATAGGCATTTCGAGGAACGCATCGACAAAAGGCCGTTGCTGATCTTCTGGCAAGTCGAGAAACCACCCCCCCCCCGCCGCGCGGTACATGTCCAGGTCAAGGCGGCCACCGCGCAGGTAATTGATCGCCAGGCTTTCGTGGTTACCCTGCACCGCGTGGAACCAGGGCTGGCTCAGCCAAGCGAGAGCCTGGGCACTGTGCGGCCCGCGGTCGACCAGGTCGCCGACGCTGAACAGGCGGTCGACCGCCGGGTTGAAGCCGACGCCATCCAGGCACTCTTGCAAGCGCTGGAAGTGCCCGTGGATATCCCCCACGGCCAGGTCGCGCCCGCGGGTGTTGACGGCTATCCGCCTGAAGCGGCTCATTGCATCGTTCCTCTGCTACGGCCTCGGCACCGGCGTAAAATGGTCGGGCAAGCCATCCACACCCGGAGGTGCATCATGCGTACCGCCCTGGCCTGTGCCGTACTGATGGTGCTGGCATTTGACAGCATGGCACAGGGCACCCCGACCGCCCAGGTCGAGGTGCGTTTCGAGCACCCGGAAAACTTCCGCGACGCCAGCCTCGACGGCCAAGGCTATGAGCGTGGCGCCGACCCGCAGGTGATCAAGGCGTTGACCGAACATTTGCGCAAGCTCGGCCAGCGTTACCTGCAACCGGGCCAGCAACTGGTGATCGACATCCGCGACATCGACCTGGCCGGGCGTTACGAGCCCTGGCACAGCCAGGCCTACGATGTGCGCTTCATGCGCGAGATCACCTGGCCGAGCATCGACCTCAGCTACACCCTGAACCAGCCCGGCCAGCCAGCGCGCCAAGCGGCCGAGCACCTCAGTGACAAGATGTACCTGAGCCGCCCGGGGCGCCAAGGCAGCAGCGACCGGCTGTATGCCGAGAAGGCCATGCTGACCGACTGGTTCCGCCAGCGCTTTGCCCCGCAGCCGCACGCCTGAACCTCAACCACGCAGGCGGCGCAGGGCGATCGGTGCAATCAGCCGGTGAAACGGCGCCACCGGCAACATGTACAACCGGCCCAGCAGGTTGTGGGTGCACACCACGGTGCTCACCAGCACCTGGTACTGTCCGTCGGCTGCCGGGCGGCGGGTCAGCGCAATGTACACATCCAGGTGGCGGTCGCGGTCGACCAGCAGCACTTCGTCCTCGGTATTGGCCAGCAAGGTAAAGATGCCCACGCGCTCGCCGGGTTGATAGTTGCTGGCCGGGCGTGCGGGGTCGATGGCCGTGAGCCGGCCCAGGTCCTTGAGGCCGACCAGCGCCACCAGGCGGTTGCGCAGCACCATCAATGCATCGATCCAGCCGGGCATGCCGGCCATCAGCCGCAGGAACAACACCATGGCCGGTTGTGCCGGTTGCGCCAGGCTGATCGCCCGGCAATGGCGGAACCCGGCCTGAGCGGCGTGGGCGCTGATCAACGAGTCGCCTGGAATGGTCGCGGTATAAGTCATCTGGGTATTCCGTCCTTGGAATCGGCACCTTCCTGCTGGCGAAGGCGATCTGCCCGATAGTATCCTGCGCGTCCGAACCGATGCCAAGGATGGATGCCGTCGTGAACACCCGCGCCACACCCGAAGTACCCGCGGCATGAAGTATCTGTTGCTGACGCTGGCCAGCTATGCCACCAGCTACTACCTGGTGGGGCTGCTGATCCAGGGCGGGCTGGCAAACATCGCCGAAGACCTGCGTCATCGCCCGGACGCACCGCCGCCAGGCCAGTACCTGCGTGAAGTCGAGCAGCATGCCCGGCGCGCTCACCGCCACTACGCCTTGTTCAGCGGCAGCCTGTTGGCCCTGTTGCTGGCGTTGCTGTGTGCCTGGCTGAGTTGACGGCGGTTACTGGAAATCCAGCGCCAGGCTCTGGCGCCCTTCCAATGCCAGCAGGTACTGCTTGGCCGGCAAGCCGCCGGCGAAGCCCGTCAGGCTCCCCGAAGCGCCAATTACCCGATGGCACGGGGCGATGATCGAGATCGGATTACGCCCGTTGGCCGCCCCCACCGCCCGCACTGCGTCGGGGTTGCCGATCTGCCGGGCGATATCGCTGTAGCTGCGGGTCTCGCCGAAGGGGATGCTCAACAACGCCGCCCACACCTGGCGCTGGAACTCGGTGCCGGCAAAATCCAGCGCCAGGTCGAAGGTGCGGCGCTGACCGGCGAAGTATTCACCGAGCTGGCGGGCCGTTTCACGCAAGACCGGGTGCTGGTCATCGCGCTGCAGCTCGCCCAGGCGTACCCGGTTGGCCCGCTCCTCTTCCCACAGTACCGCCGCCAGACACGCACCGCGGGCCACCAGCGTCAGCGTGCCGACGGGCGAATGCATCAGGGTAAAGGCGCAGGGCATGGCAGGCTCCGGTCAGGTCAGGGTCTTCGCACTGTACCCAGCGCACCGCTTGTGCGCATCCGCTTTCTTGCCATGCCCCCGGGCGAGCCCGGCCCTAGGTCCGCGCGCACATCTGCGCGGCATCGAGCAAACGCCCATGGTCGTACCAGGCATCACGCTGGTAGGCGGAGTATTGATGCTGCCCGCCGGAACCTGTGACCTTGACCAGGCCATCGGCCTTGCTTGGGTCGGTGCTCTCGACGAATAGCTCGAGGGCGTCCTGATTCTGCACCGTGTAGGTCTTCGCCGAGTCGGGCAGTTCGGATTTCACGCAGCGCAGGTAGTCAGGCGGGCTTTTCGCGGTGGAGCCAAAGGTATTGTCGTGGCCTGCCCGCAGGTCAGGGTCATGGGCACAACCTGCCAGCAGCAGCCCGGCAGCCAGCGCCACCAGGGGTCTCATCGAGCGCTTCATACAACCTCCGATCACCCCATCAGGAAACCCTGGACAGTGACGGACAGCAACCACCCTTTTTAATAGTCAGCTTACGATTTCAAAGGTTAGCCCCGGCGCCACCGGCCCGTTATGCCGGTTCGCTATGGAGGCCAGGCGTTGCGCGCATGTCGCGGCCGCTGGCCGGATCCGCTGGTCGGCCCTGGGCCACAGCGAGCGCAAACAGGCGCCTACTGATGCTCGGGCCTTCTCACCCGACGTTGAACAGGCCAATCGAGGTGTGCCGCCATGAAGCGCATCAACAAGCTCATCCAGCAGCGCCGTCATCAACTGCATGTGCACCTGCCGCCGAGTGGACTGGAAGCCGCCCCTTTTACCGCCGCAGTCGGCGCATGTGCGCGATGGTTGCCAAGCCTGGACACCGAGATTCAGCTGAGGACACCACCGCACACCGGCGTCATGCCCTCGCGTACCGAGACTTTGGCCAGATCGTAGCTGGATGCCCGGGCAACTGGCCGCTACAGTGCGGGGCGCTGGCAGCGGCCAGTTCACTGACAAGGAGGTTGCCGATGTTGTCGAAGCTTTTGGTGACGGTGGGTATCGTCTTCTATGCGGTCGTGGTGCCGATTCTTGAAATCAACGATACCCACGTGTTCAACCAGGCCTGGGCGCCACACGCCCGGCTGCACGAGACCTGGCAGCTGTTCACCAATACCGCGCTGGGTGCCTTCAGCGTGTGGCTGGTCTGGGGCAGGAACGATCTGCGGCTGGCGAGCTTGTTGACCCTGTTCGTTACGGGCGGCTTCCTGCTGGCCTATTGGCTGCGGGACGGCTACGGCGGGTCGATGGTGCTCAGCGACGGTTCCGAGAAAATGATCATGGGGGTCAACCTGGGCCTTCTGGCCTACACCCTGGCAATAGTGCTGGCGGGCATTGCCGTTGCCATTGATCGACGTCAGCGGGGCGTGCAGTCAACCGCCCCCCATTATCGAGCTTGAAACGCCCAAACCGCCGCTATAGGCTTCGGCCGCATTCATTTTTAGGAATACGGAAATTCTATGAAAGGCTTCAGATCCACCGTCCTTCTCGCCTGCACATCTGCGGTTCTACTGCTCACCGGCTGCGCGGCCTCCGTCAAGAGCAGCGGAACCGAAACGCTCGTCATTCAAGAACCCGCCAAAAAGAATCTGGTCGTCACTCTCGAAGGGAACACCAAGGTTCAGCAGAACGACGATTGGCTGCGCCTCAAACAGGAGTGGAATGAAGCGCTACGCGCCGAGGCTAGTCGCGCAGGCTTCAACCTTGCCGCTGAAAAGGCAGCCCTGACCGATGACAACGATGCCGTCTGCGTCAAAATCAATGTCACGAACTTCCGATACCTGACTCCCGGAGCTCGCTATGGGGCCGGTGTCATGGTGGGCAATGCGTGGATCAACTCGAGTGCTGAATACTCGTACCTGAAATCGCAAAAACTGATCGGCACTCGCACATACGACACGTCTTCGTCCGCCTGGGAAGGCGTGATGTCGGCCATGACGAAAAAACAGGCCGAAGCGATTTCGCAAAAAATCATCAGTGACATCAAGACAGCCAAATCAAACTGACGCTGCCTGAGAACAGCCCGCGAAACGCGGGCTTTTTCAGGGCCGTGAGAATGGAGCGATCTCCTGCCCCTCCTGCACTGCCCGCCAGCGACCTTACGAACCCTGCTCCTTCACCTGGCAAATGCCATTGGCCCGGTTCCTTCCGGTATAGGCAACGCTCGGAGAGCCGTCCGGGTTAATCGATAGCGAAACGGTTATTCCGCTGGCCTTGGCTTCGAAGTAGTTCTCGTTGAACTTCTTCAGTTTGCCCTCTTTGCCATTGATGTAGATCGGCCCGCCCTCGTCCGCGTGGACTTCAATTTTACCAGGGCATGTTGCGTTCAGCAGTGGAATACCAGCTTGAGCCGCGCCTGACGCTACCAGCAAAGCCGACAGCAGTAATCGCTTCATCTCACGCTCCTTTTGAGTGGATTGGCCGAGATCGGAGCAATAGCTTAGATCGGCCTTGCCCGCCAACACCTTTACCTATTCAACGATAACGCGACGCTGCTAGGGCGGCGCTTATAGGCTGTAGCCAAAACTTGGGAAGAAGCTTTGACACGGTTGTTGATCCAGTTCACTGAGTCCGAGAATCAGCTACGTGCTCGCTTCACGGCCCCGGCGACCATGAGCGCGGCGCTCGGTATCCACAGGCCAGCGTTCGAAGTACCCAGCCCAACAGCAAGCAGCGCAATACCGACAGCAAACATAAGCGTTCTCCCTAACCAGAAATATCCATTTCAGACCGATCAATCTTCAAAAAAGCTGACCCCAAAGCAACATGCTGATGGAAGCAAACACCGCAATTCCAACGCCTGATACCCAATTTCTTTCGGTGGTCTCACTTCGCCAATCGCTTTTCGGGAGCCGGCCCAGGCTGGCCATCTTAACGACTGGCCAGCCGAGCCAGTAAAAAAACAACCAGAATATGATCTCTAGAAAAAGTGCAGTGTTGATGAATCCTGCCGTCAGTCAGTACACCGCTCATGCCATTAGGCACGGGCTGATACCGGAACTGGATCCGGCCATCCCCCCACCCCGGCGCTATTTGTGAAAAGCTCAGCCACGGAAGGATGGACCTGGCTTAGGCTCGGTGGGCGCAACCATTTTCCTGTGATCCCCCCAGCACATAACCCTTGAATCCTCTACAAACTTGCGAAGGATGTTGGCTTTTTCGTCTTGGGTATCGCCAACTGGGTATTCCTTTGCCTTCTCTTCTAGTCGAAATCTGTAGCCAACCCCTAATCCACCGAGGGATCCGTCGTACTCTGCAAGAGGCTCTTTGAACTGCTTCGCCGCCATGACGTCGACGGCATCCATTACTACGATTTCGCACCATCTGATCTCGGATACCAGATACCGAGGTCTACCATCCTCCATCCACCAAGCAGCTGCATATGGACTTACTAAAAGGTTAAACGCAGCGATCGTCGCCGCAACAATCCGTGTATTCATGGCATTTTGATATCGAAAAACGAGTAGCCTATCAGTTGGCTATGCGCCCATCCACCCTGGACGGAAAGCCAGTAGGTAGCCTGGGTCGTGGCGTAGTAGCGTTGTGCCTCCCAGCGCAAAGCAACAATCCAGCGCATCATCGTTGACCACCAGCCTGCAGGCCGGACGAAGACAACGTATCACCGGGTGGCGTTGCTGAACGATCGAACACTCAAAGCCATACGGCAGGCGCAATGCCAGGCCGACTTGAGGCGGGTAGCTTCAAAGTCAGCTGTGGATCAACGAACCAAGTGTTACAATCCGCCACTTCAAATCAGCGCCCAAGGCGCTGGACATCCGTGAACGCCGGCAGTACGACACCCGCCACACCTACGTAACCATGTGCCTGATGGCTGGGATGAACCAAAGCGTTCATCGCGAACCAGCTCGGCCATAGCGTCGAGATGTTGCTCTCTACCTACGCGAAATGGATCAGCTCCTCCTCGGACTGGAGGGAGCTGGAGAAGCTGCCGCCCCGCGTCGAATTGGCCCAGAATTGGCCCAAAACTGACGAGAGGGCCTAAATACACCTCTGGAACCCCCGCAGGACAAGCACTTGATTTCTACCGCTAACATCACCATGCAATTCGGCGCCAAGCCGCTGTTCGAAAACGTCTCGGTCAAATTCAACAACGGCAACCGCTACGGCCTGATCGGCGCCAACGGCTGCGGCAAGTCGACCTTCATGAAGATCCTCGGCGGTGACCTGGATCCGTCCGGCGGCCAGGTGATGCTCGAGCCGAACACGCGCCTGGGTAAACTGCGCCAGGATCAGTTCGCCTACGAAGAATTCACCGTGATCGACACCGTGATCATGGGCCACGAGCAGCTGTGGAAGGTCAAGGCCGAGCGCGATCGCATCTACTCGCTGGCAGAAATGACCGAAGAAGACGGCATGGCCGTCGCCGAGCTGGAAACCGAATTCGCCGAGATGGACGGCTACACCGCCGAATCCCGCGCTGGCGAACTGCTGCTGGGCCTGGGTATTCCGCTGGAACAGCACTTCGGCCCGATGAGCGAAGTGGCACCGGGCTGGAAGCTGCGCGTGCTGCTGGCCCAGGCGCTGTTCTCGGACCCGGACGTGCTACTGCTGGACGAGCCGACCAACCACCTGGACATCAATACCATCCGCTGGCTGGAAACGATCCTCACGGCGCGTAACAGCACCATGATCATCATTTCCCACGACCGTCACTTCCTCAACAGCGTCTGCACCCACATGGCCGACCTGGACTACGGTGAGCTGCGCCTGTTCCCGGGCAACTACGACGAGTACATGACCGCCGCCACCCAGTCGCGCGAGCAGCTGCTGTCGGACAACGCCAAGAAGAAAGCCCAGATCGCCGAACTTCAGAGCTTCGTCAGCCGCTTCTCGGCCAACGCCTCGAAAGCCAAGCAGGCCACCTCGCGGGCCAAGCAGATCGACAAGATCCAGCTGGCCGAGGTCAAGCCGTCGAGCCGGGTCAGCCCGTTCATTCGCTTCGATCAGAACAAGAAACTGCACCGCCAGGCCGTGATCGTCGAGAAAATGGCCAAGGCCTTCGACGACAAGGTGCTGTTCAAGGACTTCAGCTTCACCATCGAAGCCGGCGAGCGCGTGGCGATCATCGGCCCCAACGGCATCGGCAAGACCACCCTGCTGCGCACCCTGGTCGGTGAAATGACCCCGGACAAGGGCGAGGTTAAGTGGACCGACAGCGCCGAAGTGGGCTACTACGCCCAGGACCACGCCCACGACTTCGAAGAAGACGTGAGCCTGTTCGACTGGATGGGCCAGTGGACCAGCGGTGAACAGGTGATCCGCGGCACCCTCGGGCGCATGCTGTTCTCCAACGACGAGATCCTCAAGTCGGTGAAGGTGATCTCCGGTGGTGAACAGGGCCGCATGCTGTTCGGCAAGCTGATCCTGCAAAAGCCCAACGTGCTGGTGATGGACGAACCGACCAACCACCTGGACATGGAATCGATCGAGGCGCTCAACCTGGCGCTGGAAAACTACCCGGGCACCCTGCTGTTCGTCAGTCACGACCGTGAGTTCGTATCGTCGCTGGCCACCCGCATCATCGAGCTGACGCCTGAAGGTACCGTGGACTTCAGCGGCACCTACGACGATTACCTGCGTAGCCAGGGCGTGGTGGTGTAATCGAGCCTTCCTGGTCGGTCTGTACCGCCTGGGAGGACGCTTTCGCGGGTAAACCCGCTCCCACAGGTAAATCGAAACCCTGTGGGAGCGGGTTTACCCGCGAAGCAGCCACCAGCAATCCAACTGGATGGCACCACCCAACGAATAATTCGTTAGCCTGCTTTCTTTTCCCCCGCACAACGGCCATGATGCCGGTACGCCCAACCGCCTACCCGCGAACGTGCCCATGACCGTGCAACAACCCGCCCCCGGCAACCCCTCTAGCATCACCCTGCAAATCCTCGCCATCGTTTTCTATACCTTCATCGCCTTCCTCTGCATCGGCCTGCCGATCGCAGTGCTGCCCAGCCATGTCCACGACCAACTCGGCTACGGCGCAGTGGTCGCCGGCCTGACTATCGGCCTGCAATACCTCGCCACGCTGCTGAGCCGACCCTTTGCCGGGCGGGTCGCCGACACTCTGGGCGGCAAGCGAGCGATTCGCTTCGGCTTGTATGGCATCGCCGGTTGCGGCGTGCTCACCCTGCTCTCGGCCTGGACCCTCGCCCTGCCCTGGCTGAGCCTGCTGCTGTTGCTCGGCGGGCGCCTGCTGTTGGGCATCGCCCAAGGCTTGATCGGGGTGGCGACCTTGAGCTGGGGGATTGGCCAGGTGGGGCCGGAGCACACCGCGCGAGTGATCTCGTGGAACGGCATCGCCTCCTACGGCGCCATCGCCATCGGTGCGCCGGTCGGTGTGCTGCTGGTGGATATGCAGGGCTTCTGGGTGCTGGGGCCGGCGCTGCTGGTGCTGGCAATAGGCGCGTTGCTGGCGCTGCGCAAACGCCCGGACGTGACGGTAGTGCGCGGCGAGCGCCTGCCCTTCTGGTCGGCGTTCGGCCGGGTGGCGCCTTGCGGCCTGGGCTTGACCCTGGCGTCGATCGGCTACGGCACCCTGACCACCTTCGTCACCCTTTATTATCTGGAGCGCGGCTGGAAAGGCGCTGCATTGTGCCTGAGCGCGTTCGGCCTGTGTTTCATCGTTTCGCGGCTGCTGTTCGTCAACGCGGTCAACCGCTTCGGTGGCTACAACGTGGCGATTGCTTGCATGGCCACCGAGGTGCTGGGGTTGACACTGCTGTGGCAGGCACCTTCACCGCTGTGGGCAATGGTCGGCGCAGGGCTGACCGGCTTCGGCCTGTCGCTGGTGTACCCGGCGCTGGGCGTCGAGGCGATCAGGCAGGTGCCCAGCAGTAGCCGGGGTGCCGGGCTGGGTGCCTATGCGGTGTTCTTCGACCTGGCGCTGGCCATTGCCGGCCCGCTGATGGGCGCGGTGGCGATACAGATGGGCTACGCCTCGATCTTCGCCGTCGCCGCCCTGCTCGCCTTGTCAGGGGTTGGCCTGACGCTGCTGCTGGCCCGCCGCGCCCAGCGCGGCTGATCGCTCGGCAGGCTCGGGCGCGCCCAGTGCCTGGCTGAAAAAGGCCGTGGTTTCGCTGCGCAGCGAACGGTGGATATGCCGGCGGTCTACGCCGTCGGCGTCCTTGCACAATACCGGCATGCGCTGGTGTTGCTCGTCGTCGCACGGCGCCATGAACACGAAATGCCCGGCCCCAGCGAGCAACCGGTAGTCCGGCGTCTGCGGCAGCTTGCGCGCCAGGGCATCGGCATTGTGCTCCAGGGCCAGCAACTGGTCCGAGTCGCCGCTGTAGATCAGCGCCGGCACATGCACCCCGGCCAAGGCGTGGCGGCCGAACATCAGGCTCAGGGGCGCCATCAGCATCACAGCGCCTACCCGCGCATCAGCCCGCGGCCCCAGCTCGCTGTGGTCTGCAATCAGCACACCATGGGTCTTGCAGGCGTCGGCGTCGTTCGGGCGCTCTTGGCAATAACGGCGCAGGCGATCGAGATCGGGTTGCGCGCCAGACAGGATCAGCGCCGTCTCGCCGCCGGCCGAATAGCCGATCACCCCGACCTTGCCGTCATTCAAATAGGGGCCGACCAGTGTATCGGCGCGTGCAGCTGTGATAGCGGCGCTGACCTGCAGCGGCCGGCCATAGAGGTTACTGAGCGTGCCTAGGCGGCTACGATCGCGGCTGTTGTCGCCGGGATGGATCACCGCCACCACCACGAAGCCTTGGCGTGCCAGGCCGTTGGCCAGGTCGTGCAGGGCCATGGGGCTGCCAGTATTGCCGTGGGAGATCACCAATAAAGGGAAGCGACCCATTGCAACGGGGGCGTCCTGGGCAACCCGAGTCTGGTAGCCCTCGATACGCACAGGCCGCGCCTCGCCGCTGGAGGGGTAGAACACCAGGGCCTGCATGGGGCTGCGGTCCACCGGGTCGGCCAGGGTGAGTCGGTGCAGGCCGGCCACCCAGGTTGCCGCATTGGCCTGGGCCAGCAGGCCGCCGAACAGGGCAATGGCCAACAGGGTACGAAACGGAGTCATGCAGGGGCGCTCCCGTGACCGGGCGGACGTGTTTCGCCAGCATAGAGCCCGGCCAAGCACAGCTACATGAAAACTGAATGAAAAAAGCCGATCGGCGCTCGAGGCGACAATCGGCTCTGCAGTGGCTCAGGTGATCAGGCGGCGGCGAACAGCTCGCCAGCGATCTGCGCCTGGGCCGCATCGATGGCCTTGGCGCGGTGCTCAGGGCCGTAGGCCAGGCCGTGGGCACGAACGGTTTCGACATCGGTGATGCCGATGAAGCCAAGGAAGACGTTGAGGAAGTCTTCATGGCCAACACCGGTTGGCTGGCCCTGGTGCAGGCCGCCAGCGGTGGACACCAGGACCACCTTCTTGTCGCCGCACAGGCCTTCGGGGCCGGCTTCGGTGTAGCGGAAGGTCTTGCCGGCCACGGCGATGCGGTCGATCCAGGCCTTGAGCTGGGTCGGCACGCTGAAGTTGTACATCGGCGCACCGATCACCACCGCGTCGGCGGCCAGGAATTCTTCCAGGGTTTCGGCGCTCAGTTGCGCTTCGTGGGCCTGGGCGGCGTCACGCAGGTCCTGCGGGGTGCCGGCGGCTACCAGGGTAGCGGCGGAGAAGTGGCTGATGGCGTCGGCAGCCAGGTCGCGGTAGACCACTTCGATGCTCGGGTCGGCGGCTTTCCAGGCTTCGACCACTTCGCGGCTCAGCTGACGGGAGGCGGAATTGTCGCCCAGAATGCTCGAATCGATGTGCAACAGTTTCATGAGACTCTCCTGTAAATGACGACCGCGGCGGTGGGCGATCACGATGGGGAGAATCCTATCGAACCAGCCAATGGCTGATAAGGCAGCAAAAATGCGTTAGTTTGTCCCACTGATAGAACAATGAGACGGTTCCATGCAAGACCTCAACGACCTCTTCTATTTCGCCCAGGTGGTCGAAGCCGGCGGTTTCGCTGCCGCTGGCCGCCAGCTGGGCATCCCCAAGTCGCGCCTGTCACGGCGTATCGCCGAACTGG
Organism: Pseudomonas sp. zfem004; assembly: GCF_032621715.1. NCBI lineage: Bacteria > Pseudomonadati > Pseudomonadota > Gammaproteobacteria > Pseudomonadales > Pseudomonadaceae > Pseudomonas > Pseudomonas sp. zfem004. The sequence goes on along the minus strand of NZ_JAVYJF010000013.1, from coordinate 80,154 downwards.
AAGAACGTCTGGGCACCCGCCTGCTGCAACGCACCACGCGGCAATTGAAGCTGACCGCCGTGGGCGAACGCTACCTGCACCATTGCCAGGCCATGCTGCTGGAGGCGGAGATGGCCGATGAAGTGGTGGCCAGCATGTCCAGCGAACCCCGTGGGCGGCTGCGAGTGTCCTGCCCGGTGGCCCTGGCCCATGCCTTCCTGCCCGATGTGATCAGCCGCTTCCTGGCCCAGTACCCGCTGGTACAGCTGGACATGGTGCTGCTCAACCGCCGGGTCGACCTGATCTCCGAAGGCATCGACGTGGCCCTGCGGGTGCGCGACCTGGGTGACGAAGACCCGGCCCTGGTCACCCGGCGCCTGCGCCAGGCACAGATGCAATTGGTGGCCGCACCGGGTTTTGCCGACCACATCCGCGAGCCCGCCGAGCTTGCCAGCCTGCCAGTGCTGGGCGCCGCCGAGGCGGACCGGCTGGTGCACCTGCGCCTGCACGGGCCGGGCGGCCGCCAGGAAGAGGTGGCCCTGGAGCCGCGCCTGGCCATCGATGACTTCGTCGTGCGCAACGCCGCCGTGCGTGCCGGCCTGGGCTTCACCGCGCTGCCGAGCATGTTCTGCGAGGAAGAGCTGGCACGTGGCGAACTGGTGCGCCTGCTGCCGGACTGGTCGCTGCCCGGCGGCTACCTGCAGGCGGTGTATCCGCACCGGCGCGGCCTGCTGCCGGCGGTGCGGGCATGGATCGATCACCTGGCGATTTCGTTCGAAGCCTGTGGAGAGCGTTATGTCTGAGAAAGGGATGACCGAGGAACAGATCGCGCAGTTCTGCCTGGCGTTGCCCGGCGCGCGCGAGGATTACAAGTGGGGCGGGATCCGGGTGTTTTCGGTGGCCGGCAACAAGATGTTTGCCGTCGCCGACCTGGGGGGAGCCGGCTTGTCGTTCAAGGTAGCCGACGACCTGTTCCTGGGCTACTGCGATCGGCCGGGGATTCGCCCGGCGCCTTATCTGGCACGGGCGAAGTGGGTCAGCATGGTTGCGCCCTACCCCGTAGGCCGTGACGAGCTGTGTGACCTGCTGCGCCGCTCGCACCAGTTGGTGGTGCGGCGCTTGCCCAAGCGCACGCAGGTGGGGTTGTTGCTGGATTGACTCTGCATCGCGGGGCAAGCCTGCTCTTTGCGTGGGCTTGCCCCGCGATGGCTAGCTACAGCAACTGCCCCATCCCGCGACCGCCCAGCAGCAGGTGATCGAACCAGAACACCTGGTGCAGCGCGACAATGCCCCAGAACACCAGCTGATAGGACAGTTTGCGGGTCTTGTGCCGAAACAGCTGCTGGGCCAGCAGCGCCCCGGGCCAGCCACCGAGCAGCTCGCTGGCGTGCAGCACTTTCTCCGGGGTGCGCCAGGCCTGGTTGCGCGCCTGCTGCTTGTCCTGCCAGTACAGCAGCAGGCTCACCAGGCTCACCAGCGGGTACAGCGCCAAGGGCAGCCACGACTGCCCGCTCAAGCCCATCTGCAGGCCGCCCAGTACCGGCAACAGGCACAGCCCGGCCAGAACCAGCAGCTTCAGGCGTGGATTACGGACGCCCTGGGCCTCGCCACGGGCAGCGGTTTGCGGGCGCGCCATCAGCCGTGCGCCGTCGACCAGTCGACCCAGCCGAACTCCCAGGTGGCCAGGATCAGCAGGCCAAAGACAATGCGGTACCAGGCGAACGCGGCATAGCTGTGGTTGGCGATGAACTTGAGCAGCGCGCGCACGGCGATCATGGCGAAGATGAACGACACCACGAAGCCCAGGGCGAACACCGGCAGGTCGCCGGGCTGGAACAGTTCGCGGTACTTGTAGCCCGAGTAAACCGCCGCACCGACCATGGTCGGCATGGCCAGGAAGAACGAGAACTCGGTGGCCGCCTTGCGCGACAGGCCGAACAGCAGGCCGCCGATGATGGTCGAACCGGAACGCGAAGTGCCCGGGATCATCGCCAGACACTGGACGAAACCGATCTTCAGGGCGTGGTGCCAGCTCATGTCGTCGACATGGTCCACCTCGATGCGGTGCTGACGACGCTCGGCCCAGAGCATGATCACCCCGCCGACCACCAGGGCCGCAGCCACGGTAATGGGGTTGAACAGGTACTCATGGATCAGGTCGGCGAACAGCACCCCCAGCACCACCGCCGGCATGAAGGCGATCAGCAGGTTGGCGGTGAAGCGCCGCGCCGGTGCCTGGGTGGGCAGGCCCAGCACCACGTCGAAGATCTTGCGCCGGAATTCCCAGACCACCGCAAGGATTGCGCCCAGCTGGATGATGATGTTGAACGCCATGGCCCGCTCACCGCCAAAACCAATCAGGTCGGCGACGATGATCTGGTGCCCGGTGCTTGAAATCGGCAAGAACTCCGTCAGGCCCTCGACAACGCCCAAGATGATTGCCTGCAAGGCACTCCAAAAATCCATCATTCCCCCGATGCAGCACCGCTCCTGGCGGGCCGCTTGTAGTGATTTTCACGTAGTTGCCGCACGCGGCGCGGCTTTTTTACAGCGACAGAAGTGGCAATGCCAGCACAAATGCCCGGCGGCCTAAAGGTTTCATCTGACACGGCCGAAATCCTAGCAGAGCCCTTGGTTCAAGGCTTGCGTTACCTGCAACACGGATCGCGCGCTGTGCGCACTTAGCCGTTGGTCGTGTGTGGCTTGGCGGCAAAGCATGCTTGGATGCCTTCGATAAAAAGAACAAGACCGGAGTAACGCATCATGAAGACCCTGAGGTCGATGTCGATCAGCCGCCGCCTGTGGCTGATCCTGTTGGTGGCCGTGGCCATGCTGTTGGTGCTGGGGTTGCTGATGCTGCGCCAGATCCATGGCGACCTGTACCAGGCCAAGGCCGAGAAGACCCGCCATGTGGTGCAGACCGCCGCAGGCGTGCTGGCCCACTACCAGGGCCTGGAGGCCGCCGGCACACTCAGCCGCGAAGCCGCCCAGCAGCAGGCCCTGCAAGTGGTACGCGGGCTGCGCTACGACCAGAACGACTACTTCTGGATCAACGATCTGCAACCGAAGATGATCATGCACCCGGCCAACCCCAAGCTCGATGGCCAGGACCTCTCGGCCATCCGCGACCCCGACGGGTTTGCCGTATTCAACGAAATGGTCAAGCTGGCCCGTGCCCAGGGCGCCGGCCCGGTCGACTACCGCTGGCCCAAGCCCGGCGCCAGTGAGCCGGTGGCCAAGACCTCCTACATACAACTGTTCGAGCCGTGGGGCTGGGTCATCGGCTCGGGCGTCTACATCGACGACGTGCAGGCCGAGTTCGCCCGCCAACTGCGTGATGCATCGCTGGTGGGCCTGGGTATCGCCCTGTTGATGGCCCTGGTGGTCATGCTCATTGCCCGCAGCATCGCCCGACCACTGCAGGAGGCGGTGCAGGCCATGGGCAACATCGCCAGCGGCGAGAGCGACCTGACCCGGCGCCTGGACACCCACGGCCGCGACGAAATCACCCATCTGGGCGAGCACTTCAACCGCTTCAACGGCAAGCTGCAGGGCGTGGTCGGCCAGTTGCAGGGCGCCGCCCACGCCCTGGCCGCGTCAGCGGGACAGGTCGGCGACAGCGCAGGTTCCGCCCAGGCGCACAGCACCCAGCAATCACTGCAGATGGACCAGGTGGCCACGGCGATCAACGAAGTCAGCTACGCCGTGCACGACGTGGCCAAGCATGCCGAACAGGCCGCCAGCGAGATGCGCGATGCGCAGCAGCAGGTCGGCCATGGCCAGCAGGCGATCCATGGCAGCCTGCAGCAGATCGATCGACTCTCGGCGACCATCGAGCAGGCGGTCCAGGTGATCCGCGAGCTGGCCAGCCACAGCACCAAGATCGGCGGCGTGCTGGAAGTGATCCGCGCCATTGCCGAACAGACCAACCTGCTCGCCCTCAACGCCGCCATCGAGGCTGCCCGTGCCGGCGAGCAAGGCCGTGGTTTCGCCGTGGTCGCCGACGAGGTGCGCCTGCTGGCCCAGCGCACCGCCCAGTCGACTGCCGAAATCCAGACCATGATCGAGCACCTGCAGGGGCAGTCCGAGGCTGCGGTCAAGGCCATCGACACCAGCAGCGAGGCCTCGCGCCAGACCGTCGCGCAAGCCCGCGAGGCGGGCACCAGCCTGGATGCCATCAGCCATGCCCTGAACAACCTGGGCGCACTCAACGCCTCGATTGCCAGCGCCACCCTGCAGCAGTCCCATGTGGTGGAAGAGATCAACCGCAACGTCACCGAAACCGCCGGGCTGTCGCAGCAGACCGCCGAAGCTGCGCGTCAGTCCAGTGATGCAGGGACTGCGCTGGCGCGGTTGAGTGAGGATCTGGAGCAGTTGCTGCGCCAGTTCAGGGTTTAGAGGTAGGCCTTCACTGGTGTTTGAGGCCTTAGGGGTATGGCGCGGGATTTATGGCGCCTGTGAGATCGAGCGCCGCGCGGGCGGCGCTCGATCTCACAGGCGCTGCATCTCCTTCGCCGAACACATCGCAAACCAAACCCAATCCCCCTATACCAGCAAAACCCCCGCGATCGCTTGAAGCCTGCCGCCCCTTGCTTGTAGCATCGCGCCCTTCCCCGCCTTGAAGGATTGCCGATGTCCGGCCTCGAACTCTTCGCCGCCGCGCTCGGCGTCATCGCCGTCTGGCTCACCGTCAAGCAGAACCCCTGGTGCTGGCCGATCGGGCTGGTGATGGTCGTGCTGTACAGCTGGATCTTCTACGGGATGAAGCTGTATTCGAACATGCTTCTGCAACTGGTGTACGCGGTGTTGCAGCTATACGGCTGGTGGCAGTGGATCCGCCCGGACCGGGTCGAGGACGCCCGCCAGGTCACCCGCCTGGCCATGGCGCCGATACTCAAGGGGCTGGCCGCTGGCCTGGCAGCCAGCCTGGTACTGGGCGCGGCCATGAGCCACTACACCGATGCCGAGCAACCCTGGCTCGATGCAGCGCTGACCGGCTTCAGCCTGGTGGCGCAACTGTGGATGGCGCAAAAACGCCTGCAATGCTGGGCGCTGTGGGTAGTGCTGGACGTGATCTTCGTCGGCCTGTTCCTGTACCAGAGCCTGTACCTCACCGCCGCACTGTACGCCCTGTTTACCCTGATCGCCGTGCGTGGTTGGCTGGAGTGGCGCCGCGACCCGGCGCTGGCCGCCGCATGAAGACACTGGTGCTGTGCGGCCCGGAATCCAGCGGCAAGAGCTGGCTTGGCGGTGAGATCCAGGCGCACTTCGGTGGCGTACTGGTGGGTGAGTACGTGCGCCATTTCATGGAGCAGGAGCAGCGCGACACCTGCTATGCCGACATCCCCGCCATCGCCCGCGGCCAGTTGCAATGGGAGGATCAGGCCCGCCAGCTGGCGCCGTCCCTGCTGATTCTCGACACCCACCTGCTCAGCAACATCCTCTGGAGCCGCGCGCTGTTCGCCGATTGCCCGCCCTGGATCGAGCAGGCGCTGAACGCACGCCACTACGACCTGCACCTGCTGCTCAGGCCCGAGGGTGTGGCCTGGGTGGGCGATGGCCTGCGCTGCCAGCCTGAGCTTGCCCTGCGCCAACAGTTCTTTGCCGACAGCCTGGATTGGCTGCAGGCACAGCAACGGCCCTATCAGGTGATAGAGGGCGATTGGCCCCAGCGCAGTGCCGCCGCCCTCGCCGCAGTAGGGCGACTGCTCGATGGCCAGGTGCCAGCCTGTGCCACCGAATGTTAATGCACTGATACACCCCACCACCGCGCAGCCCCCGCAAATGGGGGTCGCCGCCCAGAAATGAGGGAAGTGTGTCAGCGCTGAGACACTGCCCGACAATCTCTTCACATCCCCCGTACTACGCGGCCTGCGGCACCTGTGGACAGGGCACTGTTTCAGTGCTGACACAGCAATCGCGGTGCTTTTCGAGTTAGCTCGAACAAGCCTCTGATTCTCAACGGAAAACAAAAAGCGGCACAGCTTCTGCTCTCTGTACTCGCAACGCTGAACGACCAGCGTCCGATTGAGGGAGTAGCCATCGTGAGGAAATTCGACAGAGGCGTGTCTTGCCTCCTGCTGGTCGGCTTCACCCTGGGGGCAAGTCTGAGCCTCGTGGCCCAGGCCGATAACGGCCTCATCGTCATCACTCGTGATGTGCAGGTGCGCAACGCAACGCGCATGCCGGTGATACCAGACCCGTCCCCGACCACGGCCAATGCCAACCCGTCGGCACAGATCATCAGGCAGACCCACGAGCTCAGCGATGGTGATTTCGCCAGTATCAGCAGTGGCGCGGGCATCTCATCCCTGATCACCCAGCAGACCAACAACATGGGCGGCAACATCAGTACCCAGTCCCAGTTGCCCAATCTCGCCGCCGGACGTGGCACCGGCTCCGGCAACGGCATCGCCAACATGGTCAATTCCAGCGTGCAGCGCGGCCTTGCGCCTCTGCAAGCTCTTACCCGAGGCCAATGACATGAGGCATTCGCTGCTGATTCTGGCCACCCTTTGCAGTGCCCCGGCATTTGCCCAATCCCCCATAGTCGACACCGCCATCATCGACAGTTCCGCCAGCCAGTACCGGGGCAACATGGCGGTCAACCAGGCGGCCGGCGACTTCCAGCAACAAGCCAACGCCCGTGCCTTGGCCAATGGCCACTCGGCCAATGCGACGACACAGATCCGCCAACGCCTGCAGACCACGGTCGACCCTGCCAGGGACAGCCGCGCCAGCATCCAGGGCGATGCTTTCAGCCATGGCAGCGGCGTACTGGGCGTGAACCAGAGCGCCGGCGCAAGTACCCAGCAAGCCAACGCACTGCGCATCAGCATCAGTGCCCAACCGCAAAGTCTCGATGACAGCGTCCTGTTGCAACAGAACGTGGCGCTGCGCAACACCTCCGATGCAACTGACTCCGCACCCGGCTATCGCCAGGTCAGCACCAGCGACCAGGCATTCACCGGTAGCCGTGGGGTGATTCAGTTGAATCAGAGCGCCGGGGTGGGAAACCGCATGGCCAACACCCTCAGCGTCCGGGTCGCGGAATGACCCAAAAAAGGTAAGCACAACACTTAACCTAAAAAGACGGAGAAACACCATGAAACCCTCGATGGCAATCAAGCCTCTGGTTTTCGCAATTGCTGCGGTCATGGCTGTTGCTGCACAAGCGGATCAGAACGACCGGCGTGGCCACAACCACAACAAAACGGTCTACACCAGCGCCACGGCCAAAGCGACCGATGCGCAAAGAAGCACCGGTAACAAGATCATCAACGAAGGCACCGTCAACAATGCCGAGATGAGCAGCTCCGCCAGTGGCGCCAGCGGTAACGTCGGCATCAACGTGGCGGCCGGTAATGGCAACCAGCAGGACAACGCAGCGGCCATCGCCAACACCGCGTCCGACAACGACTTTGTGTTCGGCACCGCAACTGCCACCGCCAAGGTCGACCAGTACAGCAACAACAACCGCGTGTACAACTGGTCTACCCAAAACTCCGCAGTCATGAGCGGCTCGGCTGACAACACCAGCGGCAACGTGGGTATCAACGTCGCGGGCGGCGACCTGAACCAGCAGAAAAACACCATGGCCATTGCCAACAACAGTGCGCCCGTCGGCAACTCCACCGCCACTGCTTCGGCCAACCAGAATGGACCTGGCCTGACCGTCGAAAACAGAGCCGATCGCACCTACCGCGTCGATACGATAACGCTCACCACCACCAAGAGCGGTTCGTCCTCTAGCAGCGGTTCGTTCGATGCCAGCATCGACAAGAGCTCCAGCTCCAGCTATAGCGCGTCTGGCTCGCAAAGCAGCAGCGCCAGTGGCTCGCAAAGCAGCAGCTCCAGCGGCTCTAGCAGCATGACTGCCAGTGGCTCCAACAGCAGCAGCTCCAGCGGCTCCAACAGCATGAATGCCAGCGGCTCCCACAGCTCGAATGTCAACGGCACCGCCAGCAGCGACCACAGCTCGACCTCGAGCGCTTCGGTGACTGCTTCGCTGGATGCCAGCGCTGCGGGCAGTGCCTCGCAGTCGCAAACCTTCGGCAACCGCACCCGCTCCAGCAGTGGTGAGTTCGATGCTTCGCTGACCGCCTCGCTCGACGCATCGATCGACAAGTCGCACAGCTCGTCCAGCGACTCGGCGTTCGACAAGACTCGCAACTCGTCGTTCGAGAAGGCGTATGACTCTTCGTATGATCGCAACCATGACTCGTCGTATGACAAGTCTCGCAACAACGCATACGAGAAGGCACACGAATCGGCCTGGGAAAAAGCCAACGCTTCGGCCTACGAGAAATCCGGCGAGAAAGCTTCGCAATCGTCGGACAGCATCTCGAAGAGCTGGAGCGAAGCTAGCGAGTACTCGCTGAGCAACACTGTGTCCTTCCAAGTGCTGACCCCGACCGGCTGGGCCAACCCTGTAACCAACAACGCCACCATGAGTGGTTCGTTGAACGGTGGCAGCGGCAACCTGGGCGTCAACGTGGCCGCCGGTGTGGGCAACCAGCAAAGCAACTCGCTGGCCATCTCCAACACCTCGTTCTGATCGCTGTAGCCAGGAGGCCCCCTTCGGGGGGCCTTCCTTCGAACTGGACCGATGGGGGCATCGAACATGCGAATTTTCGCCTTGGCGTTACTGCTGTGCCTGGCCAGTGTGATCGAAGCCGCCCAGATGCCGTTGTCCGTCCTGCCGGGTGGCGCGGTCATCTACAAACCGATCCAGAGCATTCGCGAACGCAAGTTCGCCGACCTTGTGCAGCAGAAAACCGACTTCAGTTGCGGCGCCGCGTCGCTGGCAACCATCCTGCGCCAGGCCTACTGGCTGGACGTGGATGAGCAACATGTGATCGAGGGCATGCTGGCCAATGCCGACCAGGACCTGGTCCGCACCCAGGGCTTCTCGATGCTCGACATGAAACGCTACGTGGAAAGCCTGGGCATGCGCGCCCGTGGCTATCGGGTAGCGCCAGAGTCCCTGCATGACATCCGCATCCCGGTAGTGGTGCTGATGGATATCCGTGGCTACAAGCATTTCGTGGTCATGCAGCGGGTCGACAGGGGCTGGGTCTACATCGGCGACCCGGTGCTGGGCCACAAACGCTTCAAGATCGACGATTTCGTCAAGGGCTGGAACGGCATCATCTTCGCCGTCATCGGCCAAGGCTACGACAAGGGCAATGCGCTGCTCGAGCCACCCCTTCCGCTCAGCGCCAAGAACCGCGTCAACCAATTCACCCCGGTCAAGGACGCAGAGTTGCTGGATTTCGGTTTCATCAGAAGCGACTTCTTCTAACGAATCGGGCATGACGCCCTGGGGAACCTCCCATGAAGACTCCGATCTGGCTGATTGCGGCCTGCCTGGCCGCAAGCCTGCCAACCCAGGCAGAAACGTTCAAACCCATCGAGCTCAAGGACCAGGAACTGGCGAATCTACGCGGGCGTTACGTGATGCCGGGGCGGATCGTCAGTTTCGGCATCGTCATGTCCAGCACCTGGCAGAACGCCAACGGTGAAGTGATCGGCGCCACCTCCTCGATGCAGATTCAACAATCGACTATCAAGCCACAGTTCTATGTGTCGATCATCAATGAAAAAGGCAGCGGCTCGTCGCAGACCCAAAGCGCCGGTACCGGTACCGTCACCGGGGGTGCTGGCCTCAACAGCACCCAAGGGGTCACCCAAGTGGTACGCGCGGCGGGCGACTACAACAGTGCCTACAACGATGTCCAGATCACCGTTGTGAAGGGCAACCAGCCACTGGCTGACCAAGCGCAAGGCCAGGCGCTGGCTGCAGGCTCGACCCTGACCGGAGCCAACGGTGCAGGTTCGCTGAGTGTCTCTTCGGCCGGCAATGGCGTGCAGATGAACATCATCGCCGGCAACAACCAGGGCAATACCCTGCAGCGCCTGGGCCAGGGTGGGCTGATGCAGAGCACCACCCTGCTCGGCTCCAGCAACCAGGTGCGCAACATCACCTCGCTCAATGTGGTGCTGCGCGACAACGCCGCGGCAGGGCCGATGAACGCCAACCTGGACCAACTCAAAGGCCTTCGCAATCTCGGATACTGATCTACGCTCAGTCTCATCGTTTGCAGTCAGAAGGGACGGCTAATCCATGCATCGTTTGTTGACGTTCAGAACTATCGTCTGTCTGAGTACCTTGGCCCCTGCCACCCTGCTGGCAGCATCGGACCCACAAGTCGAAGCGCTGAAACAGGAGCTGGTCCAACTGAAGCAACGCTATGAAGCGCAACAAAATGCCCTGATGGTGCTGGAACAACGCCTGAGGCAAGTCGAGGAAGCCCCGCCAGCACCTGCCCCAAAACGCCTGGTCAAGTCGCCCGCCGAAGGGGTCAAGGGTTCCAATACCGTGGCCACTGGCGCACCAGGCACGACCGGAAGCTCCTACGGTCAGTCGCTGCAGGACGACTCCCAGCCCGCGCAAAGCGTCTCCAACCTGTACGACGAAGCCAGTGGCTTCTTTGGTGGCGGCAAGTTCAGCGTCGAAACCGGCCTGACCTACACCCACTACGACACCCGTGCGCTGACCCTCAACGGCTTTCTGGCGCTGGACGCGATTTTCCTTGGCAACATCAACATCGACCGTGTCAAGGCTGACAACTGGACCCTGGACCTGACCGCACGCTACAACGTCGACCAGCGCTGGCAGTTCGACATCAACGCGCCCATCGTGTATCGCGAATCCACCTATTCCTCCGGGGGCGCGGGGGGGGCCGCCGCGGCGAACTCCGAAGGCACCGTCACTCGCGACCCCACCCTTGGCGACGTCAACGTCGGGGTGGCCTACAAGTTCATCGACGAGTCGGAGAACTGGCCTGACGCGGTCGCCACGCTGCGCATCAAGGCACCGACCGGCAAGGACCCTTACGGGATCAAACTCCGGCAGGACCCAGGCAACGACAACCTGGCGATCCCCGAAGACCTGCCGACCGGCAATGGCGTGTGGTCGATCACCCCGGGTATCTCGCTGGTCAAGACCTTCGACCCGGCCGTGCTGTTCGGCAGCCTGTCCTACACCTATAACGTGCAGGATTCGTTCAGCGACATCAGCCCCCAGGCCAACACCAAGGTCAAGGGTGACGTGAAGCTCGGCGACTCCTGGCAAATCGGCGGCGGTATCGCCTTCGCCCTGAACGAGCGGATGAGCATGTCGTTCTCGGTCACCGACCAGTTCGCTCGCAAAAGCAAGATCAGGCCCGACGGTGGCGACTGGCAGTCGATCTCCAACAGCGACTACAACGCAGCCAACTTCAACGTCGGCCTGACCTTCGCCGCCACCGACAACCTGACCATCGTGCCGAACCTGGCCATTGGCCTGACCGAAGATGCGCCGGACTTCTCGTTCAGCCTGAAATTCCCGTACTACTTCTGAACTTGCCAGCAGAACAGGGCTCGCGTGACGAGCCCACGTTTTGGTAACCAGCCTTGTCCTAAGGCACTTTCATACCTCCGGCCTGATATCATCGCGCACATTTGTGTGACAGTTTCATGGCAAGAGGAATGCTTACGTGAGAAACCTGCTCGGCCACCCCCGCGCCCGGTTGTTTGCCCTGGTGACACTGGTGCTGGTCATCCCCCTGGTGGTGCGTGCCCTGCTGGGCTGGTCCGACCCCCTGGGCTACCTTTCGGACCTGGCCATCGGCAGCCTGCTGGTGATGTTGCTGCGACGCTGGCCAAGCTGGCTGGCCCTGCCCGTACTGCTGGCCTGGGGCGCCTTGCTGATCGCTTCGGCCGAGCTGGTCAGCGCGGTCGGCCGCCTGCCCAACCAGACCGACCTGCACTACCTGTTCGACCCGCAGTTCATGGAGAACTCCACCGGCGGCGCCCTCGCCCACCCCTGGCTACCCTGGCTGCTGGGCAGTGCCTTGCTGGTGCTGCTGGCCAGCAGCTGGTTCAGCCGTGGAAAGCGCAGCCAACCACTGCCACGCGCAGCCTGGGCGCTGCCCGTGGTGCTGCTGGCAAGCCACTGGGGCAGCGAGCAGCTGTTCCCCTCCGACGCCGATCAATGGCGCCAGTACAACCTGCCGCACCAACTGCTTTCGGCCGCCACTGGCAACCTGCAGCAGCGCGCACGGGTACTGGCCATGGGCGAAACCCCGGTGACACCACTGCCCAGCGCCGGGCTGACCCAGGCCGACCTCAACGGCCAGAGGCTGCTGGCCGGCCCTGGCAGCGCTCGCAATCTGCTGGTCATCACCCTGGAAGGCATCCCCGGCGCCTACATTCGCGCCAACCGTGAAGCCATCGGCAGCCACTTCGACCAGGACCTGATGCCCAACCTCAGCCGCTGGGCAGAGCGCGGCATGAACACGCCGGACTACGTGCTGCACACCCACCAGACCATTCGCGGCCTGTACGCCATGCTCTGCGGCGACTACGACAAGCTGGCCAACGGCACGCCCAAGGGCGTCGAGCTGCTGACCCAGGACCTGCGCAACCAGGCCTGCCTGCCGGCGCAACTGCGCCAGGCCGGGTTCTCCACCCACTACCTGCAGGGCGCCGGGCTGCGTTTCATGGCCAAGGACCGGATCATGCCGCACATCGGCTTCGACGCGGTGCATGGCCTGGAATGGTTCAACAACGACAACTACCTGGAATTCCCCTGGGGCAAGGACGACCGCGCCTTCTTCGAAGGGGCCCTGGGTTATGTCGGCGAGCTGCGCAAGCAACGCCAACCCTGGATGCTCACCCTGCTCACCGTCGGCACCCACCAGCCCTATTCGGCGCCAGAGGACTACCTGCAACGCTACGACACCGCCAAGCAGGCCGCCGTTGCCTACCTCGACGATGCCCTGGGCAGCTTCCTCGACAACCTGGAACGCCAGGGTGTGCTCAAGGACACCCTGGTGGTGATCACCTCGGACGAGTCCCACGGCATCGATGGCGTGCGCCTGGCGTCATCCTGGGGCTTCAACCTGACCCTCGCCCCCGAGCAGGCCCAGCTGCCACGGCTCAAGCGCGGCACTTACGGCCATATCGACCTGGCCACCTCGCTGCTCGACTACTATGCCCTGCCGATCCCCGCGGCCCTGGCCGGGCGCTCGCTGTACCGCGACTACGACACCGGGCGCGAGATGATCGCCTACACCAACGGCGTGCTGCGTTACCACGATGGCCAGGGCACCCTCAGCGAGTGCGACTTCCAGCAACGCTGCCGGCGTTACGCCAGCACAGGCTTCATCGCCGAGCAGGCCAAATTCCTTGGCCGTGGCGAGGACAGCCTCGGACCGCAGATCAACCTGCTGGCAACCACCCTCGACCAGTCGCTGCTGCAAACCCCGCTCAACCTGCGATACCAATTCGGCGGGCCGGCGCCCATCGCCCTGCATGAGCGCATCCGCGACGACTGGGCCGACAACCTGATCGGCGCCCAATACCTGGAGATGCCCGAGGGTTCGCGCACCAAGGTGCGCATCAAGGTCCGCGCGCTCGACCCGCAGCACGACGCCTATATCCGCCTCAAGGCCAAGGAAAGCGAGCAGGACGTGCAGCTGGGCCTGCCCGAAGAGGTGCTGGTGACCGCTGGCCAGCCGCTGGAGATGGAGTTCGACTTCGACAACCCGACGCAGCGCAAGGCTTTTTCCTTCCACTTGCTGGGCTACGGCGGCGGTGAAGTCGAAGTCAGCGACTTCAGTGTCATCACCGCCCTGCCGGGCGAGGAAGAGCCTGCGGACGAACTGGTCGAAGGGCATATCGCCCATTCCAGCTGAGCTGCAACCGCCTGGGCCTTACCCCAGGAACAGGCGGTATGCCGGGTTGTCGGTCTCGTCCCAATAGCGGTAGCCCATCGCGTCGAGCGCCGCCGGCAACCCCTGCAACTCGTCATCCGGCACCTCCAGCGCGGCAAACACCCGCGCTTCGGCCGCGCCGTGGTTGCGGTAATGGAACAGGCTGATGTTCCAGCGCTTGCCCAGGCGCTCGAGGAAGCCCAGCAACGCACCCGGCCGCTCGGGGAACTCGAAGCGCAGCACCTTCTCGTTCACCCCTGGCGCGGCATGCCCACCCACGGTGTGGCGCACATGCAGCTTGGCCAGTTCGTTGTCGGTCAGGTCGAGCACCTGATACCCCTGCCCGGCCAGGCTCGCCAGCAGTTGCTCGCGCGGGTCGTGCTGCGGGTGGGTCTGTACGCCAACGAACAGCCGCGCCTCCTTGCCTGGGTAATAGCGGTAGTTGAACTCGGTGATCTGGCGCTTGCCCAGGGCCTGGCAGAACGCCCGGAAACTGCCGGGCTGCTCAGGGATGGTCACGGCAATCACCGCCTCGCGCTGCTCACCCAGCTCGGCACGCTCGGCCACATGGCGCAGGCGGTCGAAATTGACGTTGGCACCCGAGTCGATGGCCACCAGCACTTGCCCCTGCAGCCCTTCGCGGGCCACGTATTTCTTGATCCCGGCCACCGCCAGGGCACCGGAGGGCTCGGTGATCGAGCGGGTATCGTCGTAGATGTCCTTGATAGCCGCGCACAGCTCATCGTTGCCGACCGTCACCACCTCGTCGACGAAGTGCCGGCACAGCTCGAAGCAGTGGGCACCGATCTGCGCCACCGCGACGCCGTCGGCAAAAGTCCCCACCTGCGGCAGGATCACCCGCTCACCAGCGGCCAGGGCGGCCTGCAGGCAGTTGGAGTCGGCCGGTTCCACGCCGATCACCTTCACCTCCGGGCGCAGGTACTTCACATAGGCGGCAATGCCGGCGATCAGCCCGCCGCCGCCCACCGGCACGAAGATCGCGTGCAACGGGCCAGGGTGCTGGCGCAGGATCTCCATGGCCACGGTGCCTTGGCCGGCGATCACGTCGGGGTCGTCGAACGGCGGCACGAAGGTCGCGCCGTCCTGGTCGGCCAGAGCCAGCGCATGGGCCAGTGCATGGGGGAAGCTCTCGCCGTGGAGCACCACATGGCCGCCACGCGAGCGCACGCCTTCGACCTTCAGCGAAGGCGTGGTGGTGGGCATGACGATGGTGGCCTTGATGCCCAGGTGCGAGGCCGCCATGGCCACGCCCTGGGCGTGGTTGCCCGCGGAGGCGGTGATCACCCCGCGCGCGCGCTGAGCGTCGGTCAGGCGTGACAGGCGGGTGTAGGCGCCGCGGATCTTGAACGAGAACGTCGGCTGCAGGTCTTCACGCTTGAGCAGTACCGGGTTGCCAAGCGCGGTCGACAGCGCAGGAGCCGGTTGCAGCGGGGTCTCGATGGCCAGGTCGTATACCGGCGCGCCAAGAATGCGGCGCACCTGCTCGGACAGCAGTTGCTGGGGCGTTGTACGGGGGCTGACGCTCAGATTGGTCATCGATGACTCCTGGTCTTGTTGATGTTGCCCAGGAGTCAGAGAGAAGAAACCCGCCTCCAGGGCGGGTTCGGTGCACGTACGCGCTAGCCCGCCAATTCGATAATGGCGGTAATAATAATGTTCGCGGTGCGCAGGTGCGGGAATGTGTTCATGGGTCGGGAACTTATCCTGCGCAGTTCTGGCAAGTCAACACCCTTTCGCGGCGTCCTGTGCCGATAGCGGTACATCGAACACCTTGTCGAAGCCCCACTGGAAGACAAAGGCATACACAAAGAAGAAGGCGAACAACGCCAGGTTGGTGATCAGCGCCGCCCACAGGCTGATACCCAGCCAGTAGGCCACCAGCGGCAGCAGGATCAGAACCAGCCCGCCCTCGAAACCCAGGGCATGCAACAGCCGGCGCAGGAAGGTGCGGCTGCGCTGGGGCTGGCGCGCTTCCCAGCGCTCGAAGGCCCAGTTGAAGGCCATGTTCCAGCTCATGGCGATCGCCGACATGAGCATCGACAACACCGCCGATTCGGCCATGCCGGCGCCGAACGCCAGCTCCAGCGCCGGTGCCACGCAGGCCACGGCGATAGCCTCGTAGAGGATGGCCTGGACGATCTTGCGGGCCTTGCCTTGCATGTGCCGCTCCCGAAAACAAAGAGCTACAACATAACAAAATCTGGCCTCCTTGAAAAAGCCTGCAATAAATTTTGAACCCTCGCCGGCACGCACAACTCCACAAGTTGCCGTGCAAACCCATGGCATTGACCTGGACCGCTTGCGCCCACTCCCCCATTGGACAACCACGCCTCCGACTGCTTGTATCAATCATTCGCGAGGAGCGCTTTGTCCTACAACTTCGTCCAGGGAATCGAACGAGGAGTTAGACCATGGCCTACACCGTCATGATGGTATTCGGTACCCGCCCTGAAGCAATCAAGATGGCCCCACTGGCCCGGGTGCTGCGCAACTGGCCCGAAGTCGACCTGCATATCTGCTCCACCGGCCAGCACCGCGAGATGCTCGAACAAGTGCTCACCGCCTTTGGCCTGCGGGTCGACCAGGACCTCAAGGTGATGACCCAGAACCAGACCCTCAACGGCCTGGCCCGCGACCTGCTGGACAAGCTCGACAGGGCCTATGAACAGACCAGGCCCGACATCGTGCTGGTGCACGGCGACACCACCACCAGTTTCATCGCCTCCCTGGCCGCCTTCCACCGGCACATTCCCATCGGTCACGTCGAGGCCGGCCTGCGCACCGGCAACCTGCAGCAACCCTGGCCCGAGGAAGCCAACCGGCGCCTGACCGGGGTGCTCGCCGACCTGCACTTCACTCCCACCCGCGACTCCGACGCCAACCTGATCCGTGAGGGCGTGCCGCCCGAGCACATCGAGGTCACCGGCAACACGGTGATCGACGCCCTGCTGTGGATGCGCGACAAACTGCAGCGCGAAAACTGGCGGCCCGCCGCCGAGTCGCCGCTGAACGTGCTGCGCGATGACCAGCGCATGGTGCTGATCACTGGCCATCGTCGGGAAAACTTCGGCAGCGGTTTCGAGCGCATCTGCCTGGCCCTGGCCGAACTCGCCCTGCGCTACCCGGACGTTCAGTTCCTCTACCCGGTGCACCTCAACCCGCAGGTGCAGCACGCCGTGTACAGCGTGCTGTCCGGTCGCGACAACATCCACCTGGTCGCCCCCCAGGACTATCCGCACTTCGTCTGGCTGATGAACCGTGCCCACCTGATCCTCACCGACTCCGGCGGCGTGCAGGAAGAGGCCCCCGCCCTGGGCAAGCCAGTGCTGGTCCTGCGCAAGGTCACCGAGCGCCCCGCCGTACTCAAGGGCGGCACGGTGAAGCTGGTTGGCACCCTGACCGAACGCATCGTCCACGAAACCAGCCAACTGCTCGACGACCCCGACGCCTACGCGCGCATGGCCCGGGTCTACACCCCGTTCGGTGACGGCCATGCCAGCGAGCGCATCGCCGAGCGCCTGAGCCGCTGGTTCGCCGAACAACATGCCGCACGGGCCAACGCATGAGCCTGGCCTTCGTCGACTTCCTCACCTACGTACTGTTCGGCCTGAAGATCGTTGCCATCATCCTGGCCTCGCTGATGTTCCTGCTCGGCCTGGACGACCTGTTCATCGATCTGTGCTACTGGGGCCGTACGCTGATCCGGCGCTTTCGCATCTACGACAAGCACGACAAGGCCGACGAGAAACGCCTGTTCGAGGTGCCGGAAAAACCCCTGGCGATCATGGTCCCGGCCTGGAACGAAGTCGGCGTGGTCGGCGAGATGGCCCGCCTGGCGGCGTCGACCATCGACTACGAGAACTACCAGATCTTCGTCGGCACCTACCCCAACGACCCGCAAACCCAGGCCGACGTCGATGCCGTGTGCCTGCACTACCCCAACGTGCACAAGGTGGTCTGCGCCCGCCCCGGCCCCACCAGCAAGGCCGACTGCCTGAACAACATCATCGACGCCATCCTGCGCTTCCAGCAGGACGCACGCATCGAGTTCGCCGGCTTCATCCTGCATGACGCCGAAGACGTCATCTCGCCCATGGAACTGCGCCTGTTCAACTACCTGCTGCCGAACAAGGACATGATCCAGATCCCGGTGTACCCCTACGCCCCGGAATGGAAAGGCTTCACCGCCGGGCACTATGTCGACGAGTTCGCCGAAAACCACGGCAAGGACGTGATCGTGCGCGAGGCGCTCACCGGCCAGGTGCCCAGCGCCGGCGTGGGTACCTGCTTCAGCCGCCGGGCGATCAGCGCCCTGCTCGAGGACGGCGACGGCATCGCCTTCGACGTGCAATCGCTGACCGAGGACTACGACATCGGTTTCAGGCTCAAGCAAAAGGGCATGAAGTGCATCTTCGCCCGCTACTCCATCACCGACCCGGCCCTGGCCCTCAAACAGGAGTGGCGCCCCGGCATGAGCCGCGCGTTCGCCCAGGTGATCTGCGTGCGCGAGCACTTCCCCCGCGACTGGCAGCACGCCATCCGGCAGAAGTCGCGGTGGATCGTCGGCATCGTGTTCCAGGGCACCAGCAACCTCGGCTGGAGCCGCACCGGCGCACTCAACTACTTCCTCTGGCGCGATCGCCGTGGCCTGTTCGCCTACCTGCTGAGTTTCCTGGTCAACCTGTTGTTGCTGGTACTGCTGGCCATGTGGCTGGTCACGGTGATCGCGCCGGAGTCGTGGCGTTTCATGTCGATCCTCAGCGACAGCAAGCTGCTCAGCCTGCTGCTTTGGCTCAATGGCCTGCTGCTGGTCAACCGGCTGTTCCAGCGGTTCTGGTTCGTCACCCGCTACTACGGCATCTTCGAGGGGCTGCTGTCGGCGCCGCGCATGATGTGGAGCAACTTCGTCAATTTCTTCGCCAACCTGCGCGCCCTGCGCCAGGTGATGGAGATGGGCGACTCACGACGGGTGGCCTGGGACAAGACCACCCATGAGTTCCCTGCCCTCGCCACCCCGGCGCGCACGCCACTGGGGCATCGCCTGATGGAAAAGGGCCTGATCACCGAACAGCAGTTGGAGCAGGCGATTACCAGCCCGGTGCGCCGGCGCCTGGGCCGTGAGCTGTTGTTGCGCGGCTGGCTGACCAGCGAACAGTTGGTCCAGACCCTGGCCGAGCAGCTCGACCTGCCGTGGGCGCCCCTCAACCCCTTCAAGATCGAGCGGCAACTGATCGACAAGCTGCCGCGCAAGCTCGCCACCCACTACGGCGTGTTACCGGTGGAGGAAGACGGCGACACCCTGGTGCTGGCCAGCGAAAGCCCGGTCAGCCAGGTCTCGCTGGGGGTGATCAGCCGCCAGCTCAAGCGCCCGGTGCGTGCCCGCCTGGCCCCCCAGGGCCGGGTCACGCTCGGCCTGCGCTACCACTACCCGAGCCCCTGGCAGCAGCCCGAGACCCGGCAGATGCTCAAGGTGCTGGAGCGCCACCAGGACGATGCCGAGCTGATGGAAAACGTCTGCACCCACCAGGTCATGCTCGGCACCCTGCTGCAAGTACGCGGCATGGTCCCGACCACCCTGTTCAACCAGGCACTGATCGACTTCGATCCCGAACGGCAGAGCCTTGGCGAACATTTGATCGAACGCGGGATCATCACCGAGGCCGTGTTGCAGCAGGCGCTCGACGAACAGGCCAGCGAGCAGCAGGCCGCCTATGAACTGACCCGGGAGGTGGCATGACGCCGCGCTTTTCCCTGAGTATGGCCAGCCTGATGCTGTGCACTTGCGCCCTGGCCGCGCCAACGGCGCCGATGAGCGACTTCCAGCGGTTCACCAGCTACCCGTTCATGGAACGTGGCTACCGTGAGGCGCAACGGGACAACTGGGCCGAGGTCGAGCGGCTGACCCGCCACGTGCTCAAGCGCGTGCCGAACAACAACGAAGCCCGCGCCCTGCTCGCCGAAGCCCTTGCCCACCAACGCCGCTACAAGGAGGCCGAGGCCATCGCCGATGACCTCGACGACAACCCCGAACATGCCGACGCCCTGCTCGAGCTGCGCCTGACCTGGATCGAACAGGACCCACCGCCCGCCAGTGAGGTGGAAGGCTGGTTGGCCAGCAGCAACACCAATCAACGCATCCGCCTGTGGCAGGCCTACAGCCTGAGCCTGGCCAAGTTCGGCGGTGCGCGCCGCGCCCTGGACTGGCTCAACCAGTTGCCGCCACGGGACGACAGCAAAGTGCTGCGCCTGGCCCGGGGCACGTTCGCCGAACAGTTGCGCAACTGGGGCGAAACCATCGAGCAGCTGCAACCCTTGGCCGCCAAGGGCCAGTTGCCGCCGGCAGACTGGCAGCGCCTGGCCAACGCCTATATCCAGCAGGTCGACGAACAGGGCCTGACCGCCCTGCTGGCCAGCGCCCCATCCCCCCAGGCCGCCACCCAGGCGCGCCTGGCCATGGCCGAACGTGCCATCGCCATGGGCCACAACCAGCAAGCCCAGCGCTGGTTGCAGAGCCTGCCCGCCGAACAACTGCAGCAGCCTGAACAGCGCCAGCAATTGTGGGAGCTGGCCCGCGCTGGCAACGACGCCGCACTGGTGCGCAGCCTGAGCAACCAATTGCAGCGCCCGTGCCTGGAGACCGTCGATTGGCTGTCGCGCAAGGACCCGGCGCTGGCCCGCGAGCAGCTGGGCCAATGCCAGGCCAACGACAATGAACGCGCTTACGCCATCCTCAAGCAGCGCCTGTACGGCGACCCGCCTCGCCCACCGCAACCCCACACGCCTGCGCAATGGGAGCAGCGTTACCGCCAGACCGGCGACCTTGCCGCGCTGGAGCAGGCCAGTTTCATGTGGCTGCAACAAGGCCAGACCGAACGCGCCCGACAACTGCTCGAGCAGGCCTACGACCGCCGTCAGGGCCGCCTCACGCCCTCGCTGCTGCAACGCCTGGGCAACCTCTATGCCCGCAACGACGGCCCGCTGAACAGCCAGCGCATTCTTGCCCTGGTGCCACGGGTGGATGCCGTCACCCGCGCGCAACTGCTCGGCCGCCTGGCCGAGAACGGCCACTGCGATGCCGTGCGCCGGGCGATCCCGACCAACCCGAGTGAGGCCGGCCAATACCGCGCTCTGGGCCGCTGTGCCATGCCCGATCGGCCCGGCGAAGCGGTGGTCTACTACCAGGCCGCCGAGCGCCTGGGCGACACCGGCAGCCGGCTGCCCCTGGCCTACGCCCTGGAGGCCTCGGGGGATTCCCAGGCGGCCCTGGCAATCTGGAACAGCCTGCCGGCCAGTGCCTGGACCGACAACGCCCGCCTAACCGCCGCACGCAGCGCCTTGAATGCCGGCGACGCCAACGCCGCACGCCGCCATTGGGACGCCGCAGCGCACAACAGCGCCGACGACTGGGCACTGGGTGCCGCCATCGCCCAGCGCCAGGGCGATACCGCACAAGCGCTGGCGTACCAACACGAAGCCCTGCGCCACGCGCCGCGCGCCGACCACTACTATGCCGCCGCCGGCACCGCCCAGCAGGCCGGTGATAGCGCCCAGAGCACCGCATGGCTCGCCGAAGCGGTGCGCCTGGCACCCAACCAGCCTCGCTACCGCGCCGACTACGGCATGCGCCTGGCCGGCTCGCCCGACCCGCAGCAGCGCCGCCAGTCGATTCCTTACCTGGAGCAGGCCACCCGCGACTTCCCCGAGGACTACCGCCTCGGCGAAACCCTGGCCCTGCGCTACGACGAAGCCGAAAACAGCGCCGCCGCCCGCCGCGAGCTGCGTCGGGTACTGGACGTGGAGCAGAACCTGGTCGACGGCGACGACGAGTTCGGCAGCCTGGAGGCACGCAAATACCGCCAGCGCCGCGCCCACGAGACCCTGTCACGGCGTGACAGCATCACCCTGGCCAGCACTTGGTCGCCGGCCGGCACCTCGACCAACGACAAGTTCCTCGATACCGGCGAGCGCAGCGGCAGCTCGCGCCGTGCCCAATCGCAGAACGTCCAGCTGGCCATGTGGGACCACGCCCTGGGCGAAGAGCCCAGCCGCAACGGCAGCACGCTGTCGGTGTATGGCCGGGTGCTGTTCGGCGGCCAGAGCCGCACTGACTACGCGCAAAGCATGGGCACCGGCGTGGGCCTGCGCTACAAGCCGCTGGGCCAGGCCAATCTCAACCTGTACGCCGAGCTGTACCACCAACGCCAGATCGACAACGACCACTACAGCGGCCTGAGCCTGGGCGAGCTGCTCAGCCCGGCCAAGGTCGGCGGCAACTGGGGCGACCTGCGTCACCACGCCGAATCGAGCAACGACCTGCTGCTGCGGGCCACGGCGTCGCTCCTCGACCAGGGCCGCTACCGCAACGACTGGCGCATCGACGAGGACGACTGGGACGAGCGCTTCCTCTACCTCGACGCTGCCTGGTGGACCCGCGCCGGCGACCATGCCTGGCTGTCGCGCTTCCAGCAAGGGCATGCCTGGAAGCTGCGCGGTGACTCGCCGCAGACGATCATGCCCTACGGCTTCCTCGAGTTTTCCAGCCAGGACCCAAGCAACGACTGGCGCCAGGATGCCCGCACGGGCGTGGGCGTGCGCTGGCAGTGGTGGTTCGACGACGACCGTTACAACGCCTATCGCGGCTCCCTCAAGGTGCGTGCCGAGTACCAGCAGTCGCTGGGCGGCAACCTCTACGAGCGGGCCAACGGTGTACTGCTGGGTGTGGAGATGAACTTCTGATGCGTACGCTGATGCTGGCTTGCCTGCTTGCCCTGTGCCTGCCCGCGCAGGCCGACCAGCGCCTGTTCTACCAGCCGCTCAACCGCGATGCCACGGTCACCCCAGCCCAATGGCAGCAGCTATGGCACGCCACCGTGGCCCAAGGCGGCAAGACCTTGATCGTGCAGTGGAGCGCCTATGGCGACAGCGATTTCGGCGGCAGCGACGGCTGGCTCGCCGCCAGCCTGCGTGAAGCCCGTGCCCAAGGGCTGGAGCTGGTGCTGGGGCTGTACATGGACCCGGCCTACTACCAGCGGCTGGAGCAACTGGATGGTGAAGGCCTGAACAACTACTTCAAGGCTCAGCTGGGCCGCTCGCTGAGCCACTATCAGCACCTGCGCGACAGCTGGCAACTGCCGGTAGCCGGCTGGTACCTGCCCATGGAACTGGACGATCTGCACTTTCGCGACCCCGAGCGTCGGCAAGCGCTGCAAACACAACTTCAGGCTTTCAACCGCCAACTGGACAAGCCGCTGCATATCAGTACGTTCAGCGCCGGGCAGCTCTCGCCAGGGGTCAACGGCGCTTGGCTCGACGAGCTCGCCAGCCTTGGGCTGAGTGTCTGGTGGCAGGACGGCGTCGGTACCGGGCGTTTGCCACCACTGGTGCGCCAGGCTTACGAACAGGCGCTGCCGTGCCGGGTGGGGATCGTTCGCGAAGCCTTTCGCCAGGTCAGTGCGCCAGGGCAAGCGTTTCGCGCCGAGCCCGCGCAGCCGATGTTGACCGGGGGATGCCATACCGAAGCGGTGTTTGCCTTGCGTTACCGGCCTTGGGCAAAAGGTGTGCTGTCGCAAGATTGAACCCTGCCATTTGGAGTGAGTGCCTTCACGGGGCTCCGTGGGAGCGGGCTTGCCCCGCGATAGGCCCGAGACAACAAAACATCAGCTGCAGGCAACCCTGAACATGTACAAAACCCTCGAAGCCCACATCCGCCAGCAGGTCGCCCCGGCCGCCCTGCGCGCCGAGTTCCGCCAGCACGAATTCGAGGCCATGCGCCGCTTCTGCCTGCTGATCTTCTGCGTCGGCATCTGCATCTGGGTGGTGTTCGACCTGATCGTCAGCTACCTGGGCGACCAGGGCCTGACCTGGCGCTCGGCGATTTTCCTGGCCGTGCTCGGCTGCCTCACGGTGGTGCTGGGCTTTACCCGCCGCAGCCAGCACTTCGATGTGCTCAACCTGCTGTTCATGGCGGTGATCACCCTCGGGCTGCGCCTGGTCATCGAAGGCGTACCCATCACCGTGCGCCCGGTGTGGCTGGTGCTGACCGTCTCGACCGTGCT
This sequence comes from Pseudomonas sp. zfem004, assembly GCF_032621715.1. NCBI lineage: Bacteria > Pseudomonadati > Pseudomonadota > Gammaproteobacteria > Pseudomonadales > Pseudomonadaceae > Pseudomonas > Pseudomonas sp. zfem004. The sequence goes on along the minus strand of NZ_JAVYJF010000013.1, from coordinate 56,339 downwards.
GTACACCGTGTCGGTGCTGCCGGTACGGCGCTGGTCGTTCTTCTGCGCCATGGCCATCGCCTGGGTGGTGCTCAACCCCTTCCACCACACCCGGGTCGAGCCCTTCGCGCTCGAAGGCGCCCTGCTGCTCAGCTATGCGGTGTTCCTCAGCGGCCTGGTGATCTACAGCTACCTGCGCCTGCGCCAGGCCAAGCTGCACAACTTCTACCTGACCAAGGTGCTGCTGGAGCAGGCCTACATCGATGCCCTGACCGAAATCCCCAACCGCCGCTCGTTCATGGCCAAGGCCGAGCGCCAGTTGCAACTGGCCGCACCGGGGCAATACCTGGCGATGATCGATATCGACAACTTCAAGCAGGTCAACGACCGCTTCGGCCATGACATCGGTGACGAGGTACTCAAACGCGTGGCCGCGCATATTCGGGCCGCCATGACGGGTTACGAGATTGCCCGGCTGGGTGGCGAGGAGTTCGCCATTTTTTTCCAGGGGCTGGACGAGCAAGGCGCCGAGCAGCAGGTCGGCGCGTTGTGCCGGCGGGTGCGTGAGGATGTCGGCGAGCACGCGGTGACCATCAGCATCGGCCTGGCGCGGGTAGACCGTGGCGACACCTTGAACCTGGCGCTGATCCGCGCGGACCAGGCGTTGTATGCGGCCAAGCACAGCGGCAAGGATCGGTTCGTGTTGTGGACACGACAGTTGGTGGCAACCTGAACTGCCATCGCGGGGCAAGCCCGCTCCCACCTGACCGCGCCGAACTCAAGACCTGCACTCTGCCTGTGGGAGCGGGCTTGCCCCGCGATGAGCAGCATCACCCCGCTGGCAGGCGAATCCTGAACTGCGCCCCACCCAACGCCGACTGCGCCACGGTCAAGGTCCCGCCCTGCCCCTCGATGGCTCGCCGACTGATCGCCAGCCCCAGGCCGAACCCGCCGGTATTGCGATCCCGGCTACGGTCCAGGCGGTAGAACGGCTGGAAGATCCGCTCGCGCTCCTCCACCGGGATACCGATGCCGTCGTCTTCCACCGTCAGCAGGCAGGCGCCGTCGTCTTCCAGGCGCAGGCGCAGCAGCAGGCTCTCGTCGCAATAGCGCATGGCATTGCGCACCAGGTTCTGCACCGCGCGGGCGGTCAGCCTTGGGTCGAGCACGAAGCGCGGCAAGTCGCCCTCGCTGCGTACTTCCCACTGGATACCCCGGCCATCGAGTTCTTCGGCAAAACTGCCGAGCACGCTGTCGACCAGCTCGAGCAGCGATACCTCGACCCGCTCGCGGGCCTGGTTGGCATTCTCCAGGCGGCTGTACGACAGCAGCTCCAGTACCAGCTCATCCAGCTCACGCACATGGCCGACCAGCTCCAGCAGGCGCTTGCGGCAGGCGGGTGGCACTTCGTCGAACAGCAGCACCAGGCCGAAGTCCAGCCGGGTCAGCGGCGTGCGCAGCTCATGGGACACGGCATTGAGTAGCTCGCGCTGCTGGTTGACGTGGCGTTCCAGGTCGCCGGCCATGGTGTCGAACACCCCGGCCAGCTCGCCGATGTTCGAACGCGGCGGGATGTGTGTGCGCTCGGCCAGATCGCCCTGGCCCAGGCGCCTCGCGGTTTCCTTGAACCGCTCCAGGTCGCGCCAGTGCGGCCACACCCACAGCAGCAGGCACCCCAGCATGGCGGCCCCGATCAGCACGGTGACACCCCACGACAGCACGTTGATATCGAACGGGTCGGGGGGTGAATGCAGGCGCACCAGCCACTGCTTGTCGAGCGGCGCCAGCACCGTTTCGTAGTACCCCCAGTCGGCGATACGCACAGCGTGCAGCCCTTGCTCCAGGCGCGTGCGCTCTTCGAGGTCGAGGTCGGCCTTGTCCATGGCCAGCAACTGCACCTCAAGCGGCGCGAAGGCTTCGGCCAGTTCCTTCTCAATCGCGGGCCACTGCTCCCGCGGCGCCTGCTGGAACTGGCGCGCGATCAACGACTGCACGCCCTTGGTCTGGTCCAGGTTGTAGGCCATGAAGCGCCCATGGAAAGCGCCGACGATGGCATCGGGGATCAGCAGCAAGGCACCGGCATAGGCGACGATGATCACCAGGTACAGGCGCACCAGGATCTTCAGCATGGCGTATCAGTACTCCCACTCGACGCGGCTGAACAGGTAGCCCTTGCCCCACACGGTCTTGATCTTGCGCGCCTCGCCTGCGCTGTCGTCGAACTTGCGGCGCAGCTTGGAGATGGCCACGTCCACCGAACGGTCGGTGCCGTTGAATTCGATGCCGCGCAGCTGCTGCAGGATGCGGTCGCGGCTGAGCACCTCGCCGGCGTTGCGCGCCAGCACCACCAGCAGGTTGTACTCGCCGCTGGACAGCTCCACCTCTTCGCCGCGCCAGCTCACCGTGCGCTCGGCCAGGTCGATGTGCAGGCCACCGATGAGGATCTGCTCACTGTCCAGGCGTGGTTCGTGGATGCCGCTGCGGCGCAGCAGGGTGCGCACCCGGGCCAGCAGCACACGGGGCTCGCAGGGTTTGGTCACGTAGTCGTCGGCGCCCATCTCCAGGCCCAGCACCTGGTCGTGGCTGTCGTCGCGGGCGGTCAGCATGAGGATCGGCAGGCTCTGCGACTCCTGGCGCAGCAGGCGGCACACCTGCAGGCCGTCGAGGCCCGGCAGCATCAGGTCGAGGATCACCAGGTCCGGCTTGAGCTGGCGGAACGCATCCAGCACATGGTCGCCACGGGCGATCACCCGGACATGGAAGTCGTTGCGTTGCAGGTAGCTGGCGATCAGCTCGGACAGTGCGCTGTCGTCCTCGACCAGGAGAAGGTTCGGCATAAAGGGCTTTGACGAAGGAGTGAAGGGAGGCAGGATATCGAATCCTGCGCCGGGTGCCGCCGCTGCTTCACACTTTTTCACATACCCCCTACAGAGCTTAACAGCGCCCCCGCGAACGCTTGCCTTAGCATAGGCCCGATCAACCCTGGAAGATCCGTATGTCCATTCTGAGCACTCCGCGCCTGCGCCCCTTGGCGCTATTGGCGCTGTTAACCCTCGCGCTTGCCGGCTGCGATGACGCTGCCGAACAGGCCGAACAGGCGCCCGTGTCGCAGGTGCGGGTCGAAACCCTGCAGTTGCAGGCGCTGGCCATCAGCAGCGAACTCAGCGGACGCATCCTCGCCCCGCGCACCGCCGAGGTCCGCGCCCGGGTCGCCGGGGTGGTGCTCAAGCGGGTGTACCGCGAAGGCAGCGACGTCAAGCAGGGCGATGTCTTGTTCCTGATCGACCCGACGCCGTTCAAGGCCGACCTGGACAGCGCCCGCGCCACCCTGGCCAAGGCCGAGGCCACGGTTTACCAGGCCCGCCTGCAAGAGCAGCGCTATCGCCAGCTGGTCGACGACAAGGCGGTCAGCCGCCAGGAGTACGACAATGCCCGCGCCAGCTTCCTGCAGGCCGACGCCGCGGTGGCCGAGGCCAAGGCCGCCCTCGAGCGCGCCCGCTTGAACCTCGGCTATGCCACCGTCACCGCGCCGATCTCCGGGCGCATCGGCCGGGCACTGGTGACCGAAGGTGCGCTGGTCGGCCAGAACGAGACCACGCCACTGGCGACCATCCAGCAGTTGAACCCGATCCACGCCGACGTCACCCAGTCGACCCGCGAGCTCAACGCCCTGCGCCGCGCGCTGCGGGCCGGCGAGCTGCAACAGGTCGGCCAGGGCCAGGTCAAGGCCACCTTGATCCAGGACGATGGCAGCGCCTACCCGCTGCCCGGCAAGCTGCTGTTCTCCGACCTCAGCGTCGACCCGAGCACCAACCAGATCACCCTGCGCAGCGAGTTCCCCAACCCCGACCTCGACCTGTTGCCCGGCAGCTACGTGCGCGTGCGCCTGGACCAGGCCGTGCAACCCCAGGGCATCAGCGTGCCGCAACGGGCAATCCTGCGCGACAGCGCCGGCGTACCCAAGGTGCTGGTGGTCGACCAGCAGGACCGTATCAGCGAGCGCCAGATACAGCTGGGCAGCGCCCAGGGCGACCGCTGGATCGTCAACGACGGCCTCAAGCCGGGCGAACGCGTCGTGGTCGAGGGCCTGCAGCACGTCAAGGCCGGTGACCAGGTGCAGGTCGACGAACAACCGGACGCACTCCCCATCGTCCAGCACAACGGCCAGTGAGGGCCTGATCCATGCCGCAGTTCTTCATTGACCGCCCGGTCTTCGCCTGGGTGGTCGCGCTGTTCATCCTGCTGCTCGGCGGCCTGGCCCTGCCGCAGTTGCCGGTGGCCCAGTACCCCGACGTGGCGCCGCCGCAGGTGGAAATCTACGCCGTGTACCCGGGCGCCTCGGCGGCGACCATGGACGAAAGCGTGGTCAGCATCATCGAGCAGGAGCTCAATGGCGCCGACAACCTGTTGTATTTCGCCTCGCAAAGCAGCCTGGGCAGCGCCACCATCACTGCCAGTTTCCAGCCCGGTACCAACCCGGACCTGGCCCAGGTGGACGTACAGAACCGCCTCAAGGTGATCGAGTCGCGCCTGCCGCGCCCGGTCACCCAGCAGGGCCTGCAGGTGGAAAAGGTGTCCACCGGCTTCCTGCTGCTGGCCACCCTCACCTCCGAGGACGGCAGCCTCGACGAGATCGCCCTGTCGGATATCCTCGCGCGCAACGTGATGAACGAGATTCGCCGGGTCAAGGGCGTGGGCAAGGCGCAACTGTATGGCTCGGAACGGGCCATGCGGATCTGGATCGACCCGGCCAAGCTGGTCGGTTTCAGCCTTACGCCCAACGATGTGGCCGAGGCCATTGCCGCGCAGAACGCCCAGGTGGCGCCGGGCAGTATCGGCGACCTGCCCACCCGGCCGACCCAGGAAATCACCGCCAACGTGCTGGTCAAGGGCCAGCTGAGCACGCCCGAAGAGTTCGCCGCCATTGTGCTGCGGGCCAACCGCGATGGCTCGGCGGTGACCGTCGGCGATGTCGCCCGGGTCGAGATCGGCGCCCAGGAATACCAGTACGGCACCCGCCTCAATGGCAAGGCCACCAGCGCCTTCAGCGTCAAGCTGGCGCCAGGCGCCAACGCCATGGAAACCGCCACCCTGGTCAAGCACAAGCTCGATGAGCTGTCGCGCTACTTCCCGGCCGGGGTGAAATACGACATCCCCTACGACACCTCGCCGTTCGTCAAAGTGTCGATCAAGCAAGTGATCAACACCCTGGTCGAGGCCATGGTGCTGGTGTTCGCGGTGATGTTCCTGTTCCTGCAGAACTTCCGTTACACCCTGATCCCGACGCTGGTGGTGCCGGTGGCACTGATGGGCACCTTCGCGGTGATGAACGCCCTGGGCTTCTCGGTCAACGTGCTGACCCTGTTCGGCATGGTGCTGGCCATCGGCATCCTGGTGGACGACGCCATCGTGGTGGTGGAAAACGTCGAGCGGATCATGGCCGAGGAAGGCCTGCCGCCCAAAGAGGCCACGCGCAAGGCCATGGGCCAGATCAGCGGCGCCATCGTCGGCATCACCCTGGTGCTGGTGGCGGTGTTCCTGCCGATGGCCTTCATGAAAGGCTCGGTGGGGGTCATCTACCAGCAGTTCTCGGTGTCGATGGCGGTGTCGATCCTGTTCTCGGCGTTCCTCGCCCTGAGCCTCACCCCGGCGCTGTGCGCCACCCTGCTCAAGCCGATCGCCAAGGGCGAGCACCACGAGCGCAAAGGCTTCTTCGGCTGGTTCAACCGCCGCTTCGAGGGCATGAGCAACGGCTACCAGCGCTGGGTCACCCACGCCCTGGCGCGCAGCGGCCGCTACCTGCTGGTGTATGCCGCGCTGGTGGGGGTGCTGGTGTATGGCTTCAGCCAGTTGCCCAGTGCGTTCCTGCCCACCGAAGACCAGGGCTACACCATCACCGATATCCAGCTGCCGCCGGGCGCCAGCCAGGCCCGCACCATCGAAGTGGCGCGGCAGATCGAGGCGCACAACGCCGAAGAGCCGGGCGTGGCCAACACCACGCTGATCCTGGGCTTCAGTTTCTCCGGTAGCGGGCAGAACGCGGCGCTGGCCTTCACCACGCTCAAGGACTGGTCCGAGCGCGGCAGCGACGACAGTGCGCAGTCCATCGCCGACCGCGCGACCATGGCCTTCACCCAGCTCAAGGACGCCATCGCCTACTCGGTGCTGCCGCCACCAGTCGACGGCCTGGGTGAGTCGAGCGGCTTCGAGTTCCGCCTGCAGGACCGGGGCGGCATGGGCTACAGCGAACTGATGCAGGCCCGCGACCAGCTGCTGGAGCAGGCGCGCAAGAGCAAGCTGCTGGTCAACGTGCGCGAAGCCTCGCTGGCCGAAAGCCCGCAGGTGGCGCTGGAAGTGGACCGCCGCCAGGCCAATGCGCTGGGTGTGTCGTTCGCCGCCATCGGCGAGGTGCTCAACACCGCGGTGGGCTCCAACTACGTCAACGACTTCCCCAACCAGGGCCGCATGCAGCGGGTGGTGGTGCAGGCCGAAGGCGACCAGCGCAGCCAGGTCGAGGACCTGCTCAAGATCCATGTGCGCAACAACAGCGACAAGATGGTGCCCTTGGGCGCCTTCGTCACCGCCCACTGGCAGAGCGGCCCGGTGCAGCTGACCCGCTACAACGGCTACCCGGCGGTGTCGATCTCCGGCGAACCGGCGCCCGGCTACAGCTCGGGCGAAGCCATGGCCGAGATCGAGCGCCTGGTGGCGCAGCTGCCTGCCGGCGCCGGCCTGGAGTGGACCGGCCTGTCGCTGCAGGAGCGGCTGTCCGGCAGCCAGGCACCGCTGCTGATGGCGCTGTCGCTGCTGGTGGTGTTCCTGTGCCTGGCGGCGCTGTACGAAAGCTGGTCGATCCCCACCGCGGTGCTGCTGGTGGTGCCGCTGGGCGTGCTTGGCGCGGTATTGGCTGTGACCCTGCGCGGGTTGCCCAACGACGTGTTCTTCAAGGTCGGCCTGATTACCCTGATCGGCCTGTCGGCGAAGAACGCCATCCTGATCATCGAGTTCGCCAAGGAACTGGTCGACCAGGGCGTCGATGCCAGCCAGGCCGCGATCCAGGCCGCCCGCCTGCGCCTGCGGCCGATCGTGATGACCTCGTTGGCATTCATCCTCGGCGTGGTGCCATTGGCCATCGCCAGCGGCGCCAGCTCGGCCAGCCAGCAGGCGATCGGTACCGGGGTGATCGGCGGCATGCTCAGCGCCACGTTCGCCGTGGTGTTCGTGCCGGTGTTCTTCGTGGTGGTGATGCGCCTGGCCGGGCGTGACCGGGCCAGGGAAGGCACGCCAGTGGCCAGCGAAAGCTGACTGGACAAGCCCCTGCGTTGAATGAGAGGGTTCCCGGCATTGACTGCCCGGAACCCTTTTTCATGCCCACTGCCCTGCCCCCCTGCTCGATCCTCATCCTCGCCGGCGGCCGCGGCCAGCGCATGGGCGGCCGTGACAAAGGCCTGGTGCCATGGCGCGGCGAGCCGCTGGTGGCCCATGTGCAGCGGGTGGTGCGAGGGTTGTCCGACGATGTGGTGATTTCCTGCAATCGCAACCAGGCGCTGTATCGGCCCTATGCCGACCAACTGGTTGGCGATGCCGAGGTCGACTTCCCTGGGCCGCTGGCTGGGGTGATTGCCGGGTTGAAGGTCGCCAGGCATGAATGGGTGGTGCTGCTGGCGTGCGATGCGCCTTTGGTTGATCAGGTGCTGATAGAGGACCTGCTGAAACTGGCTGTCGCGCACGACAGTGCGGCGATGGTCCGTCAGGGGGGGTATTGGCAGCCGATGTTCAGTGTGCTGCCGCGGCGGGTGCTGGCGGGGCTGGAGCAGGCGTGGGCGGTGGGTGAGCGGAGTTTGCAGAAGGCGCTGTTGGTTGAGACTGTGCAGAGGCTGGAGTGTGCGCAGGATGATCAGCGGCTGAGCAACTTCAACAGCCCGGAATTGCTGCAGGACTGAATCATCGCGACTGCCAGTGCCGGCCTCTTCGCGGGTAAACCCGCTCCCACAGAGGGCGGCGCTGTACCTGTGGGAGCGGCGGTGCGCCGGTGCGATTTACCCGCGAAGAGGCCAATGAAAGCAATGCTCAACGCCCAGACAGTTCCCCGATACTGATCTCGCGCATCCTGAACTTCTGCACCTTCCCCGTCACAGTCATCGGAAACTCATCAACAAATCGGAAGTGCCTCGGCACCTTGAAGTGTGCAATCCGCGCCCTCGCCCACTCACGCAGTTCCTCCTCGCTGGCACTGTGCCCCGGGTGGAAACGAACCCAGGCCACGATCTCCTCGCCATATTTGCTGCACGGAACACCGATCACCTGCACATCAGCCACCGCCGGGTGAGTAAAGAAGAACTCCTCCAGCTCCCGCGGATAGATGTTCTCGCCCCCCCTGATGATCATGTCCTTGCTGCGCCCGACGATACGCACATAGCCCTGCTCGTCCATCACCGCCAGGTCGCCTGTGTGCATCCAGCCCTCGCCATCAATGCTTTCGGCGCTGGCCTTGGGGTTGTTCCAGTAGCCGAGCATCACGCTGTAGCCACGGGTGCACAGCTCGCCGATCTCGCCGCGCGGCAGTGTGTCGCCCTCACTGTCGACAATCTTGTTCTCCAGCCGTGGCTGGGTGCGGCCGACACTGGTCACCCGGCGCTCAAGATCATCATCGGCGCCGGTCTGCAGCGACACCGGGCTGGTCTCGGTCATGCCGTAGGCAATCTGCACTTCACCCATGTGCATCTCGCCGATCACCCGGCGCATCACCTCGATCGGGCAGGTGGCGCCGGCCATGATCCCGGTGCGCAGGCTGGACAGGTCGAACTCGCCCCGGCGCGGGTGGTCCAGCTCGGCGATGAACATGGTCGGCACGCCGTACAACGCGGTGGCGCGCTCTTCGGCCACGGCCTGCAGGGTCAGCAGCGGGTCGAAGGCGTCGTTGGGGTAGATCAGCGTGCTGCCGTGGGTCATGCAGCCAAGGTTGGCCATGACCATGCCGAAGCAGTGGTACAGCGGCACCGGCACCACCAGGCGGTCGTGCTCGGTGAGGCCGAGGCTTTCGCCGACCATGTAGCCGTTGTTGAGGATGTTGTGGTGGCTGAGGGTGGCGCCCTTGGGGAAACCGGTGGTGCCGGAGGTGTACTGGATGTTTATTGGGTCGCTCGGGCGCAGGCTGGCCTGACGGGCGGCCAGTTGCTCGCAGGTCACCTCGCCGGCCCTGGCCTGCAGGGCCGGCCACGCCAGGAAACCTGCTGGCGGCGCGCTGGCCAGGCTGATCACGCCACGCAGCTCGGGCAAGCGCTCGCTGGCCAGGGCACCGGGGTGGCTATCGCCCAGGCCGGGCACCAGCCCGAGCAGCATCGCGTGGTAATCGGAGGTCTTGAAGGCATCGGCGCAGATCACCCACTGGCAGCCGGACTGGCCCAGGGCGTAGTCCAGCTCGCTGCTGCGGTAGGCCGGGTTGATGTTGACCAGGATCGCGCCGACCTTGGCGCTGGCGAACTGGGTGATGCACCACTCGGCGCAGTTGGGCGCCCAGATGCCCAGGCGTTCACCGGCCTGCACGCCAAGGGCCATGAGGGCCCGGGCGTGCTGGTCGACCGCTTCGGCCAGTTGCCGCCAGGTGTAGCGCAACTGCTGGTGGCGGACGATCAGGGCCTCGCGGTCGGGGAAGCAGGCGACGGTGGCGTCGAAGGCATCGCCGATGCAGTGGTTGAGCAAGGGTTTGTCGGGGTTGCCTTGGGAATAGCTTGGCTGGGTCATGGGTATCTCTTGTTGTTCTGGTCTACCTGAACCACCGCCATCGCGGGGCAAGCCCGCTCCCACGGAGCAGTTCACCACGTGGGAGCGGGCTTGCCCCGCGATGGGGTTACCGGACGAACACCTGCGGCGTGGTGGTCGACATATCACCGCCTGGCAGCTTGATGTTCTTCACCTTCTCCAGGGTATTCGGGTCGAACACCGCCAGGTCATTGAAGGTGCCGCCCAGGTACAGCTTGTCGCCCGCCTTGTCGAAGGTCACACAGTAGTAGGTATGTTCCAGATTCGCGGCCTTGACCAGTTTCTTCTGCTTGATGTCGTAGCGCGCCAGGCGATTGAGCACGCCATACATCTGGTTGCCATCCTTCGGCGAGCGCAGGCCGGTGAAATACAACTCGGTCAACTCGGCAAACTCCTCGGTGTGGGCCTTGCCGGTCTTCAGGTCGATGCTCAGGTAGCCGTACAGCGGCTCGGCGGTGGCCGGATCCTGCTTGGCATCCTTGAACTTGGCGATGGTGTAGAGCATCGAGAACTCATGCCGCGCGCTCTGGTGCGGCCAGAAGTACAGCACGTCGGGTGCGCTGTAGCCGGGGCGGTTCCAGTTGCGCAGCGGCAAGGCGACGGTGTACTTGCCGGTCTTCACGTCCATCTTGTAGATGTCCGGCCCGGCCACATACAGGCTGCCGTCGTCAGCGGCGCGCATCAGGTACACCTGGCGCGGCATCGGGAAGGTGCGCACCGGCTTGGCGTCCAGCCCGTCGCCGGTGCGGAACACCTCCAGGCGCGGCGGCTTGACCACGTAATGGTCGTTCAGGCGCTGGCTGGGGTTGACCGTGGCATAGACTTCCTTGCCGTCGGGGCTGATGGCGAAGGAGTACATGGCCTTGCCCACCTCGCCTGGCACGCTGGACAGGTTGGCGTGGAAGGTGGTCTTGCAGCTGTCCAGGTCGATGCCATAGATGTCGGCAAAGTGGTTGTTGAGCACGTAGGCGGTGCGGTTGTCCGGCGCCATCATCGCCGTGCCAGGGCCAAACGAGTCGGGCATGCGGCAGGTCTTGTACAGGGTGTCGCTGGCCACCTCGACCACATGCAGGTTGTTCGGGTAGTTGGTGGCGATCAGGTATTCGTGGCCGGCCTGCAGGGCTTTGCCTGCGTCGTCGGCCTGGGCCGCCCAGGCGCAGGCCGTGGCGGCGACGGTAAGCGCGAGTTGCGCGCAGAATCCAGGTTTCATGCGGTTTCCCCTTGTCGTTCTATTTGTCTTTCGGGAATACGGTGCCGAGGTTGCGCCAGTCTTCGGCGGAGTTGGTCGCCTGGGCGTTCCAGTCCTGGTAGGTGCTCATCATGTCCGGCACCTGGGCCGGCCACCAGCAAGGGTCGGAACAGCCATACAGGTCGGCCTCCATCGGCTGGCACAGCGAGCTGACGCCACCAAAGGCGTCCACTTCCCAACCCGGGTCGGTGGTGGCGGTGCAGCCGGCCACGGCGCTCATCGCCAGCACTTCTTCGACGCGGTCCTCGGCGGCGGCCTGCTCAAGGATGCGCGCCTTGTTGTTCAGCGGTTTGAGGTGCTTCATGTCAGTGCGCCTTCCTGGGGGTGATGTAGCGATCGATGAAGGCCGGGTTGGCGGCCATGATGCGGCTGTAGACCTCGATGCCGAAGTCGACCCAGTCGCGCATCAGCTCGCAGTAGTGGTAGGTCGGGTGCTGCGGGTCGCCGTAGCGGGCGTAGCTTTCGTGGTAGCAGCCGCCGGAACACAGGTTGCGGATGCGGCAGCTGTCGCAGCCGGTGCCGGTGCGGTCCAGGCGCTGTGACAGGAAGTCGTTGAGCTGCGCCTGCTTCACGCCCTGGTGCACGTTGCCGAAGGTCGGCAGGCTGGAGCCGGTGAAGCGGTGGCACAGGTTCAGCTCGCCCTGGTGGTCGACCGCCAGCATCTTCAGCCCGGCACCGCACGGCAGGGCCTTCTTGTGGCCCTCGTGGATGTCGGTGATCAACTGGTGCAGGTTGGAGAAGCCGATGTTGCGATGCTCCAACGCTGCCTCCAGGTAGCGCCGGCCAAGGGCCTTCATGTTGTCGAACACCTGCACCAGCTCTTCGCCGGTGAGGTTGAAGTCGGCCATGTCACCGGATGTCACCGGGGCGAAGCCCACCTCGGCAAAGCCCATCTCGTTGAACAGGTGGTTCCAGATGGTCTCTACATCGGTGATGCCACGGGTCAGGGTCACGCGGGCCCCCACCGGTCGGCTGTCGTAGCGCGACAGCAGCATGTCGGCCTTGCGCCGCACCACGTCGTAGGTGCCCTGCCCGCCCACGGTGATGCGGTTGCGGTCGTGCACGGTCTTGGGCCCGTCGATGCTGATGGACAGCCCGAAACGGTGGGCGTTGAGCCAGTCGACGATCTCTTCGGTGAGCAGCGTGGCGTTGGTGGTCATGATGAACTCCACCTGTTTGCCGGCCTCGGCGAAACGCCGCTCGCAGTACGCCACCATGTGCTCGATCAACGGCCGGTTGGACAACGGCTCGCCGCCGAAGAACACCACGCTGTAGCGGGTTTCGTCGGGCGACTCCTTGAGCAGCATCTCCACCGAGGCCTCGGCGGTGGCGGCGCTCATCTTCTTGCCAGCCGAAGGCTTGTCGAGGTCTTCCTTGTAGCAATAGGTGCAGCTGAGGTTGCAACCGGTGTTGACGTTGAGCACCACGGTGTTGAGCGCCGTGCGCTCGACCTGCTTGAGGGCGATTTCCGGGGTCAGCGGCGAGCCGTCGCTGACCACTTCCAGGGCGATCAGCTCGCGCAGGGTTTCCTGGATGTCCTGCCCGTCGAACTGCTGGCCGAGCTGCTGCATCAGCTCCTCGGCAGAGCAGCCTTGGCGGCGCAGGGTGTCGATGATGCCGCCGGTCACCGCATCGGTGGCGAACAGCGAACTGCTGGGGATATGGAACAGCATGCGGTCGGCGTCCACCTGCACTTCGTGCAGGTTGCGTTCGACCAGGTTCAGTAGTGCGCCCATGGCGACCTCCCGATAATCGATTCGTCAGGTGTTTACGCGCTTCGCCCTTGCCCTCATGGCAGCGGCGGGTTGTTCCAGCGCTGCACGGTGACGATCATGTGGCCCTCGCCGGTCTGCCCGCCGTCCGCCAGGGTGGCGACCACCTTCAGGTTGCCGGCGTTGTTGGTCATCATCTTGCGTTCAGGGTTGGGCCCGGCGCCGCCAGGCACGAACACGCCGTCGGCCTGCATCTGCCCGGCGAACTTGACGTCTTCGTCCTCGACTGCCCGTTCGTTGAACGGCTCGACTTTCCAGGTAGCTGGCAGGTAGCCGATGCGCAGCGGCTGGCCGCTGGCGTCCTTGCCCCAGGCCTCGGCCTCGAAACGGCCCTGGACCTTGGGCACCGAGGCGCCGTTTTCGCCGATGCGGGCGATGGAGAACGCCGGCACCACCTTGACCTCGTCGACCTTGTCGTACACCGCCAACTGCAAGCCCTTGAGCGCGCCCACCGACACCTCGCGCTGGCCGGCGGCGGCATCCTTGGCGGCACGCGCCTTGACCCGGATCAGCGTCGGGGTCGACTCCAGCACCTCGGTCACCTGCACGCCCGCGCCCAGGTCCGGTTTGCCGGACAGGTCGCTGCCCACCAGGGTGATCTCGCTGTCGCTGCCGGCCTTGATGAAGGCTGGTTGCACCGCCAGCAAACGCCCTTGGCCAGCCTTGGCCGCGTTGAAGTCCAGGCCGCGCTCGTCATGCTCGGCCTCGAACATGCGGCCCTTCATCTGCCCGTCGATGGCGGCGAACACCTGGCGCAGGTTGGCCTCGCCGACCTTGACGTTGCCGCGCCACTCGTAGCCGTTGTAGAGGATCGCCGAACCGCTGCCGTTGAACGGCGTGCCGTCGGCATAAGCCCCCTTGACCTCGACCTTGAAGGTGTCGCCCTCGCCTGCGCTGACACTCATCACCCCGCGCACATCGCCCTTGGCGAGCATATGGCCACTGAACGCCCACTGCCCCACCAGCGCGTCGGCCTTGGGCCGGGCCTTGAGCCATTCGGCCCAGGCCGGGTTGTCGAGGGGGAAGCGCTTGGCCAGGTCCGGCACCATCTGCTTGAGGGCGATGTCCAGCCAGTCGCGGTCGCGGGCCTGGGCCTGGTATTCGAGGGACGGCCACTGGCTGAGGTGAAAGTTGACCAGATGTTCCCATTCCTGGGCCGGGCGCCGCTGCAAGGCAACCCGGGCACCGGAGTGGCAACGCCCGCACATCTGGCTGAGCTGATCGTCGAAGTGCTCGACGGTGTTGAGCCTGCGCTCCATGGCGTAGCGCACGCCATCGGTCTCGCTGGGGGCCAGGCCCTGCTTGTCGGCCAGGTACTTGACCAGGGTGCGGCGGTCGTCGTCGCTGATCTGCAAACCGTGCATCACCTGCATGCGGGCGATGCTCATCAGCCAGCCTTCGGGGGTCTTGCGCTGGTGGCTGATACGGCTGTAGCTGTCGTTGCCCTCGGGGATATGGCACCCCATGCACTTGTTCTGCAACAGGCTCGGGCCCTGCTCGGCCGCCATGGCCTGGGCGGACAGCAGTGCGGTGGCGACCAGCGCCAGTGTCCCCGCCTGCCGCCGGAGTCGAGTCGTCTTCAAGGTCAGACCTCCACGGTGTTGTTCTTATCGTTATTGCACGCTTGGGTACTGCGGTGTGCATGTGACAGTTGCGATACAGGAAGTGTGCCAGTTGCAGCAAAAATGTTTTGGATCAGTGAGTTGCCTGGGTTTTGCGGGTATGGGCCGGCGTTTGGGATTGTAGGTGAACGTCCCATTTCGCGACTGGGTGTTTCACCTTGAGACAACCGCTGGGGTTGGTAATGCCAGGGTCCGTAAATCTGTATCACATGACGTCTCACCCGATCTCAATATGCAACAGATCACCTCTGACTCCTTTATCTCCCAATTCGACAAAAACCACCGCCTGCCGGGCCTTGCCCGGCATCCGACTCCTTTGGCACGCCCATTGCCCAGCCCTGGTCACAACCATGACAAGAGGCACCGCCCCCATGCATTCCGAACTGCCGATCCTCCCCGCCACACGCGACTTCCTCGCCCGCAAGCTCAGGATGCGCATCGGCGCCGACTGGCAGGACGCCGCCAGCGGTCGCACCTTGAGCTTTCGCAACCCGGCCACCGGCGAAGTCCTTGGCGAGGTGCCCGCGGCCGACCCGGAGGATGTCGACCGTGCGGTGCGCGCCGCGCGCCAGGCCTTCGACGATTCGGCCTGGAGCCGCACCCGCCCGCGTGAACGGCAGAACCTGCTGTGGCGCCTGGCCGAGCTGATGCAGCGCGATGCCCAGCAACTGGCCGAACTGGAATGCCTGAACAACGGCAAGAGCGCCGCCGTGGCCCAGGTGATGGACGTGCAACTGGCCATCGACTTCCTGCGCTACATGGCCGGCTGGGCCACCAAGGTCGAGGGCAGCACGGTCGAGCCTTCGCTGCCGCTGATGCCCAACGACCAGTTCCATGGCTTCGTGCGTCGCGAAGCCGTTGGCGTGGTCGGCGCCATCGTCGCCTGGAACTTCCCGCTGCTGCTGGCCTGCTGGAAGCTCGGCCCGGCCCTGGCCACCGGTTGCACCATGGTGTTGAAGCCCGCCGACGAAACCCCGCTGACCGTGCTCAAGCTCGCCGAGCTGGTGGACGAAGCCGGCTACCCGGCCGGGGTCTTCAACGTGGTCACCGGCACTGGCCTTAACGCCGGCGCCGCGCTGAGCCGCCACCCGGGCGTGGACAAGTTGACCTTCACCGGCTCCACCGAGGTCGGCAAGCTGATCGGCAAGGCGGCCATGGACAACATGACCCGCGTCACCCTGGAGCTGGGCGGCAAGTCGCCGACCATCGTGCTGCCCGACGCCAACCTGCAGGAGGCCGCCGCCGGTGCTGCCACGGCGATCTTCTTCAACCAGGGCCAGGTGTGTTGCGCAGGCTCGCGGCTGTACGTGCACCGCAAGCATTTCGACAACGTGGTGGCCGACATCACCGGCATCGCCAATGGCATGAAGCTCGGCAACGGCCTGGACCCGTCGGTGCAGATGGGCCCGTTGATCTCGGCCAAGCAGCAGGACCGGGTCACCGGCTACATCGAGCTGGGGCGTGAACTGGGCGCCACCATCGCCTGCGGCGGCGAAGGCTTCGGCCCGGGCTACTTCGTCAAGCCGACAGTGATCGTCGACGTCGACCAGCGCCACCGCCTGGTGCAGGAGGAAATCTTCGGCCCGGTGCTGGTGGCCATGCCGTTCGATGACCTCGATGAGGTGGTGCGCATGGCCAACGACAACCCCTACGGGCTGGGCGCGAGCATCTGGTCCAACGACCTGGCCGCGGTGCACCGGATGATCCCGCGGATCAAGTCCGGCTCGGTCTGGGTCAACTGCCACAGCGCCCTGGACCCGGCGCTGCCGTTCGGCGGCTACAAGCTCTCGGGCGTCGGCCGCGAGATGGGCGCGGCGGCGATCGAGCATTACACCGAGCTCAAGTCGGTGCTGATCAAGCTCTGAGTCTTATGGACTCATCGCGGGGCAAGCCCGCTCCCACGGGTCATGCGTGGGAGCGGGCTTGCCCCGCGATAGGGCCGCCCCAGGCAACACACCAATCACAATAAAAACATGGAGCACACCATGAAGCACACGCTCGCCTGCAGTTTGGCCCTGTTGCTGGCCGCACCGCTCGCTCAGGCCCACCCCCTCTACAACGAAGGCGGCACCACCCTCGACGCCAACCTCGAAGCCCTGTTCGGCATCTTCCACAGCGACGAGAGCTTCAACCAGTTCGGCAACCGTCAGCCCGGCAGCAGCAACTGGCGCGAGGGCTACGTCAAGTACGGCCTCAGCGCCAGCCAGGCCATCGCCGACAGCGGCGCGCTCTACGGCGCGTTCAGCCTGCTCAGCTCCGCCACCTGGGGCGATGGCGACGCCGCCGGTTTCACCCTGGGCGACGAACGCCGCACCGCCGTCGAAGACCTGTACCTGGGCTGGCGCTCCGGCACCCTGTTCCCGGCGCTGGGCGAAGACGGTATCGATATTTCCGGTGGCCGCCAGCTGGTCACCCTGGGCGATGGTTTCCTGATCCAGGGCGACCCGGTCAACGCCGGCAACGTCGACCTGGGCGCCAACTTCGACCGGGGCGGCGCCTACTACCTGGCCGCGCGCAAGGCCTTCGACCGCACCGCCGTGCTGCGCCTGGGCGGCAAGCAGGGGTGGCGCGGCGACCTGATGTGGCTCAAGTCCGACAACCACTTCCAGGCCGACAGCGCCATGGCCGTGGCCAACCTTGAGCATGTGGCCGACGCCGGCACCGTCGGCCTGAGCTGGATCCACGGCCTGGACGTGGACCGGCGCTACGCCGAGATCCTCGGCCTCGAGCACCGCGATGGCATGGACACGGTAAGCCTGCGCGGGCGCGGCAACCTGGGGGTGAAGGAGCTGGAGCTGGCGGCAGAATATGTCACCCAGGACCGCACCGGCGGGCGTGAGGATGCGTGGTACCTGGAAGGCAACTGGACCTTCTCCGGCCTGCCCTGGTCACCCACCGCCACCTACCGCTACAGCCGCTTTTCAGAACACTTCGACCCGCTGTTCTATGGCCTTAGCCGCGGTTACGGCACCTGGTTCCAGGGTGAAGTGGCGGCCAACTATGCCGGGCCGTTCAACAGCAACAGCCAGGTCCACCATGTGGCGCTCAAGGCCAAGCCACGTGAGGGGCTGACCGTGGGCGCGCTGTATTTCGACTTTGACCCGCTGAGCACCGACCGGGGCAATCTCGGTGGCCGCGAGCTGGACTTGTACCTGGAGTGGATGGTCAACGAGCACTGGCTGATCAGCCCGTTGGTGGGGTTCTACAAACCGCAGCGCAATGCCGATAATGGCGGGGTGCAGCTGGGTAGCCGGGATACCGGGACCTATCTGCAGTTGGTGGTCGGGACGTTCTTCTGACGAGACTTCGGCGTTGCCTATGCCCCCGCCATCGCCGGCAAGCCGGCTCCCACAATGACCGCGTCGAACCAAGCCATGCGCAGCTCCCTCAGGGTCTGCGCATGACCCAGGCCTATGCAATCGGGGTGGGAGCCGGCTTGCCGGCGATGGGGCGCAAAGCGGCCCCTGGTTTTCAGCGATAACCTTGCTCGCCAAGCCACCGCCGCACCATGGCCTGCGACTCCCCGGCCAGCACCTGCTCCAGCTCGAGCCCCGCGCGCAGGCCACGCACCACAGGCGCCAACTCAACCCCTTGCAGGTGCCACACCCCCAACGGCTGGTCTGCCGTGACCACCACCTCGGCCTCCTCCACGAAGCCATCGCGCAACACCGGCCGACGCTCCACCCTCACCGCGCGCCAGGCGGCCTGGGCATGGATCGGCTGCGCATCCGGCCACGTGCGGCGTGCAGCCCAGAACGCACCGGTCGCCCGCGCCTGCTCCTGGGCATAGAAATCCCGGCCAATACGAGCAAAGCGCAGGAACAGCTGCTCGATACGCTCCTGATGAAAACGTTGCGCCAGAGCAGCGCTCTCAGGCCGCTGCAACAAGGTGTTGATCACCACCGGCGCCTGCAACGCCGACGACAACGACTGGAAAATCCCATTACCCGACAGCGGGTCTACCGCCATCGCCGCATCCCCCACCCGCAGCCAGTCATCGCCTGCGCAGGCGCCGGCCAGGATCGCCGTGCTGCTGCGGGCATGCACCTGCGCGGGGGCGAAGGCCTGTTCATCGAACAGCGCCAGTACCTGCGCCGAACCACGCCGGCGTTCGGCGCAATACTCCGCCAGCTGCGCCTTGCCCGGCAGGCTGGTGGTAGCGGCATCCAGCGTCACTTGCCAGTAGCAACGGCCATCGGCCAGCCGCGCCATCCACGCCCAGCCATCGTCCAGGCTCTCCACGGCCGAGGCCGCTGGCCCCGGTTTACCCTGCCAGAGGTTCAGCAGGCTGACTGTCTCCGGCCCGCGCAGGCGCCCTTCGGCCAACGGCGCCTGGCGGCCACGGGCCTCGACCAGAAAGTCGCCCTGCACCACCCGGCCATCGTCCAGGCGCACCCGGTGGCCGCCATCGCGCAGCACCTCGCGCACCCGGCCTTCGAGCAGCTCGACCCCGGCCCGACGCAGGTCGTCACGCAACGCCCGGTCGAATCGCTGACGGTCGAGCAAGCACTCCTGGTTCAGGCGCAGCTGTTCGCCATTCCAGTGCACCTGCCGCTCGGCGGGGGTGGTGGCCTGCGCCAGTGCGGCGCCTAGCCCGGCATGCTGCAACCCGTCGAGCACGCGCTGGGAAACCCCTTCGATGGCGGCGAAGCGGCGCCAGTCGCTGACCACGGTCACGGCGTACCCCAGGCGGCGCAGCCCCAGGGCCGTGGCGGCGCCGGCAGGGCCCGCACCGAGTACGACAATGCGCGCGTCAGCCATCAGCCTGCCCCTTACGCTCCGGGCCCGTGTAAGCCGCGTGGTGCTTGAGCCAGTGAACCAACGCCATGTGCTCCAGCTCGGGCCGGTTGCGCAAGACGGCAGCAACCCGACCGCTGAACGCGCCACAGGCCAGGCTGGCGCCCGCCCCGCCGGTCGTGCCGACATGGGCGCCGAAGTCGGCCTGGGCGGTGCCCAGCCATGACCACTCACCCGGCGCGCAGCGGGCATCACCCGTTACCCGGATCACCCCCGGGTAACTTGCCGGATATACCGGCTCGCCCCGCGCGGGGCTGGAGGCACACAGCAGCACCCCGGCCGCCTGGGCTTCGGCGCAGGCCTGGCGCAGCACCGGGCGGTCCTGGTGCAGGCCCAGGCTCAGGTTGATCACAGCAGCGCCCTGCTCCACCAGCCACAGCAGCGCGGCAGCCACTTGCAGGGCGCTGGTGCTCCACTGGCGGTCGAACACCTGGGCCAGCAGCAGCGGCATGGCACCTGCCTCAGCGCGAATACGCTCGAGCACGGCGCTGCCATGGCCAAGGGCATCGGGCAGTGCCTCGCCTTCCTGCAACACGCCGTCCGCCAGCCAGAAGCGCCGGGCATCGAGCAGCATGGCGGCCTGCCCGGGCGAGCAGCCGCTGTCGATCAGGCCAACGCGCAGTTCACTGGTCATGCCCGGCCGGCTCCTTGATGCGCAACAGGCCGTCGCTCAAGTGCAGGTGCACATCGGCATCGGCCAAGGTCGAGGCGCGGTGGCTGATCAGAATGCGCGTGCGCCCGGCAAACAACTGGTCGATGGCGGCGATCACTTCGCGCTCGGTGGCCTCGTCCACTGCCGAGGTGGCCTCGTCGAGCACCAGGATCGCCGGTTGCTGCAGCAGCGCCCGGGCGATGGCGATACGTTGCTTCTGGCCGCCGGACAACTGCTGGCCACGCTCGCCGAGCATCCCGTCCAGGCCCAGCGGCAGGCTGCCGACCAAACCGTCCAGGCGGGTCAGCCGCACCACTGCTTCCAGCTGTTCACGGGTCGCTTCGGGCGTGCTGTAGGCGAGGTTCTGCGCCAGGGTGCCACGGAACAGCACAATGTCCTGGCTGACCACCGCGATACGCCGGCGCAAGGCCTGCAAATCGAGTTGGCGCAGGTCGATGCCATCGAGCAGGATGCGCCCGGCATCGGGGTCGTAGAAGCGCTGCAGCAGGTCGATCAGGGTCGATTTGCCGACGCCGGAGGCGCCGCTGATAGCGACCTTGAGCCCGCCAGGCAGGCTGGCATCGACGCCGCGCAGCACCCCGCCCTGGCGCTCATCGTGGGCAAAGTGCACCGCCTCCAGGCGCAATTCGCCGGGCCCGTCGGCGATGGGCAGCGGCGCTTCGGCGGGCTGGACCGCAACAGGCTCGCGCTTGAGTTCCATCACCCGCCCCAGGCTCACGGCCATGCGCTGCACCGCCACGTACAGCCCCAGCAGGCTCTGCACGGGCCCGACCGCCATGCCCAGGTAGGTGGAAAACGCGATCAGTGCGCCGAGCTGCCAGGTGCCCTGGATCACCCACCAGCCGCCGACCAGGAAGGCACAGGCGCGGCACCACGAGGTCAGGGTGCCGGGCACCGCCTGGGTGAAAAACTCGGTCAGCTGTACCTTGAGCAGCTGGCTCATGTAGCCCTGCCCCAGGCCTTCCAGGCGCTCGGCCTCGCGGTGCTGCTGGCCGGCGGCCTGGATGAACTTCATTGCTGGGAGGGTTTCGACCAGGAACGACGACACGTCCGCCGAGCGCTCGCGCAGGCTGCGCACCTCGCGCTCGACCTTGCGCCGCATCCAGCGCAGCCACAGCACTTCCAGCGGGATGAGCAACGCCAGCAGCAACGACAGTTGCCAGGACAGCAGCAACATCAGGGCCAGCGCGCCGACCAGGCCGATCACCGCCGACACCGCCGAGAACAGCGAGTCCACGGCAAAGCGCTGGATCTCGGCAACGTCGCCGTCCAGCCGCGAAAGGATATCGCCGGTGCGCCGCCGCCCGTAGAAGGTCGGCGACAGCTGCTGCAGGTGCCGGTACAGGTCATCGCGCAGGGCGAACAGGATGCGCCCGGACAGCCGCGTGTGCAGGTAGCGGTTCACCCCCGCCAGCACGGTGCCGAGCAGGCCGACGCCGATCATGATTGCAGCCATGTGCCAGAGGGTCTGGTAATCCTTGGCCAGCAGGCCCTCGTCGATCAGGGTCTTGACCAGCCAGGGTTGCGCCAGGGCCAGCAACGAAGCGCCCAGCGACAACCCCAGCAATACGCCGATGGCGCGCCGCTGCGGGCGCACGAAGCCGTACAGCCAGGCCAGGGCCTGGCGCATCAGCAGCGGGTCACTCGATTCGATCAAGCGTGAGAACAGTCCGCCCATGGTTCAGCCGCGCAACTGTTTGAGTTTGCGGTACAGGGTGGCGCGGCTGATGCCCAGCGCCTCGGCCGCCGCCGAGACATTGCCCTGGTGGCGGGCCAGGGCGCCGCGGATCAGTTCCAGCTCGTTGTCGCGCAGGCTGCCGGAGGGCGTCGTGCCGCTGGCCAGCTCGTCGAGCAGGCAGTCGGTGAGGTGGTCGAGGGTCAGCACCTGCTCGCCGTCCTCGCGCATGGCCAGGGCGGTGCGCAGGACCATCTCCAACTGGCGGATGTTGCCCGGCCAGTCGAACCCTTCGAGCAGGCCGGCCAGCGCCGGGTCGAGGCTCACGCCACGCGCGCCGAACTTGCCCAGCAGGGTTTCGATGATGCTGGCCAGGTCGTCGCGCTCGCGCAGCGCCGGCAGGCGCAGGGACACGCCATTGACCCGGTAGTACAGGTCTTCGCGAAAATGCTGCTCGCTGACCAGGCGCTTGAGGTCGCGGTGGGTGGCGCAGATCAAGGCCACGTCGATCTCCTGCTCGTCACCCGCGCCCAACGGCGCCACCCGGCGTTCCTGCAGCACGCGCAGCAGGCGGGCCTGCAAGGCCAGCGGCATATCGCCGATTTCGTCGAGGAACAGCGTGCCGCCGTGGGCCTGCATCAGCCGCCCGACCATGCCGCCACGGCGCGAACCCGTGAAGGCGCCTTCGCGGTAGCCGAACAGCTCCGATTCGATCAGCCCCTCGGGGATCGCCGCACAGTTGACCGCGATGAAGGCTTTGTCGCCACGCGGGCTGGCCTGGTGCAGCGCCCGGGCGATGACTTCCTTGCCGGTGCCGGTTTCGCCCAGCAACAGCACCGGCAAGCCATTGGCCAGGCCCTGACGGGCCATGCGCAGGCCACGGGCCAGGCGCGCATCACCGCCGGCCAGCGCTTCCAGGGCCTGGGCCCTGGCCGGTTCTGCGGGCCTGGCGTTCGCCGTGGTGCCGTTGAGCTTGGCGTGGCGCGGCAGCTGCACGGCGCGGAAGAAGAAATCGCCCTTGGCGGTTTGCACGCTGCTGACACCGCCTTGCCAAAGGCGGGAGATGAAGGCTGGCGAACGCTCGCCGAGCAAGTCGCTGCAGCGCCTGCCGAGCAGCGCTTGCCGGCTCAGCTGGAGCAATTGGCAGGCATTGTCGTTGGCGGCCAGTACTTCGCCGTCCAGGCTCAGGGCCAGCAGTCCCTGCCAGGCACTGGCCAGGTATTGCGGGCGGCTGTGAAACGCCAGCACCAGGTGCTCGGGGTGGCACAGGCCGAACAGGCGGCTCTCGATGTTGCCGGCGGCCAGCATCAGCGCGGTGAGGCTGTCCTGAGGCTGGGCCATGACCCCTTCGCGAGTCACGTCGAGCACGCCGATCACTTCGCCACGGGGGTCGCGCAGCGGTACCGAGGTACAGGAAAACGGGCTGAGGCGGTCGAGGTAGTGTTCGCCGCAGTTGATCAGGGTGGGCTGGCCTTCGACCACGGCCGTGCCGATGGCGTTGGTCCCGCGCAGCGCCTCGCTCCAGCAGCTGCCGGGGTGCAGGTCGCGCAGGCCCTCGCGTTCCAGCGCATGCTTCTGTCCTTCGATGGCCAGCACGTTGGCCTGGGCGTCGCCGAGAATGACGATGCCGCTCTGGCCCTGGCGGCGTACCAGGTAGTCCAGCTCGGGGGTGACCGCGTCGATCAGCAGCCGGTTGTGCTCGAGCAGCGCGCGCAGGTCGAGGCCATGGCGAATGCCCAGGCCTACCTGCTCGCCCTGCAGGCAGTCCAGGCCATGGCTCAGGCTGCGCCGCCAGGAGGCGTCGATTTCGTCACGCAGCATCCCCGAGGGCAGTTCGCCCTCGTTGGCCAGTTTCAGGCGGACCAGGCGGGATTGTTGCAGCGGGTCATGGGCGTTTGTTGTGAGTGATTGTCGCGCCATTGCGTGCTCCAGCTGTGCCCCGGCAAGGCGGGGCATCGGGCATCGGAATTTTCGGCAGTGTGCGTCAGAATTCTTCGGCCGTCATCAGGGGAGCAGGCAAAAAGGGGCTTGGGGTGGCGAGGTTGTGGCGTTTTCAAGGGGGATTGCAGGTGGGATCGCATGTGGGCCACCAGGTGCAGGGCGATAGAATTGCAGCGCCTATCAGATCGAGCGCCGCCCGCGCGGCGCTTCGCGGGTGAACCCGCTCCCACAGTTCATTTCGGGCCAGTCTCTCCTGTGCCATAAACTGGTCCGCTTTGTTGGTACGACGCAGTATTGAGGTGGGCTTCACCCGACTTGAGACATGCACCAAGGCGGGCAGCGGTACCCTCACAGGCATAATTGGCCCGAAACAAACTGTGGGAGCGGGTTCACCCGCGAAGCGCCGCACGGGCGGCGCTCGATCTCATGGGCGCTGCAAAAACATCGGCAGGCACCTATCAGCCTCTACTCAATCCCCAAGCCCCTAAAACGCCGCCTTGAAGATCGCCTCGATCTCCGCCTGGCTGGCCACCCGCGGGTTGGTCAACCCACAGGCATCCTTCAGCGCATTGGCCGCCAGCACCGGCACATCCTCAACCTTCGCCCCCAACTCAGCGAGCCCAGCCGGAATGCCGATCGCCGCCGCCAGGTGCTCAATGGCAGAAATCGCAGCGCCTGCCCCCTGCTCCGCCTCCAGCCCGCACACCTTCACGCCCATGGCCTTGGCCACGTCACGCAAACGCGCGGCGCTGGTCTTGGCATTGAAACGCTGCACATGGGGCAACAACACGGCATTGCACACCCCATGAGGCAAGTCGTAGTACCCGCCCAACTGGTGCGCCATGGCATGCACGTAGCCCAGGGACGCATTGTTGAAGGCCATGCCGGCAAGGAACTGGGCGTAAGCCATGTTCTCCCGGGCTTGCAGGTCGCTGCCGTCGGCCACCGCCTGGCGCAGGTTGTCGCTGATCAGGCTGATGGCCTTGAGCGCGCAGGCGTCGGTGATCGGCGTGGCGGCAGTCGACACATAGGCTTCGATGGCGTGGGTCAGCGCGTCCATGCCGGTGGCTGCGGTCAGCGACTTGGGCATGCCGACCATCAGCGCCGGGTCGTTGACCGACAGGATGGGCGTGACGTTGCGGTCGACGATGGCCATTTTCACGTGGCGCGCCTCGTCGGTGATGATGCAGAAACGGGTCATTTCGCTGGCGGTGCCGGCGGTGGTGTTGATGGCGATCAGCGGCAGTTGCGGCTTGCTCGAGCGGTCCACCCCTTCGTAGTCGCTGATATGCCCGCCGTTGGTGGCGCACAGCGCAATGCCCTTGGCGCAGTCATGGGGCGAACCACCGCCAAGCGAGACCACGCAGTCGCAACGCTCGCGCTGCAGCACGGCCAGGCCGGCCTCGACGTTGGCGATGCTCGGGTTGGGCTTGGCGCCGTCGAACACCACCGCGTCGATATCGCGCATGGCCAGCAGCCCGGCGATGCGTTCGGCCACGCCTGCGCGGGCCAGGCCCTGGTCGGTCACGATCAGCGCCTTGCGCAGGCCGTAGCCGGCGATGGCGGCCATGGCTTCGTCCAGGCAGTCGATGCCCATGATGTTCACGGCAGGGATGAAGAAGGTGCTGCTCATGGCCGAGTCCTCTCAAGCTTTCGTTAGAGCTTGAGCATCCACCTGAAGCAGTGGCCGGGTGTTGATCCAGGGCAACTAGGGTGCGCGAACGAGCTTCAGCGGATCTGATGCTTGTGCAGCAGCCGATAGAAGGTCGGCCGGGAGATCCCCAACACCTTGGCCGCGATGCTGAGGTTGTCACTGTGCCGGTTGAGCACGTCGCACAGGGCCTGGCGTTCGGCGCGGTGCTTGTAGTCCTCCAGCGTGCCCAACAGGGCTTCCTGTTCGACCTGGTCGTGCAGGCCCAGGTCCGGGGCCTCGATCTGTCGCCCTTCGGCCAGCACCAGGCCGCGGCGCACGCGGTTGGCCAGTTCACGCACGTTGCCCGGCCAGTCGTGGCGGCCCATGGCCGCCAGCGCGCCGTCGCTGAAGGAACGCGGCCGACGGCCGGTCTCCAGGCTGTAGAAACGGGCGAAATGGCTGGCCAGCATCGACAGGTCGCCATGCCGGTCGCGCAGCGGCGCGGTCACCACCTGCAGCACGTTGAGCCGGTAATACAGGTCTTCACGGAAACGCCCGAGGGCGATGGCCTTTTCCAGGTCGACGTGGGTCGCCGCCAGCACCCGCACATCCACGGCGATCGGCTGCGTGCTGCCGACCCGCTCGATGTGCCGTTCCTGCAGAAAGCGCAGCAGGTTGGCCTGCAGCTCCAGCGGCAGGTCGCCGATCTCGTCGAGGAACAGGGTGCCGCCATTGGCCGCTTCGATGCGCCCCACCTTGCGCTGGTGGGCCCCGGTGAATGCGCCCTTCTCGTGGCCGAACAGCTCGGACTGGATCAGGTGTTCGGGAATCGCGCCGCAGTTGATGGCGACGAACGGCTGGTCATGGCGCTGCGACAGGCGGTGCAGGGTGCGCGCCACCAGTTCCTTGCCGGTACCGCTCTCGCCACGGATCAGCACCGGCGATTCGGTGGGTGCAAGCTTGCCAAGCAGTTTGCGCAGTTCGCGGATTGGCCGGCTCTCCCCCAGCAGTTCGTGCTCGGGCTCGGCCTCACCGTCGCGCACCGCGCCACGGCCACGCAGGCGCGCCATGCCGAAGGCGCGGCCGAGGGTGACCTGCACCCGCGACACGTCGAACGGCAAGGTGTGGAAGTCGAAGAACCATTCGCAGACGAAATCGCCGACATTCTGCATGCGCAGCTCTTCGGCGCTGAGCACGGCAATCCATTCGGTATTGCTGCGCTTGATCATGTCCTTGACCGCGTCGGGGTGACGCAGGTGCGAGGCCTGCAGGCGCAGCAGGCCGACATCGCAGGGGTGCTCCAGGGCAACGTCCAGGCTGCAGCTGCGCACATCCCAGCCGACGCCGCGCAGGCCCGGCAACAATCGATGACAATCGTCGCAGGGATCGACGATCAGCAAGCGACGTTGGGCGGCAGGCTCGAGCATGACCATTCCTTGGCGCCGGAATAGGGTTTTTTATCTATAAACAGTAAGTTGCGACGCCAAAAGTAACAGTAGCAATGAACTTGACAGCCCCCACTACCGTTGGTCAGCCCGATTCGCCCGTGTTTGAGCCGCCCGGGAATTTTCGTATTTTATTGACGTCACAGACGGCACGCAGAAATACCTTGCAATGCGTGCAGATAAAAAAATTCTTCGATTGTGTGACTCATCCCCTGATCTGGAGCATCAGTACGATTAACACCGCGCTGTAACCTGTACCGGAATAACACCGCGGAAACACTTTTCGCTGTTTGGGACCATAGAGAGACCGAACCCATGAACGCCCCGCTCCGTGTCAACGAAGCACTGCTGATTGCCGACCACGCCTTCGAACCCTTCCAGTGCGTCGCCTGGGATGCACCCAACGGTACCGGCGAACTAAGCCTGGCAGTGATCGACCGGACCAGCGCCCGCATCGGCGCCAAGCAAGTCTCTTCGCGGGTTTATTCGGACCCTGCGCAATGGGCCAGCCTGATCGAGGAAGTGCGTGCCGAACTGTCCCAGAAAGGCTATGACCTGCAACCCTGGTCGATGCCTGAATAAGCACACCACGGCGATTCCTGTGCGTGCCCTGCACGCACAGGTAAAACTTTAAAGTTCCCCTCGCTACAACTTTCGTTCATGCGACATCCCGTCGCAGTTAATCCATTCAATTGACGGTATCGAACTGCTCGATATGCCGATAATCGGCATGAAGTTGTTCGGCAAGTTGCCGTGCGCGGCCCACACGTACCGCAGCCAATTCCATATCCACCAGCAATGTACTGCACGGTAGCGGTTGCGCTGCCTGCCACCCCTGCAGGCGACCATCGGTCAGCAACAGGCAGCGCTGCACCTCGTTGGGCAGCCGTTTGCCCCGCGCCAGCAACCAGTGCCTTGCCTCTTCAAGGGCCGCAAACAGCGGTGTGCCACCGCCAGCGCCCAGCTGCTGCAGCCAGGGCTGGAGCGCCGCCGAAGCCTTGAGCCCGTGGCGTTGCCACTGCGGTTTGCTGCCACTGGCGGTCAGCAGCGCCAACCGCGCACGCTGCCGGTAGGCCTTGTCGAACACCCCGGCCAGTAGGCCCTTGGCCTGAGCCAGGGCCTGGTGGCGACGGGTGGAGGCCGAAGCATCGACGATCACCAGCCACAGTTCCGGCGCCTGGGCCTGACGCTGCTGCCAGCACAGGTCACGGCGCTGGCGGGGGCGGCCTTTGAGCAGGGTTGGCAGCCAGGCGATGCGGCCATCTTCGGCCGCACGGGCGCGGCCACGGGAAGCACCGTTCAACTGGCCGACGCGGGGTCTGGCATCTGCCGCCTGGGCGTCGCGGCGGCGGATGCTCAGGGCTTTTTTGCCCAGTTCGGCACCTCGCGCCGGGCACCACTGGCCACCGGCTGCGGCGGCAAGGCGCCCCAGTCGCCCTGCCCCTGGGCCTGGCCCGGTGCCTGCGACTGCTCGCCGGCGCCGGGTGGGGTGGCCTGCGGCTGCGCAGACGCCTGCCGACGACGGTGGCGCAAGGCAAATTCGGCGACGGCATCCACATCCTGCTCTTCGATGGCCATGTGGCCACGCCAGGCCGCATGGGCGCGTGCAGCGCGCAGCCACACAAGATCAGCACGCAGGCCATCGACCCCGGCGGCGTAACAGCGTTCGGTGATCCAGGCCAGCGCCTGGTCGTCCAGGGCGATCGCGGCCAGGCGCTCGCGCGCGGCCCGGCAGCGCTCGCGCAATTGCGTCTGGGCATTGGCCCACTGGGCGCAGAAGGCTTCAGGGTCGCTGTCGAACGCCAGGCGCCGGCGAATGATCTGCTGGCGCGCCTCGGGTGCCGGCAAGCCGTCGAGGGCGACGTTCAGGCCAAAGCGGTCGAGCAATTGCGGGCGCAGCTCGCCCTCCTCCGGGTTCATGGTGCCGATCAGCACGAAGCGCGCGGCGTGGCGATGGGAAATGCCATCGCGCTCGATGCGGTTGGTGCCGCTGGCGGCCACATCCAGCAGCAGGTCCACTAACGGATCGGGCAGCAGGTTGACCTCGTCCACATACAGCACGCCGCCGTCGGCGTGAGCCAGCACGCCCGGGGCGAAACGCGCCTGGCCCTGGCCCAGCGCGGCGTCCAGGTCGAGGGTACCGACCAGTCGCTCCTCGGTGGCGCCGAGCGGCAAGGTGACGAACGGTCCATCGCCCAGCAGGTCGGCCAGGCCACGAGCCAGGGTGCTCTTGGCCATGCCGCGTGGGCCTTCGATCAGTACACCGCCGATCTTCGGGTCGATGGCGGTCAGGCACAGGGCCAGCTTCAGGTCGTCGGCGCCCACCACGGCGGCCAGGGGGAATTGCACGGGTTCGTTCATGTTCAGCAGTCTTCCTCGCCTTCGAGCAAGTGTTGCTCGAGGCTCTCGCGGTAGTCGCCCGGGTCCTGCCAGAGGCCACGCTGCTGGGCTTCCAGCAGGCGCTCGGTGAGGTCGCGCAGGGCTTCGGGGTTGTGCTCGCGCATGAAATCACGGGTCGCCGGGTCGAGCACGTAGGCGTCGGCCAGGCCTTGGTAATGATGGTCGTCGATCAGCCCGGTGGTGGCGTCGAAGGCAAACAGGTTGTCGACCGTCGCCGCCAGCTCGAAGGCACCTTTATAGCCATGGCGTTTGGCGCCGTCGATCCACTTGGGGTTGAGCGCGCGGGCGCGGATCACCCGGTTGAGCTCTTCCTTCAAGGTACGGATACGCGGCCGGTCGGCCTGGCTGTGATCTCCGTGGTAGCTGGCCCGGGTGGTGCCAGCCAGGGTCTCGGCGGCGGCCAGCATGCCGCCCTGGAACTGGTAGTAGTCGTTGGAATCGAGCAGGTCGTGTTCGTGGTTGTCCTGGTTCTGCAGCACCGCCTGCACCTGGCTCAGGCGCTGGGCGAAACGGGCGCGGGCCGGGGTGCCTTCGTCGCTGGCGCCGTAAGCGTAGCCGCCGTGGTTGAGGTAGACCTCGGCCAGGTCGTCGCGGCTGTGCCACAGGCGCCCGTCGATGGCGTTCTGCACCCCTGCGCCATAGGCGCCGGGCTTGGCGCCGAATACGCGCCAGCCGGCCTGGCGCGCTGCCTGCTCTTCATCCAGGCCGTCAGCGAGCAGCGCCTGACGCTCGGCACGCACGCGGGCGGCCAGCGGGTTGAGGTCATCCGGCTCGTCCAGCGCGGCCACCGCCTGCACCGCCGCATCGAACAGGCGGATCAGGTTGCCGAAGGCATCGCGGAAGAAGCCCGAGACCCGCAGCGTGACATCGACGCGTGGGCGGTCGAGCAGGCTCAGCGGCAAGATCTCGAAGTCGTCGACGCGCTGGCTGCCGGTTGCCCACACCGGGCGCACGCCCATCAGCGCCATGGCCTGGGCAATGTCGTCGCCGCCGGTGCGCATGGTGGCCGTGCCCCACACCGACAGGCCCAACTGGCGCAGGTGGTCGCCGTGGTCCTGCAGGTGGCGCTCGAGAATCAGGTTGGCCGAGGCGAAGCCCAGCCGCCACGCAGTGGTGGTTGGCAGGTTGCGCACATCGACGGTATAGAAGTTGCGCCCGGTGGGCAGCACGTCCAGGCGGCCACGGCTCGGTGCGCCGCTGGGCCCGGCGGGAACGAAACGCCCGGCCAGGGCCGCCAGCAGGCCGTCGATTTCGGCAGCGCCGCAGGCGTCCAGGTTGGGCGCAACCTGCTCGACCAGCGCTTGCAGCACCTCGCGTACCGGTTGCCAGTCAGCTTGCCCTTCAAGTGGGCAGTCGCCTGCCAGCGCTTGTTCGATCAAGGTCAACGCCAGCAGTTCGAGCCGTTCACGGGTATCCCCGGCCGTGCGCCACAGCGCCGCGTCCAGCTGCTGCAGCAGCGCCGGGCGCGGCCCTTGCCAGGCCTGGCCGAGGTCGCAATCGAGCGGGTCGAAACCCAGCCCCAGCGCCCGGGCCAGGGCGCGGATCAGGCTGGCATTGCCGCCCTTGCCGTCGCCGCGCTCCACCCGTAACAGCGCCAGCAGCGTGTCGCTGCGCAGCCGGCCTTGGGGCGACTGGCCGAACACGTGCAGGCCATCGCGGATCTGCGATTCCTTGAGGTCGCACAGGTAGGTGTCCAGCCGCGGCAGCCAGACCGCCGCGTCGTCCAGCTGGCCTTCGAGCTGCAGGTCGCGGTCGATGTGGTTGGCCTTGAGCAGTGCGAGGATGTCGCGCTGCAGCTCCTGGGCACGGCGCGGGTCGAGCAGCTGCGCTTCGTAGTATTCGTCGGCCAACTGCTCCAGCTGGCGCAACGGGCCGTAGGTCTCGGCACGGGTCAGCGGCGGCATCAGGTGGTCGATGATCACCGCCTGGGTGCGCCGTTTGGCCTGGGCGCCCTCGCCCGGGTCGTTGACGATGAACGGGTAGATGTTCGGCAGCGGGCCGAGCAAGGCGTCTGGCCAGCAGGCATTGGACAGCCCGACGCCCTTGCCCGGCAGCCACTCCAGGTTGCCGTGCTTGCCGACGTGGATCACTGCATCGGCGGCATAGCCGTTGCGCAGCCAGAAGTGGAACGCCAGGTAGCCGTGGGGCGGCACCAGGTCGGGGTCGTGGTACACCGCGCTGTGGTCGACCTGGTAGCCGCGCGCCGGCTGGATGCCGACGAAGGTCAGGCCGTAGCGCAGGCCGGCCACCATCAGCCGGCCGCTGCGGTACATCGGGTCCTGTTCGGGCGGGCCCCAGCGTTCCAGCACGGCGCGCTGGTTGGCCTCGGGCAATGCGGCGAAGGCGCTGTGGTAATCGGCCAGGCTCAGGCTCTGGGCGCAGGGGCGCTGGTCGAGGTGGTCGAGGTCGTTGGTCACCCCGCCGAGCAGCTGGTGGATGAGTTCGGTGCCGCTGCCGGGCAGGCCGGCCACCGGGTAGTCCTGCGCCTGCAGGGCCTTGAGGATGTTGAGTGCGGCGCCGGGGGTGTCCAGGCCGACGCCATTGCCGATGCGCCCGTCACGGGTCGGGTAGTTGGCCAGCACCAGCGCCACGCGTTTGTCCTGGTTGCCCAGGCGCGCCAGCTCGACCCAGCGCCGCGCCAGTTCGGCGACGAAGTCCATGCGCTCGTGATGCGCCCGGTAGCAGACCACATCGGACTGGCTGCGCTCGCTGCGCCAGGCCAGGTCCTTGAAGCTCACGGGGCGGGTGATGATGCGCCCGTCCAGCTCCGGCAAGGCGATGTGCATGGCCAGGTCGCGAGCGCCCAGGCCTTGTTCGCTCTGCTCCCAGGCCGGTTGGTTGTCCTGGGCGCAGATCGCCTGCAGCACCGGTACATCGCGGCGCAACGGGCGCAGGTTGGGCTGTTCGGGGCTGGACAAGGCAAAGCCGGTGGTGTTGATCACCACTTCGGCCTGCACCTCATCGAGCCAGGCCTCGACCTGGTCGAGGCAGGCGCGCTCCTTGAGGCTGGCCACGGCAATCGGCAGCGGGTTCAGGCCACAGGCTTGCAGGCGCTGGCAAAACACGTCGATGAAGGCAGTGTTGGCCGCCTGCAGGTGCGAGCGATAGAACAACAGCGGCGCCACCGGTTGCTCGGGGTGCCAGTCGGCGTACCAGTCCTGCAGCTCGGCGCTGGCCTTGGCCGGGTGGTAAACCGCAGTACGCGGCAACGGCTGCGGTTCAGCCCAGGCGTAGTCACGCCCCAACCACTGGCTGGCCAGGCAGTTGAACAGGTTGACCGCGTTGGCCTTGCCACCCTGGCGCAGGTAGTGCCAGAGGCGTTCGGCCTGCTCGCCGCGCACCGTGCCCAGGTCGGTCAGCTCCGGGTCGGGGCGATCATCGCCGGGCACCAGGATCAGCTGCACGCCGCGCTGGCTGAGTTCCACCAACTGCTCGACGCCGTAGCGCCAGTAACCGACGCCACCGTGCAGCGACACCAGGATAACCTTGGCGTGGCGCAGCACTTCGTCCACATACAAGTCGACCGAGGCGTGGTTCTGCACCTGCATGGGGTTGGCCAGGCGCACGCTGGGGAAGTCGTCCGGCAACTGCTCGGCGGTTTCGGCGAGCAGCGCCAGGTGCGAATCGCCGCTGCAGAGGATCACCAGCTCGGCGGGGGTCTGGCCGAGGTCGGCAATGCTGTCGTCCGGCACGAAGCCGCCGGGCTGGGTCCGCAGCAGGTGCATGGGTCAGGCGCCCAGGGCCTGGCGCAGGCGCGCTTCCAGGTGCACGGCATCGAGGTCCTGGCCGATCAGCACCAGGCGGGTGATGCGCGGCTCGTCACTGCGCCAGGCGCGGTCGAAGTGCTTGTCGAAGCGCGTGCCCACGCCCTGGATCAGCAGGCGCATCGGCTTGCCGGGGATCGCGGCGAAGCCTTTGGCGCGCAGGATGCCGAACTCGGTGACCAGTTGCGTCAGGGCATCGAGCAACAGGCTTTCGTCGGCCTCTGGCAGGTCGATGGAGATCGAGTCGAAGGCGTCATGGTCGTGATCGTCATGGTCATCGCCGTCGTGGTGCGAATCGTGGTGGGTGCGACGGCCATCGATGTGCGCCTCGGATTCGGCACCCACGCCCAGCAGCACTTCCAGCGGCAGGCGGCCACTGCTGGCTTCGATCACTTTCACCGCCGGCGGCAGTTCTTCGGCGACTTCGGCACGCACCTTGGCCAGGCCTTCGGCGTCGATCAGGTCGGCCTTGTTCAGCACCACCAGGTCAGCGCTGGCCAGCTGGTCGGCGAACAGTTCATGCAGCGGCGACTCGTGGTCCAGGTTGGGGTCGAGCTTGCGCTGGGCGTCGACCTGGTCCGGGTAGGCGGCGAAGGTGCCGGCGGCCACGGCCGGGCTGTCGACCACGGTGATGACCGCATCGACGGTGCAGGCGTTGCGGATTTCCGGCCATTGGAAGGCTTGCACCAAAGGCTTGGGCAGGGCCAGGCCGCTGGTTTCGATGAGGATGTGGTCGAGGTCGCCGCGGCGCGCCACCAGTTCGCGCATCACCGGGAAGAACTCTTCCTGCACGGTGCAGCACAGGCAGCCGTTGGCCAGCTCGTAGACGCGGCCGTTGGCTTCTTCTTCAGTGCAACCAATGCTGCACTGCTTGAGGATTTCGCCGTCGATGCCCAGCTCGCCGAACTCGTTGACGATCACCGCGATGCGGCGGCCCTGGGCGTTGTCGAGCATGTGGCGCAGCAAGGTGGTCTTGCCCGAGCCGAGGAAGCCGGTGACGATGGTGACGGGGAGCTTGGCCAGTGTTTTCATGTCGCGATGCCCTTGGCAGCAATGGCGCGGGCATGCGGGACGACAGCCTCGGGCGTTGCCGGCCGGGCGCGTTCGCCACCGGATCACCCCGCCCGGTTGATAGTCGAAAACGTTGCGAGGCAGGTCTCCTGGCTTGCACTGTTCCGGCAGCGGCGCCGGTGGGATGGCGCCTTCCCGCGCTTGCGCAGTGGCTGTGCCGATCCTTTTGAGTGCTTACAGTTGCGGGGGCAGCCGCGGCTTGGACCGCGTTCCCGTCTTAGCTTCGGCCTGGGCCGAAGAACCTCGAAGCGGCAAGGCTACGCATCCGCCCGACACCGGTCAACCGCCGGGGCGATTGACGCAAGCCACGCCCCATGATTTGCTAGCGCACTGCGTTCAGGTGCCCCCACTGGGGGTGAAACGGGAAACCGGTGCGTCCAGCGTCTTTAATAGACAACGGACAAGGCCGGTGCTGCCCCCGCAACGGTAAGCGAGTGAAGCGTCTTGACCACTGTGCCGGCTCAACAGGCATGGGAAGGTGACGCCAACAGATGGAGCCCCGCTCCACCTCGCCAGCCCGGAGACCGGCCTGACACCACATCAACACCCCGCGGTGGGCGGGCGCTGTCGTATTCCCTGGGCTGTCCTGCCCGGGAGCGCCGCGCCTGTCCGTTGCCCCAATAAAAGCAGCAGAGGAACGCGTCATGCCGATTACCAGCGCAAAACACAGCATCGCCACCCCCGCCACACTCAGCCAACGCATGGTCGTCGCCATCGGCGCCAGCCTGCTGGGCCTGTGCCTGGTCTACTTCGCCGGCTTCTCGCACATCGAGGCGGTGCACAACGCTGCCCACGACACCCGCCACAGCGCCGCCTTCCCCTGCCACTGAGTAGCCCCGCATGATTACCCGTATTGCCCGCACCGCGGGCTTCAGTGGGCTGCTCGCCGCCCTGCTGCTGACGCTGCTGCAAAGCTTCTGGGTCGCCCCGCTGATTCTTCAGGCGGAGACCTATGAAAGCGCCGCCCCGGCAGCCGAGCACCATGAACATGGCGAAGCTGCCGCCCCCCACGAGCATGAGCACAGCGCCGAAGCCTGGGCGCCGGAAGACGGCTGGCAGCGCGTGCTGTCCACCACCGGTGGCAACCTGGTGGTCGCCGTCGGCTTTGCGCTGATCCTCGTCGCGCTGTACAGCCTGCGTGAGCCGGGCCGTGTCAGCACCGGTGCGCTGTGGGGCCTGGCTGGCTTTGCGGTGTTCTGCCTGGCGCCGACCCTGGGCCTGCCGCCGGAGCTGCCGGGCACCGCCGCTGCCGACCTGGGCCAACGCCAGACCTGGTGGATCGGCACCGCCGCCGCCACCGCCGCTGGCCTGGCATTGCTGGTGTTCAGCCGGCATTGGCTGTTGAAGGTGCTTGGCGCAGTGCTGCTGGTGATCCCCCATGTGATCGGCGCGCCACAGCCAGCGGTGCATGAAAGCCTGGCACCCGAAGCACTGGAAACCCAGTTCAAGATCGCTTCCTGGCTGACCAATGCCGCGTTCTGGGTGGCCCTGGGCCTGCTCAGCGCCTGGCTGTACCGTCGATCCAGCCAAGCCTGATGCTGGAATCTGCCAAGCCGCCGGCGCTGTACGCCGGCTTTGGCTGCCGCCGCGGCTGCCCGGTGGAGACCCTGGCGGTCCTGCTGCGCCAGACCCTGGCTGAGCACGCCCTGCCGCTCAGCGCGCTGCGCGGCATCGCCAGCATCGCGCCAAAGGCCCGCGAACCTGGCCTGCTGGCTTTGGCCGAGCGGCTCGGGCTGCCGTTCACTTGTTTCGATGCCGGGCAACTGCTCGGCTACGAGCCGCTGCTCAGCCAGCGCTCGGCCATCGCGTTCGCCCAGACCGGCTGCTGGGGTGTGGCCGAAAGCACCGCATTGGCCCTGGCTGCCCGCGATTCGGTACAGCCTGGCCTGCGCGTAACGCGCCAGCGACTCGGCGGCGCTACCCTGGCGCTGGCCATCGGCGGATAATCCGCCCTTTTACCTGCAAGGACTCCCCATGACGGTCTACTTCATCGGCGCCGGTCCCGGCGATCCGGAACTGATCACGGTCAAAGGCCAGCGTTTGATCCGCCAGTGCCCGGTGATCATCTATGCCGGCTCCCTGGTCCCCGCTGCCGTGCTCGAAGGGCACCGTGCCGAAACCGTGATCAACAGTGCCGAACTGCACTTGCAGCAGATCGTCGAGGCCATGCACCAGGCCCACCTCAACGGCCAGGACGTTGCCCGCGTCCACAGCGGCGACCCCAGCCTGTACGGCGCCATCGGTGAACAGATCCGCCACCTGCGCGAACTGGGCATCGACTACCAGATCATCCCCGGCGTGACCGCCACCGCCGCCAGCGCCGCGCTGCTGGGTTGCGAGCTGACCCTGCCGCAGGTGTCGCAGACGGTGATCCTGACCCGTTACGGCGACAGCTCACCGATGCCGGCCGGCGAACAACTGGCCGACCTGGCCCGGCATGGCAGCACCCTGGCCATCCACCTGGGCATCAAGAACCTGGCGCGGATCGTCGAGGAACTCCTGCCCCATTACGGCGCCGACTGCCCGATCGCCGTGGTTCACCGAGCCACCTGGCCCGATCAGGACTGGGCGAGGGGCACCCTGGCGGACATCGTCGAGCGCGTGGCCAGCAAGGGCTTCCGGCGCACGGCGCTGATCCTGGTCGGCCATGTGTTGGGCGATGCGCCGTTCGCCGAATCGGCGCTGTACCGCGCCGGCCATGCCCACCTGTACCGCCCGGGCAACTGAAGCGATTGCCGCCAGAGGTGGCGACGGCGCACACTGCCCTGTCACCTTACGGAGCCACGCCCATGCTCGAACTACGCCCCAACTGCGAGTGCTGCAACAGCGACCTGCCGGGCGACAGCCCGGACGCTTTGATCTGCTCGTTCGAATGCACCTTCTGTCGCAGCTGCAATGACCAGCACTTGCACGGCCGCTGCCCCAACTGCGGCGGCCCGCTGCTCAGCCGCCCGCCCCGGGTGGGCCAGGCCCTGAAGAACAACCCCGCCTCCAGCGAGCGCATCCTCAAGGCACATCCCGCCTGCAGCTGAGCCGCCTGCCTCAATGCCTTTCCTGGGGCGCTCCCACGCCCCTTTTGTAGTCCTTTTCTACAAATCCCTGTTGTCTTTTCAACGCGCCTATACTCGCCTATTACCAAGGGTTCGGAATCACCGTAATGTGCGCGCAGCCCAGTTGATCCGCAGGCGGGAGCCTGATGGAAGACAGGACATGGGCTCAATCCGACAGGAGTTTCACATGACATCCGTGCTGCTGGTCGATGACCATCACATTGTTCGCCTTGCTGTACGCATGCTGCTCGAGGGGGAGCGCTTCACCGTCGTCGGCGAAACCGGTAAAGGCAAGGATGCCGCACGCCTGGCCGAGCAGACCAAGGCGGATGTGGTCATCCTCGATATCGGCCTGCCCGACCTCGATGGCATGGAAGTGATCAAACGCCTCAAACTGCTCAACCCCTCCCCCAGAATCATGGCGCTGACCGGCCAGCCGGCTGACCTGTACGTACGCCGGTGCATGGACGCCGGAATCTCGGCCTTCGTCAACAAGGACGAGGACCTCGACGCCCTGGTCTTTGCCCTCAAGGCACTGGTGAAAGGCTATTCGACCTTCCCGCAGATGGCAGTCAACAGCAACACCCTGGAAAGCGAGGGTGAACGACTGGGCAGCCTGTCAAACCGTGAAATGGAGGTACTGCGCCGCCTCTGCGCGGGGCAGAGCAACAAGCTGATCGGCGAGCAGATGCACCTCAGCGCCAAGACCATCAGTACTTACCGCGGCCGGATCATGGAGAAGCTCAAGGTCGAATCACTGGTGGAAATGGTCGACCTGGCCAAACGTAACAACGCGGGCTGAAGCATGAGCAGGGGCACACTGCTGTGCCTGGTGCTGACCTTGCTGGTGCCGCTTCAGGGACTGTCCCAGACCACCAGCGAGGACCGTCACCTGCTGGCCCGTGCCCAGAGCGCCGCAGCGCCACTGCCCCTGGACGAAAACGACCGCCAATGGCTGCGCGAACGCCGGGTACTGACCTTGGGTGGTTCGCGCCCCGACTACCCGCCTTTCGACATCAACACCAGCCAGGACGACTACGAAGGTCTGAGCGCCGATTACGCCGGCCTGATCGCCGAGCAACTGGGGATTCCCATCCAGGTACGGCGCTATCCTACCCGCGCGCAGGCCATTGCTGCCCTGCGCCGTGGCGAGATCGACCTGCTGGGCACCTCCAACGCTTTCGAAGCCGACGACGCCGAACTCGCCCTGAGCCTGCCCTATGCCGATGACCTGCCGGTACTCGTCAGCCGACAGGGCGGTGCTCTGCTGGAGGGCAGCGACCTGGCCGGCCAGCGCCTGGCCCTGGTCGATCACTACCTGCCCCTGCAAGCCGTCCAGCAGCTCTACCCCAGCGCCCAGATAACCCTGTACCGCTCTACCCTGGCCGGGGTCGCGGCGGTCGCGCTGGGCCAGGCAGATGCTTACCTGGGCGACGCTATCAGCAGCGACTACGTGATCAGCAGAAGCTACCAGGGCGCAGTCAAGGTCGATCACTTCGTCAAACTGCCGGCCGGCACTTTCGCGTTTGCCCTGGACCGCGACAACCAGCGTCTGCGCGCCCTGATCGACCAGGCCTTGGGACGCATCGCCGACAGCGAACGACTGAACATCCTGCGCCGCTGGACCAGTGGCAGCACCAGCATCCTGCTCGATCGCCGGCTGGACGCCCTTACCGCCGAAGAGCGCGCCTGGATCACCCAGCACCGCACGGTGAAGGTAATGATCAATACTGCCCTCGCACCGCTGACTTTCACCGATAGCCAGCAGCAACCACGCGGCCTGACCATGGACGTGCTGGAACATATCAGCCTGCGCACCGGCCTGCGTTTCGACGTGGTCGGCGCACAGTCGTTCGGCGAGATGGTCGATGCCGCGACTCAGGGCAAGGTCGACATGCTCGGCGCCATTGGCTATGACCCGCAGCTGGCCACTCGCTTGCGTTACAGCCGCCCGTACCTGGCCACTGCGCAGGTGCTGGTGATGCGCACTGGCTCCCCGCCATTGGACCCGGCACAGCCGCTGAACGACCAGCGGGTGGCGCTGTTGCGCGGCTCGCCATTGCTCGAGGGACTACTGCAGCAGGCACCTCGCGTGCGCCCAGTCGAGGTGGACAATCCCTTGCAACTGATGGAAGCGGTGCTCAAACGCAAAGCCGATGTCGCGCTCAGCCCTTATATCAACGCCAGCTACTTCATCAGCCAGGTGTTCAAGGGTGACCTGCGGATCGCTGCGCAACTGGGTGATGAACCCGCGCTCGCGGCTTTCGCCGTCGCCCCTGCACAACCCCAGCTGCAAGCCATCCTCGACAAGGCGCTATTGAGCATTGCGCCTGACGAGCTTGAACAACTGGTCAATCGCTGGCGTACCAGTGCGGTAGTCAGCGACAGTCCCTGGCGCAACTACCGAACCCTGGCACTCCAGGTGCTGGTGGCGGCCAGCGTTTTGCTGGCGGGCGTGGTGTTCTGGAACAGCTACCTGCGCAAACTCATCCATCAGCGCACCGAGGCCCAGCATGCACTGCAGGATCAACTGCAGCTCAGCCGCGGGCTGTTGGAGCAGTTGCGCCAGGCGAAAGAGGACGCTGAACAGGCCAACCAAGCCAAAAGCACGTTTCTCGCGGTCATGAGCCATGAAATCCGCACGCCGATGAACGCGGTCATCGGCTTGCTCGAACTGGCCCTGGAAGACAGCCGTCATGGCCGCATCGATGGCCAGGCGCTGGAAACCGCCCATGGCTCGGCGACCGGGCTGCTTGAGCTGATTGGCGACATTCTCGATATTTCACGCATCGAAGCCGGGCACATGACCCTGCAACCGGTGCCCATGGAACTGGTCGGACTGGTGCGCGCCACACAACGGGTATTCGAAGGCAATGCGCGTGCCAAGGGCATTCATCTGCGTGCCACGCTACCCACGGAGCACTGCTGGGTGCTCGGCGACCCCCTGCGGCTAAAGCAGGTGTTGTCCAACCTGTTGAGCAACGCGATCAAATTCACTGAGGAGGGGCGGATAGACGTTGCACTGGAGGTGGCTGCGCACGACGAGCAATCGGTGGGTGTCATGTTGCAGGTGAAGGATAGCGGCGTGGGTATCAGCAGCGCTGACCAGGCGCGACTGTTCACCAGCTTTACCCAGATGGACGGACGCCGGGCTCGCCAAGGCGCGGGGCTGGGCCTGGTGATCTGCCGCGACCTGTGCGAGCTGATGGGTGGCACCCTGACCCTGCAAAGCCTCGAGGGCCTTGGCACCCAGGTGGATGTCCACCTCGACCTGCCGATCGCCGTTGCGTCCGAGGGCCTATTACCCACGCCTGCTGCGCCCCCTGCCGAGAGCCCCTCATTGAGAGTGCTGGTGGTCGATGACTACCCTGCCAACCTGTTGCTGCTCGACAAGCAACTGCGCACGCTGGGCCATAGGGTAGTGCTCGCCGAACAGGGCCAGGACGCGTTGGCATTGTGGCGAAAGCACCCTTTCGATGTGCTGATCACCGATTGCAACATGCCGATCATGGACGGGCACGAACTGACCCGAAGCATTCGCACGCTGGAACGTGACCAGGGCCTGCCTGCCTGCGTGATCATCGGCGTCACCGCCAATGCCCAGGCGCAAGAGCGTCAACGCTGCCTGGA
The DNA here is from genome assembly GCF_032621715.1 of Pseudomonas sp. zfem004. Taxonomy (NCBI): domain Bacteria; kingdom Pseudomonadati; phylum Pseudomonadota; class Gammaproteobacteria; order Pseudomonadales; family Pseudomonadaceae; genus Pseudomonas; species Pseudomonas sp. zfem004. The sequence continues at coordinate 15,876 of NZ_JAVYJF010000013.1, read as the reverse complement.
CGATGGTATGGACGAGTGCCTGTTCAAGCCCATTGGCCTGCAAGACCTGCGTGCAGGCCTGGCGTCGGCGAGCGTGCTGCCGGCGGTTGCAGCCATGGTTGCCACACCGCCGCCTGGCCAAAGCGGATTTGCGCTGGAGCAATTGCGCCACCTCACCCAGGATGACGAGCAACTGACCCTGCGCCTGCTGCAGCAGCTGGCCGAGAGCACCCAAGAAGACCTGCAAGCGCTGCACGAGCTAGGAGCCTCACCGCCCCCTGATGCCCTCGCCATGGCGGTGCACCGCATCAAGGGCGGCGCCAAGATGCTCAAGGTGCGGGGCGTGGTGAAGGACTGCGAAGCCATTGAGCGGGCCATGGCCCTGGGCCAGCCAACCGAGCAATTGCTTGCCCGTCTGCTGGCCAGCCTGCAGAGCCTGGAGCAAGAGCTGCGCCAGGGTATCAATGCAATTGAAGGGTCGAACTGATCTGGCTGATCGCGTCCACCACGTGCCGTGAGCCCTGCTGGATTTCCATGATCACCGTGCCCGCTTCATTGGCCAGTTCCACCCCCAGCCCGGTGCGGGTAAGGCTCGACTGCATGCTGGCCACGGCATTCAGTGACAGGTCATGGTTCTGCCGCACCACTTCGACGATCTCCAGCGTTGCCTTGCTGGTGCGCGCGGCCAGGCTGCGCACTTCATCGGCGACCACGGCAAAGCCACGCCCGTGCTCGCCAGCCCGGGCGGCTTCGATCGCTGCGTTGAGTGCCAGCAGGTTGGTCTGGTCGGCAATGCCACGAATGGTCAGGACAATCTGGCCGATCAGCTCGGACTGCCTGCTCACCGCATCGAGGCTGAGTGCGGCCTGGTTGAGCTCGGCAGAAATCTGCTCGATCACCTCGACCGTCTGCTGCACCACCTGGGTACCCTTGCGCGCGCAGGCGTCGGTTTGCACCGAGCTTGCGTGGGCAGCATCGGCAGCGGTCTGTTGGGTGCTGACCTGGTTGGTGATGTCGCTGGCGAACTTAACCACTTTGGTCAATCGCCCTTTGTTGTCGAAGATAGGGTTGTAAGAGGCCTCCAGGTACACGGTCTGGCCTTGCTTGTTGACCCGTTCGAAGCGGTGCGAGTGGTATTCGCCGCGGTTCAGCGAAGCCCAGAACTCGCGGTACTGGGCCGATTCACGTTCGTGGGCCAGGCAGAACAGGCCGTGGTGGCGGCCCACCACTTCCTCCAGGCGATAACCCATGGTGTCGAGGAAGTTCTGGTTGGCCTTGATCACCCTGCCGGCCGGGGTGAATTCGACCACCGCCATGGAGCGGCCGATGGCCTTGAGCAGGCTCTCGCTCTCGTGCTCTTCGATCACATGGCGGGTGATGTCGGATGCCACCTTGATGACGCTGGTGACTTGTTGGCGGTCGTCGATCACCGGCATGTAGCTGGCTTCGAGCCAGACTTCGCGGCCGGCCTTGTCCAGCCGTTCGAAGGTGCCGCTGATGGCCTTGCCCTGCCCCAGCTCACGCCACAGTTGCTGGTACTCGGCGCTTTTGGCGTAGGCGGGGTCACAGAATATTCGGTGGTGCTTGCCGCGGATCTCGTCAGCGCTGTAGCCCATCGTCGTGCAGAAGTGGTCGTTGGCCTCGAGGATGGTGCCATCGGGGGCGAACTCGATCATGGCCATGGAGCGGCTGATGGCGGCGAGCTTCGCTTCCATGGCGGCCAGGGCCTGGCGGCAGCGCTGGATTTCGACCAGGTCGGACTTGCGGTGGTACTCGAACATGCGCTGGGACTCCTTTGCCCCCCCGGGATGTCCTGAGCATAGATGGGCGTTACCGGCGTGCAAGCGCTTTGATATCACTTTTGGATTAGGTATTTGAGCCGTTGGTCTGGTTTGTGTTTGGGGTCGGGGTCGGGGTCGGGGTCGGGGTCGGGGTCGGGGCTTAGTGTGTTGGTTTTGATAGATGTATGCGCATTCATTKGCGATGGCGACGCATAGTCACCTTTCCGCCCTTACGGCGGCCTACTTTGGTCTTGGCCAAAGTAGGCAAAGCCGCCCGCTCCATCATACGGCCCCTGCGCTGCGCTCCGGGGTCCCCTCGTGTGTTGCCTGGACTATCGCGCGCTTAGAAGCAAGATCAAGAGCAGATCAAGAGAAGATCAAGAGAAGATCAAGAGAAGATCAAGAGAAGATCAAGAGAAGATCAAGAGCAGCAATGCGTATATCTGAGCCTGGCTGTTGTTTATGTATTGTTTATTCGGGCCCTATCGCCGGCAAGCCGACTCCCACAGGTACAGCGCAAGTCTGTGAGTTTCGCACTAACCTGTGGGAGCTGCGGTTCGCCGCTGCGACTTGCCAGCGATTGCAATCCGGAGTTCCCACTTAATCCAACTAGCGACAGCTAACGCCAGCCCAGGCGCCGCCCCTAACTTTGCGACTTCAGGAGGCTGAGCGTAGGCGTCTGGAGGGCCCTGGTGCGCAGCACCCTTCGGCGCAGCCGAAGGCGCGAGATGTAGGTATGATGGGAGCGAGCGGCTTTGGTTACTTTGGCCAAGACCAAAGTAACCCGCCGTAAGGGCGGAAAGGTGACTATGCGTCGACATCGCAAATGAATGCGCATAAACCTATCAAAACAAAAATGCTTTTACTGAATAAAATCTAGAAAGGAAACAGCAGTCCTAGAACAACTTAAACAGCCACTACCGGTATATCCCCGCTACCACTCCCCTTCCCCTCCCGCCGCTCCCCCATCCACTCATTAACCTGCTGCCCAAACGCCGCCGGCGCCTTGCGCCCAAAGCGCCGCGCCAGGTCCAGGATCGTCTGCTGCGCCAGCGCCTCCTCCATGCGCTTCTGCGCCCCCAGCATCACCGCATTGATCGCACAGGTCCCCTCGACCGCCCAAGCCGGTGCCGAGCCTTCGAACACCGCGCAACGCTCACGAATCTCACGGCAGTCGAAAATCTTCTTGTGCCCATCGATGGCCGTGACGATATCCAGCACCGTTATTTCATCCGAAGGCCGCGCCAGGCGGAAACCACCCCGTACACCCTCGGTAGCCGCAACCAACCCGGCCCGAGCCAGCTTGGTAAACACCTTCGCCAGGTACTCCTGCGGTACACCCTGCAACTCGGCCAGGTCACGCACGCTGGACTCGCGGCTGTCGCCACGCTCGTCGACCAGGAACAACAGGCAATGGATACCGTACTCGACGCCGGCACTGTAGAGCGACATGTCAATCTCCGACTGAATTTGTCGCAAATACTACGCCCATAAAAGGTAACTGGCAAAGCTTCAGCTCGCCGCCCGTCGCCAACCTATCAGCACAAAAAACCCCTGCGATCCAGCAAAACCGCAGGCTCTGAGCGCCCTTGCCAAAACCTCGGCGGCGATGGGCTGAAAAAAATACTTGCCGAGACAAACTACGATCAATACAGTCGCAGTTATTCGGGAGGCAGCCAACGCACCACCGAAGCCCTTTCCCCCACCTCGCGGAGCACTCACATGACCCCACATATCCTGATCATCGGTGCCGGCTTTGCCGGTGTATGGAGCGCCCTGAGCGCCGCTCGCCTGCTCGACCAGGCCCAGGCCGGCGACGTGCGCATCAGCGTGCTGGCGCCGCAGCCGGAGCTGCGCATCCGCCCACGCTTCTACGAAGCCGATGCCCACACCTTGCAGGCCCCGCTGAGCGAATTGTTCGATGTGGTTGGCGTGCAGTTCATCCACGGCAACGCCGAAAGCATCGACAGCGCCGCGCGCCAGGTCGGCTACATCGACGCCAACGGCCAGCGCCAGCAACTGGGCTACGACCGCCTGGTCCTCGCCGCCGGCAGCCAGGTCGCTCGCCCCGCCGTGCCGGGCCTGGCCGAGCACAGCTTCGATGTCGACCAGATGGAATCGGCGGTACGCCTGGAGAAACACCTGGTTGGCCTGGCCCAGTTGCCTGCCTCGCCGGCACGCAACACCGTGGTGGTGTGCGGCGGCGGCTTCACCGGCATCGAGACCGCCACCGAAATGACGCCTCGCCTGCGTGCCATCCTCGGTGAAGGCAATGTCCGCGTGGTGCTGGTGGACCGTGCCGACAGCATCGGTGCTGCACTTGGCGCCGGCATCACCCCGGCCATCATCGCCGCCTCGGAACACGCCGGTGTCGAGTGGCTGACCGGTGCTTCGGTAGTGGCCGTGGAGGCAGGCGGCGTGACCCTCGACAACGGCCAACACATCGCCAGCAACACCGTGATCTGGACGGCCGGCGTCAAGGCCAGCCCGCTGACCGCGCAAGTTGCAGGCGAGCGCGACGCCTTGGGCCGGCTGCGGGTCGACCCGCACCTTAAAGTGGTCGGCCAGGAGCATATCTACGCCACCGGCGACGTCGCCTGGGCCGCCGTGGACGACATCGGCAACCACGCGCTGATGACCTGCCAGCACGCCATCCCCATGGGTCGCCATTCGGGCAACAACGCCATGGCCGACCTGCTGGGCCTGGCACCAGTGGTATATCGCCAGCCGAAGTACGTCACCTGCCTGGACCTGGGCGAATGGGGCGCGGCCTACAGCGAGGGCTGGGAGCGCGAACTGGTGCTGCAAGGCCAGGAAGGCAAGAACCTCAAGCGCCAGATCAACACCGTATGGATCTACCCACCGGCAGCCGACCGTGAACAGGCGCTGGCGGCCGCGGACCCGGCGATTGCCATCGTATAAGGGAACTAAAACTGACTGATCCGTCAGATAATGACGGATCAGCCTGTACGTGCTGTTACATTGAATGACTGGTCAATAATAATGGCCATATGGCATCATTGGCGCCAAAAAAACATCGAGAAGGTGAGGAACACACTCAATCCGCAGCGCATCGAGAGCCTGGCGCCCCGCCATCACGGCCCTCAAACCATGCTCTTGACGCCTGCACGCCAACGTCAAGGAGCATGCCATGCAGTTACGGAATATGAAGATCGGCAAACGCGCCGCCAGCGTGTTCGCACTTTTAGGTGCACTGGTTCTGGCAATGGGCCTGCTTTCTCTCTACGAAACCCGGCAGATGGACAGCGCCACCGACGAAATTCGCATCACCTGGATCCCCGCCATCGTTGCCCTCAACGACATCAGCAGCAACCTCGGTCGCGTCCGTGCGGTAACCCTGCGCACCGCTCTGGATGACGACAGCAACGAGCGAGGCCGCAACACTGCCTTGCTGCAGACCGTCAACGGTCAGCTGCAAGCCGCCCTCAAAGCCTACGAAGACACCATAATCGCCGCCGATGACCGTGCCCTGTTCAATGCCTTCAACGCTGCCTACCAGCAGTACTACGGCCTGCAGCAGGAAGTCGTGCAGGACATCAACGCCGGCCGCGCGGCCGATGCCAAGCGCAAGATCAGCGGCCCGCTCACCCAGCATGCCGACAGCATGATGAAAGCCATGGCGGCCCTTATCGCCTACAACGGCAAGGGCGCCGATGATGCTTCGCAGCGCAGCAGCGACGTGGCCGACGAGGCCTTCACCGTGATCGTCAGCTCACTGTTGGTCATCATCATCGCCCTCATTGCCATCGCCACCCTGCTTACCCGCAGCATCGTCGTCCCACTGGCCGACGCCGTAGCCGTGGCCGAGCGTGTGGCCACCGGCGACCTCACCCGCGACATCCAGGTCAGCGGCCGCGACGAGCCGGCACTGCTGCTGCGCGCCCTGAGCCAGATGCAACAGAGCCTGCGCGATACCCTGCGCAAGATCGCCGCCTCCTCCGACCAACTGGCCTCGGCCTCCGAAGAACTGCACACGGTCACCGAAGACACCAGCCGCGGCCTGCACCAGCAGAGCGCCGAGATCGACCAGGCCGCCACGGCCGTCAACCAGATGACCGCTGCGGTCGAGGAAGTGGCCAACAACGCGGTGAGCACCGCCGATGCCTCCAAGGGTGCCGACCAGACCACCCGCGACGGCCGCGACCAGGTCAACCAGGCCTTGAGCTCGATCCAGCACCTGGTCGACGACGTCACCGGCACCTCCCAGGAAATCGAACAACTGGCCAGCAGCGCCAACGAAATCAGCCGGGTACTGGACGTGATCGGCTCGATTGCCGGGCAGACCAACCTCCTGGCGCTCAACGCGGCCATCGAGGCAGCCCGCGCCGGCGAGGCCGGGCGCGGCTTTGCAGTGGTCGCCGACGAAGTACGGGCTCTGGCCCACCGTACCCAGCAGTCCACCGCTGAGATCGAGCAGATGATTGGAGGGATTCAGGACGGCACCGGGCGTGCGGTCAGCGCCATGCACAGCAGCCAGGGCCGCGCCAACGGTACGCTGGAAGTGGCGCAGTCGGCCGGCCAGGCGCTGGAACTGATCGCCGAGGCCATCGCCTCGATCAACCAGCGCAACCTGGTGATCGCCAGTGCATCGGAGCAACAGGCGCAGGTGGCACGGGAAGTGGACCGTAACCTGGTGAACATTCGCGACCTGGCCATGCAGACTTCCGCCGGCGCCAACCAGACCAGCGCGGCTGCGCAAGACCTGTCGCGCCTGGCAGTGGAATTGAACGCCATGGTGGCGCAGTTCAAGGTTTGATCCGAGGGCTTTGCACGGCATGAAAACATCGCGGGGCAAGCCCGCTCCCACGCTAACTCTGTGGGAGCGGGCTTGCCCCGCGATGTATCTGCGCGATGAATCAGTCGTTCGCGCCAACCACCCTGCCCGCCTTCACCGGCTGCCCACGGCTGGCCAAGCAGTAATACAGCGGCACGGTCACGATCAAGCCGAACAGCCACGACAGGTCTGCCCCTTCGACGATGTTCGAGTAAGGCCCGACATACAGCGACGTGTTGGCGAACGGCAGCTGCACCAGGATACCGCAGGCGTAGGCGATGATCGCGTGGTGGTTGAAGCGGCCATAGATGCCGCCGTCGGCGCTGAAGATCGAGGCGATGTCGTACTCACCCTTCTTGATCAGGTAGAAGTCCACCAGGTTGATCGACGCCCACGGCACCAGCACCAGCAGCAGTGCCAGGATCAGGCCGATGAACTCACCGATGAAGTCGGCCGAGGCGTTCAGCGCGACCATGCCGCAAGCCACCAGGATCACCGTCGCCAGCACCACGCGCACCTTGATGCTCGGCGTCCACTGGGCGGCGAAGGTCTGGATCGCGGTGACGATCGACAGCACCGCGCCATACAGGTTGAGGGCGTTGTGGCTGATGATGTTGAGCAGGAACAGCACCATCAGGATCGGCCCCAACCAGCCGGTGGCCTGCTTGACCGCCGCCATGGCGTCGGTACCTTCCGGTACGCACAGCACCGCCACCGCACCGAAGCTGAAGCACAGGATGGTACCCAGGGTGGCGCCGAAGTAGGTGGCCCAGAACGGCTTGGCAATGCCGATCTCACGCGGCAGGTAACGCGAGTAGTCGGAGGTGTATGGAGAGAAGCTGATCTGCCAGATGGTGCCCAGCGACACAGTGGCGATGAAGCCCGACAGGTTGAACGCGCCACGGCTGAAGAAGTCGGCCGGCAGGTCCTGGGCGAACATCATGATGAAGCCGGCCAGCAGCGCCGAACCCATCACCCAGGTACCGATGCGGTTGAGGATGTGGATGAAGCGGTAGCCGATCACGCCGATGGCGGTGGCGCTCAGGGCACCGATGACGATGGCGCTGGGCATCGGCACGCTGGGGGCGATGCCGTGGATCGACTTGCCCGCCAGGACGATGTTGGAAATGAAGAAGCCGACGTAGATCAGCGCGGTGAAGAACACGATCAGCAGCGCGCCGTAGCGGCCGAACTGGCCACGGCTCTGCACCATCTGCGGAATGCCCAGCTGCGGTCCCTGCGCAGAGGCCAGGGCAAGTACCACACCGCCCAGCAGATGGCCCAGCGCGATGGCGATCAGGCCCCACAACAGGTTCAGGTGGAACACCTGCACCACCATGGCCCCGGTGACGATGGGCAGTGGTGCAATGTTGGTGCTGAACCACAGGGTGAACAGGTCGCGCGCCTTCCCATGGCGCTCGGCAGGTGGGACGTAATCGACCGTGTGATTTTCGACAAACTGGTGTTGCGACGACGGTTGGGACATAGGTTTTCAGCTCGAAAGGTCGTTTTTTATCTTTGTATGGAAACCGCTCAAGGCGGCCTCTCAGCTGCGGACCATATTATGGTATTCCAAACTTTTGACAACACTGCTCCGCGCTTTTTCAGCGCATCTGATCTGCCTGGCGCCCCGCCTTGGCGCAGCTAATTCACTGCAAAACCCAATGAATACGGGGGCTTGACCGTTCATCGCGATATCCGTGCACCAGAAAATTCCGCTTGCAAAATAGGTATTACGGTATACCATCAGACACATCAACGATAAAAACCGCGGACCACCGCAGCCCCTTCCGAGGTACACAAGATGATCGACGCAACTGTCTACAAGAACGTCCTGGGCTCCTTCCCGTCCGGCGTTACCGTCATCACCACCCTGGACGACGACGGCTCGATCGTCGGCCTCACCGCCAGCGCCTTCTCTTCGCTGTCGATGGACCCGCCACTGGTGCTGTTCTGCCCCAACTACAGCTCCGACTCCTACCCTGTATTGATGAAGAACAAGCGCTTCGCCATTCACCTGTTGTCCGGTGAGCAGCAAGCCGAGGCCTATGCCTTCGCGAAAAAGGGCAAGGACAAGGCCAACGGCATCGAGTGGACCCTGAGCGACCTCGGCAACCCGATCCTGGCCGGCGCCACCGCCGTCATCGAATGCGAACTGTGGCGCGAATACGAAGGTGGCGACCACGCCATCATGGTCGGCAAGGTGCACAACCTGATCGTGCCGCAAGAGGCACCACGGCCAATGGTCTACTGCCGCGGCAAGATGGCCAGCCTGCCGGCCTTCGCCTGATGCAACCCATCTGAAACCCTGCCCCGGCAGGCAACAACAAGACAACAAGCTCCGAGGAAAGCCCCATGAAATTTTCGTTGTTCGTGCACATGGAACGTTGGGATGAACAGGTCAGCCACCGCCAGCTGTTCGAAGACCTGACCGAACTGACCTTGATGGCCGAAGACGGCGGTTTCAGCACCGTGTGGATCGGCGAACACCACGCCATGGAATACACCATCTCGCCGAGCCCGATGCCGCTGCTGGCCTACCTCGCCGCACGCACCGAGAAGATCCGCCTGGGCGCCGGCACCATCATCGCGCCGTTCTGGAACCCGATCCGCGTGGCCGGCGAATGCGCCCTGCTCGATGTGATCAGCAACGGTCGCATGGAAGTGGGCCTGGCCCGCGGTGCCTACCAGTTCGAATTCGACCGCATGGCCAACGGCATGCCGGCCACCGACGGTGGCAAGGCCCTGCGCGAAATGGTGCCGGTGGTGCGCAAACTGTGGGAAGGCGACTACGCCCATGACGGCGAAGTCTACAAGTTCCCCACCTCCACCAGCGTGCCCAAGCCGTTCAACGCCACGCCGCCGATGTGGATCGCCGCCCGCGACCCCGACTCGCACAACTTCGCCGTGGCCAATGGCTGCAATGTCATGGTCACCCCACTGATGAAGGGCGACGAAGAAGTGCTGGACCTGAAGAACAAGTTCCAGGCCGCCCTGGACAACAACCCGGATGTGCCGCGCCCGCAACTGATGGTACTGCGCCACACCCACGTGCACAGCCCGGCGGAGCCTGAAGGCTGGAAAGTCGGCGCCCAGGCCATCTCGCGCTTCTACCGCACCTTCGACGCCTGGTTCGGCAACAAGACCACCCCGGTCAATGGCTTCCTTGCGCCCAGCCCTGAATCGAAGTTCGCCGAAGTGCCAGCGTTCGAGCTGGACAACATCCGCAAGAACACCATGATCGGCACCCCCGAAGAGATCATTGCGCGCATCAAGTACTACCAGGAACTCGGTGTCGACGAGTTCAGCTTCTGGTGCGACAACAGCCTGCCCCATGCCGAGAAGAAAAAGTCGCTGGAGCTGTTCATCAAGGAAGTGGTGCCGGCCTTCGCCTGAATTCCCTTTGCCTGAAATCTTGCGGGAACCAGCCCGCTCCCGTGGGCCCCTGTGGCCCGCGTGAGCGGGCTTTTTTTCACAACGGCATCTGGCCTCTTCGCGGGTAAACCCGCTCCCACAGGGTTTGCGCTGCCTTGAAAGGTTGCGCTGTACCTGTGGGAGCGGGTTTACCCGCGAAGAGGCCAGTACAGACAGCACACATATCAAGGCATCAGCCGACCTTTCGTCCCCTGCCCAAACAAATTTTCGGTCACCTCTTGCACATCAAATATTATGGTATACCATCAGACAACAAGAGCTGATAACCCTAACCAGGAGCCCCCCATGAGTTTCGAAATCCGCAAGATCGTCACCTACTCCGAAGAAACCCGCATCGAAGGCGGCAAGGCCACCGACAAGCCGGTGACCATGGTCGGCCTGGCCGTGGTGATCAAGAACCCATGGGCCGGTCGCGGTTTCGTTGAAGACTTGAAGCCGGAAATCCGCGCCAACTGCTCCGAACTGGGCGCACTGATGGTCGAGCGCCTGACCGCCGCCATCGGCGGTGCCGACAAGATCGAGGCTTACGGCAAAGCCGCCGTGGTCGGCGCCGACGGCGAGATCGAGCACGCCTCGGCGGTGATCCACACCCTGCGCTTTGGCAACCACTACCGCGAAGCCGTGCAGGCCAAGAGCTACCTGAGCTTCACCAACAAGCGCGGCGGCCCGGGCACCTCGATCCAGATCCCGATGATGCAGAAGGACGACGAAGGCCTGCGCTCGCACTACATCACCCTGGAAATGCAGATCGAAGACGCCCCGCGCGCCGACGAGATCGTCGTGGTGCTGGGCGCCGCCGACGGTGGTCGCCTGCACCCGCGCATCGGTAACCGCTACATCGACCTGGAAGAACTGGCTGCCGAAAAAGCCAACGCTCAATAACAACAACCAAGACGGGCCTGGGCGTGGCGAGCATACCCGCCGCGCCCGACCTTCAAGGAGCGCCCTCCATGATTCAGCCTGTCGCTGAACGTACACCGACCGGGACCAGTTACCTGGACCTGGGCCAGGGCCAGCCCGTGGTACTGATCCACGGCGTGGGCCTGAACAAGGAAATGTGGGGCGGGCAGATCGTCGGCCTGGCCAACGACTACCGCGTCATCACCTACGACATGCTCGGCCATGGCCAGAGCCGTGTGCCCGCCGCCGACACGCCGCTCGAAGGCTACGCCGAACAGCTCGCCGAATTGCTCGACCACCTGCAGATCGCCCAGGCCACCGTGATCGGTTTTTCCATGGGTGGCCTGGTGGCCCGCGCCTTCGCGCTCGATTACCCGCAACGCCTGGCCGCGCTGGTGGTACTCAACAGCGTGTTCAACCGCAGCCCCGAGCAGAGCGCCGGGGTGATCGCCCGTGCCGCGCAAGCCCTTGAACAGGGCCCCGACGCTAACGTCGACGCAGCCCTGGACCGCTGGTTCAGCCGCGAATACAAGGCGGCCAACCCAGCCCAGGTCGCCGCCATCCGCCAAGTGCTGGCCAGCAACGACCCGCAGGGCTACCACACCACCTATTCGCTGTTCGCCACCCAGGACATGTACCGCGAAGGCGACCTGGGCAGCATCCAGGTGCCGACGCTGATCGCCACCGGCGAACTCGACAGCGGCTCCACCCCGGCCATGACCCGCCAGCTCGCCGCGCGTATCCCCGGCGCGCAGAGCGTGGTCCTCGCCGAGCAACGGCATATGATGCCGGTGGAAGCGCCGCGCGAAGTCAACAAGATGCTGCTGGACTTCCTCAAGCAAGCCCGCACCCTCACCGAATCCGCCAAGGGGATTGTTGCATGACCCTCGTTCGTTTCCAGATGTGCATCGACGGCCAGTGGCTCGATGCCCAGAGCGGCAAGACCTTCGACAGCCTCGACCCGGCCACCGCCCAGGCCTGGGCGCAACTGCCAGACGCCGCCGAAGCCGACGTCGAGCTGGCCGTGCAGGCTGCCCAGCGCGCTTTCGACAGCAAAGCCTGGCGCGGCCTCACCGCCACCGCCCGGGGCAAACTGCTGCGCCGCCTGGGCGACCTGATCGCCGAGAACAAGGAACACCTGGCCCAGCTCGAGAGCCGTGACAACGGCAAGCTGATCCGCGAAACCCGCGGCCAGGTCGGCTACCTGCCGGAGTTCTTCCACTACACCGCGGGCCTGGCCGACAAGCTAGAAGGCGGCACCCTGCCGCTGGACAAGCCGGACCTGTTCGCCTACACCGTGCACGAGCCAATCGGCGTGGTCGCCGGGATCATCCCCTGGAACAGCCCGCTGTACCTGACCGCGATCAAGCTCGCCCCGGCCCTGGCCGCCGGCAACACCATCGTGCTCAAGCCCTCCGAGCACGCCTCGGCGACCATCCTCGAGCTGGCCCGCCTGGCCCTCGAAGCCGGCTTCCCGGCTGGCGTGGTCAACGTGGTCACCGGCTACGGCCCAAGCACCGGTGCGGCGCTCACCCGCCACCCGCTGGTGCGCAAGATCGCCTTCACCGGCGGCGCCGCCACCGCCCGCCATGTGGTGCGCAGCAGCGCCGAGAACTTCGCCAAGCTGTCGCTGGAGCTGGGCGGCAAGTCGCCGAACATCATCTTCGCCGACGCCGATCTGGACAGCGCCATCAACGGCGCCGTGGCCGGCATCTATGCCGCCTCCGGGCAAAGCTGCGTGGCCGGTTCGCGCCTGCTGGTGCAGGACGAGATCTTCGACGAATTCGTCGAACGCTTGATCGCCCGCGCCCAAAGCATCCGCATCGGCAACCCGCAGGACGAACGCAGCGAAATGGGCCCCATCGCCACCTCCCAGCAACTGGCCGTGATCGAAGGCCTGGTGGCCGCGGCCAAGGCCGAAGGCGCCACCTTGCGCATGGGTGGCAAGCGTGCCGAGGTCGAAGGTGACGGCTGGTTCTACGAGCCGACCCTGTTCGAGTGCGACAGCAATTCGATGACCATCATGCAGGAAGAAGTGTTCGGCCCGGTCGCGGCGGTGATCCGCTTCAAGACCGAAGAACAGGCCCTGGCGATGGCCAACGACTCGCAGTTCGGCCTGGCCGCCGGCATCTGGACCCGCGACCTGGGCCGCGCCCACCGCCTGGCCCGCGACGTGCGTTCGGGGATCATCTGGGTCAACACCTACCGCGCGGTATCGGCCATGGCCCCCATCGGCGGTTTCAAGAACAGCGGCTATGGCCGTGAGAGCGGCATCGATTCGGTGCTCGCCTATACCGAGCTGAAGACGGTGTGGATCAACCTCTCCACCGCGTCCATGCCCGACCCGTTCGTGATGCGTTAAGAGGAACACGAGATGATCGAACCCGGCATCTACAAAGACGTGATGGGCTCGTTCCCGTCCGGTGTCACCGTGGTCACCACCCTGGACGCCGACGGCGCCATCGTCGGCATCACCGCCAGCGCGTTCAGCGCGCTGTCGATCGACCCGGCGCTGGTGCTGTTCTGCCCCAACTACGCCTCGGACACCTACCCGATCCTGCGCGACAGCAAGCAGTTCGCCATCCACCTGCTGTCCGCCGACCAGACCGCCGAGGCCTATGCCTTCGCCGGCAAGGGCAAGGACAAGGCCAAGGGCATCGACTGGCAGTTGAGTGAACTGGGCAACCCGTTGCTGACCAAGGCCACGGCGATCATCGAGTGCGAACTGTGGCGCGAGTATGACGGTGGCGACCACGCGATCATCGTCGGTGCGGTGAAGAACCTGGTGCTGCCTGCCGACCCGGTTACCCCGATGGTCTACCACAAGGGCAAGCTCGGCGCGCTGCCGCCGTTGGGTTGAAATCCCATCGCGGGGCAAGCCCGCTCCCACGAAGTCACATGCGTGGGAGCGGGCTTGCCCCGCGATAGGCGCCCCAAAGTTTCCGGGGGCCGCGCATACCCCCTCACCTTCGGTTGCGGCCCCCATTTTTATTCAACGTTCAAGGACCTCGGCAGATGAGCAACGAAAAGTACGAGCAAGGCCTCAAGATCCGCACCCAGGTACTCGGCGAGGACTACGTCAACCGCTCGATCCAGAACGCCGACGAGTTCACCAAGCCGCTCCAGGAGCTGGTTACCGAGTACTGCTGGGGCCACGTCTGGGGCCGCGATGGCTTGTCGCTCAAAGAGCGCAGCATGATAAACTTGGCCATGATTTCCGCGCTCAACCGGCCCCACGAGCTCAAGCTGCACATCCGCGGCGCTTTGCGCAATGGCCTGAGCCGCGAACAGATTCGCGAGATCCTGCTCCAAGTCGGCATTTATTGCGGCGTACCTGCGGCGGTGGACAGTTTCCGCCTGGCCCGCGAGGCCTTCGCCGAAGCCGATGCAGAGTCAACCCGTTAACAACGGGCTGTTTCGAACCACTGCAAGGAGCGCCACGGTTCGTGGCCCTTCGCGATGTTGGCGCAACAGCCTCATAAAAGAGCGCCCCTGATGAAACGCCAGCCACTCGACGACAGCTTCAAGGTCAACCGCAACCCCGTTACCCTGCGTGAAATCGTGCTGGACAAACTGCGCAGCGCGATCATGAACTTCCACCTGCTGCCGGGCGATCGCCTGGTCGAGCGCGACCTCTGCGATCGCCTCGGTGTCAGCCGCACTTCGGTCCGCGAAGCCCTGCGCCACCTCGAATCCGAAGGCCTGGTGGAGTTCGCCGACGCCAAGGGCCCGCGCGTGGCCATCATCACCCTGGAAGACGCCCGCGACATCTACGAGCTGCGTTGCGTGCTCGAAGGCCTGATCGTCCAGTTGTTCACCCTCAACGCCAAGACCAAGGACATCCGCGCCCTGGAGCGCGCTCTGGAAGTCAACCGCGAAGCGCTGGAAGACGGCGAGCTGCAGCAGGTGCTCGACTCGGTGCAAGGCTTCTACGACGTGCTGCTCGAGGGCTCGGGCAACCAGGTGGCCGCCCAGCAACTGCGCCAGTTGCAGGCGCGCATCAGCTACCTGCGCGCCACTTCGGTGTCGCAAGAGAACCGCCGCAGCGCCAGCAACCGTGAAATGGAAAAGATCGTCGAGGCGATCAAGAGCGGCGACCCGCAAGTCGCCCACCAGGCCTCGGTCGACCACGTACGCGCTGCTGCGAAGGTGGCACTGGACTACCTGCGCCAGAAACAGGACGACAACGCCAAGGTCCGCGAAATCGTCGCTCCCCTGCCCCTCAAGGACCCTCGCATAGGCCGCTGACCATGCCCACCGCCCCGCGCTACTGCCCGCACTGCACCACGGAACTGGCCCGGGGCGTCCCCAACGGCGACACCCACGAACGTCTGCACTGCACCGGCTGCGGCTACGTCCACTACATCAACCCGAAGATCATTGCCGGTTGCATCATCGAACGTGATGGCAAGTACCTGTTGTGCCAGCGGGCCATTCCGCCGCGGCCGGGGACCTGGACCTTGCCGGCGGGGTTCATGGAGGCCGGCGAGACCACCGAGCAGGCGGCGTTGCGCGAGGTGTGGGAAGAGAGTGGCGTGCGGGGCGAGATCGTCTCGCCCTACTCGATTTTCAGCGTGCCGCAGATCAGCGAGGTTTACATCATCTTCCGGGCCATTGCGACCGAGGAGACTGGGGAGTATGGACCTGAGACCCTGGCTTACAAGTTCTTCGAGCCTGACGAGATTCCGTGGGACGAGATTTACTACCCGGCGATTCGGCAGATTCTGGAGCGGTACATTCTTGAGCGGCAGGCGGGGGTGTATGGGATCTATATGGGGAATGATGATACTGGGAAGGTGCATTTCATTCGTTAAGTGGGTTCGGGTTCGGGTTCGGGTTCGGGTTCGGGGCTTAGTGTGTTGGTTTTGATAGATGTATGCGCATTCAGCGGCGATGGCGACGCATAGTCACCTTTCCGCCCTTACGGCGGCCTACTTTGGTCTTGGCCAAAGTAGGCAAAGCCGCCCGCTCCATCATACGGCCCCT
>NZ_JAVYJF010000012.1:0-156760 GCF_032621715.1 Pseudomonas sp. zfem004 | reverse complement strand
CAATGATTGAAGGCAGCCTGTGCCGGCCATTTCGCGGGTAAACCCGCTCCCACAGGTAATGCGCAATCCCTGTGGGAGCGGGTTTACCCGCGAAGCAGCCGGCGCGGTTCCTGAATGGGAGAGGGGGCGCCTGCGCCGGTAAAAGTGTTTATCATAGGCGTCTCTTTGCCTGGCATGCACGAACACCATGACCGAACACGACTATCTGTTGGCCTGGGGCCTCTACGCCGTCGCCGCCCTGGGTTGCCTGCTGGTGGCCTGCAAGCTCACCGGCTGGATGTGGCGCTGGCTGCGCGAGCCGCTGCGGGTGATCGTCGCCGTGCTGCTGTTCAGCCCGACCATCGTCGACCCGGTCAAGGACAGCTTCGCCCCGGCCATTGCCATCACCGCGCTGGACCTGGCCTTCAAGGTCGGCAACAACGCCTGGCGCGCCGCCTCGGACCTGGCCATGTACGGCATGATCGCCTTCGCCCTGTACCTGGTCTTCGTGCTGATCCGCTGGCCGCTGGAAAAACGCGCCGGCGAGCGCCGTGCCCAGCGTGAGGCCGCGGCCCAGCGCCAGGCCAAGGAAGATGACGAGGCGCCGGCCCTGGCCCCGGTGGCCGCCGACCGCAACGACCGTTACCGCGATGAACTGGCCCCTGCTCCCGTGCGCCGTTCCGGCCCGGGCCAGGGCCGCGTAGAACCCCGTCTGTAAACCAGGAGCCGCGAACATGTGCGAACTGCTGGGCATGAGTGCCAATGTCCCCACCGATATCGTCTTCAGCTTCACCGGCCTGATGCAGCGCGGTGGCCGCACCGGCCCGCACCGCGACGGCTGGGGCATCGGTTTCTACGAAGGGCGCGGCCTGCGCCTGTTTCAGGACCCGGCGGCGAGCAGCGAGTCGGAGGTGGCCAACCTGGTGCAGCGCTACCCGATCAAGAGCGAAGTGGTCATCGGCCATATTCGCCAGGCCAACGTCGGCCGGGTGTGCTTGTCCAACACCCATCCGTTCGTGCGCGAACTGTGGGGCCGCAACTGGTGCTTCGCGCACAATGGCCAGTTGGGCGAGTTCAGTGGCCAACGCACCTTCTATCGGCCGATCGGCGACACCGACAGCGAAGCGGCCTTCTGCGACCTGCTCAACCGCGTGCGCGAGGCGTTCCCCGAGCCGGTCGAGGTCGAGCAGCTGGTGCCGGTGCTGGTCGAAGCCTGCGCCGAATACCGTGGCAAGGGCGTGTTCAACTGCCTGCTCAGTGACGGCGACTGGCTGTTCTGTTTCTGCTCCACCAAGCTGGTGCACATCACCCGCCGCGCCCCGTTCGGCGCCGCGCGCTTGAAGGATGTCGACCTGATCGTCGATTTCCACACGCAAACCACTCCCAACGACGTGGTCACGGTAATCGCCACCGAAGCCCTGACCGAGAACGAGACCTGGAACCGCTACGAGCCGGGCCAATGGGCCCTGTGGCGCCATGGTGAGTGCGTCGCCCACGGCCAGAGCTAAGGACGCTCCATGTTCAGAAGCTACCTGCGTTTGCTGTTGTTCACCTTCGGCCTGCTGGCCGGTATCCAGGTGCCCGGGCTGGTCAAGGACTACAGCCAGCGGGTCGAGGCGCACCTGCTGGAATCGCGTCAGGCGCTCGACGGCTTCCGCCAGACCGCCCAGCGTTTCTTCAACGGCGACCTGCAGGCGCTGGTGCAGCATTACCGCAGCAGCGATGACCCGGTGTTCAACAGCGATGCCAACAGCATCGAAAGCCTGCTGATCCGCAACCAGCTGCTGGAGCACGAGTGGCAGGCGCTGCAGGGCTCGTGGGTGAGCCGCAGCTGGCATGTGCTGGTGCAGCCGGAACCGGCGCTGCGTGAAGAGACGCTCAAGGGCTACAGCTACCAGATCCTGCTGGTGCCCGAGGCGATCGGCTGGGGGATTGGCGCCGGGTTCGTGCTGGCGTTCGTGGTCGAGAGCCTGTTGCTGGTGGTCGGCTGGGTGATCCTGGGGGGGCGGCGCAAGGTGGTCAAAGAGAGCTGGCGCTAGTCCTCGCCGGCCCTATCGCGGGGCAAGCCCGCTCCCACGCTGCCAGTTCAAGGCGTGGGAGCGGGCTTGCCCCGCGATTGGGCCCTTCAGACCAACACGATCCGCTGCCCCCCCACATCCCGCGCATAGCGCTCCAGCACCTGCCGGCAAACCCCCACCACCTCGTCCACCAGCGCCACCCCGGTCTGCCAGGCCACCACCAGCTCCAGGCTCGGCGGTGGCTGCAACCCCTCCAGCAGCACCAGTTCACCCCGGCTCAACTCGCTGTCCACCAGCGCCGGCGGCAGCGCGCCAATGCCGAAGCCATCGCGCAGCAAGCGGGTGATGGCCGCCACCGAGTTCACGCAGTTCAACCGCGGCGCCTCGGCCCCGGCTCCCTGCAACAGGCTGAGCACCTCCTGGTGAGGCCGTGAATTCTTCGAGAAGGTGACGATGCGTTCGCGGCCCAGCTCAGCCAGCGACGCATAGTCACGGTGGTGGATGGAGCCGGCGGCAACGATCCAGCCCATGGGATAACGCGCCAGGTCCAGGCTGCGGATCGACGGCTCGCGCAGCAGGTCGGTCTGCAGGATCACGTCGAGAAAGCCCTTGTGCAGCTGCTCGCGCAGGTTCAGCGCGGTGTCGGCCACCAGTTCGATCTCCACCTGCGGGTAGCGCTCGGTCAGCTCCGCCACCAGCGCGCTCATCCAGGTGTGGATCACCGTGTCCATCACCCCCAGGCGAATCCGCCCGGTCTTGGCGCGGTCGCTGTCCAGCGACTGCTTCATGGCCTTGGCGGTGTCGAGCATGCGCTCGGCGTATTCGAGCACCTTGCTGCCCTCGGGCGTCAGGCTGACCCCGCGCGAGTCGCGCAACAGCAGCTTCACCCCAAGGTCGGCCTCCAGCGCGGCGATGCGGCTGGACACCGAGGCCTGGGTGGTGAACAGCTTCTCGGCGGTGAGGCGAAAGCTCTTGAGCCGGGCGACCCAGACGAAGGTTTCGAGGAAACGAAGGTTCATGATCAGTTTTTCTTGTTCCAGACCGGCGGATTTTCTCGTTGGACGCTGGAGGCGTTGGCTCTGAACATGGCAGTCAGGCCGCGACCTCGACGTCGCCCGTAAAACAATACCAACAAGCCGAGGCATACATGAACCCGACCGGCGTGCAGCAGCAGGCCCCCGCCCGATCCTCGAGCGGCCCCTTCGCCTGGTACCGCGACATCGACTCCCAGCAACGACGCACCTTCTGGAGCTGCAAGATCGGCTATGGCCTGGATGGCATGGACACCCAGATGCTCAGTTTCGTCGTGCCCACCCTGATCATGCTCTGGGGCATCAGCACCACCGAGGCCGGGTTGATCCACACCAGCACGCTGATCGCCTCGGCCCTGGGCGGCTGGATCGCCGGCATCCTCTCCGACCGTATCGGCCGGGTACGCACCCTGCAACTGACGGTGCTGTGGTTCGCTTTCTTCACCTTCCTCTGCGGCTTCGCCCAGAACTACGAGCAGCTGCTGATCGCCCGCACCCTGATGGGCTTCGGCTTTGGCGGCGAATGGACTGCCGGCGCGGTGCTGATCGGCGAGGTGATCCGCGCCCAGGACCGCGGCAAGGCGGTGGGCATGGTGCAGTCGGGCTGGGCCATCGGCTGGGGCCTGACCGCCATCCTCTATGCGCTGCTGTTCTCCTGGTTGCCACCTGAACAAGCCTGGCGCGCGCTGTTCCTGCTCGGCCTGCTGCCGGCGCTGTTCGTGATCTTCGTGCGCCGCCTGGTCAAAGATCCGGAGGTCTACCGCGAAGCCAAGGCCGCCGAACGCGCTGCCGAGCCCTCGCACTTCTACGAGATCTTCGCCCCCGGCATGCTCTGGATTACCGTGCGCGCTTCGCTGCTGACCACCGGCGCGCTCGGCGGTTACTACGCCATCACCTCGTGGCTGCCGACTTTCCTCAAGAACGAGCGCGGCCTGAGCGTGCTCGGCACCGGCGGCTACCTGGCCACGGTGATCGTCGGCTCCTACATCGGCTACGTGGTCAGCGCGTACCTGTCCGACCTGCTGGGGCGCAAGAAGAACTTCATCCTGTTCGCCGTGGGTTCGTTCATCATCGTGCTGCTCTACACCCAGCTGCCGGTCAGCAATGACGTGATGCTGTGGCTGGGCCTGCCGTTGGGCTTCTTCGCCTCGGGCATCTTCAGCGGCATGGGCGCCTTCCTCACCGAACTGTTCCCCACCCGCATCCGCGGCTCGGGGCAGGGCTTCTGCTACAACATCGGCAAGGTCTTCGCGGCATTGTTCCCGCTGCTGATCGGCCTGCTCAGCCAGAAGGTACCGCTGGGTCTTGGCATTGGCGCCTTCGCCGCGGTGTCCTACGGCGTGGTGATCCTGGCGGCGCTGAGCCTGCCGGAAACCCGCGGCAAACAACTGCAGGCACGCTAAGGTAGGCAGCATGAACATCGACACGGGAAACAGCCAAGTGAAGCGCCTGCTACTCAATTGCGACATGGGCGAGAGTTTCGGCAGCTGGCGCATGGGCCTGGATGCCGAGGTAATGCCGTACATCGACTGCGCCAACATCGCCTGCGGCTACCACGCCGGCGACCCGAGCATCATGCGCCGTACCGTGGCCCTGGCGCTGGAGCATGGCGTGACCGTTGGCGCGCACCCGGCCTACCCGGACCTGGTGGGCTTCGGTCGCCGCTCCATGGCCTGCAGCAGCGAGGAGATCCGTGACCTGCTGCACTACCAGATCGGCGCGCTGGACGGCATCTGCAAGGTGCAGGGCGGCCGGGTGGCCTACATCAAGCCCCATGGAGCGCTGTACAACGACATGATGGCCGACCCGCAAAAGCTGCGTGCGGTGCTTGAAGCCGTGGCCGCCTACGACAGCAATCTGCCGCTGATGCTGATGGCCACCGCTGACAACAGCGCCGCCCAGGCCCTGGGCGACGAAATCGGTGTGCCGCTGTGGTTCGAAGCCTTCGCCGACCGTGCCTACACCGCCAGCGGTCACCTGGTGTCGCGGCGCCTGCCGGGCGCGGTGCACCACGAGCCGGCGCTGGTGGTCGAGCAGGCATTGCGCCTGGCCCGGGGTGAAGCACTGGTGGCCGATGACGGCAGCGCCGTGCGCCTTAATGCCAGCACCCTGTGCGTGCATGGCGACAACGACAGCTCGGTGGCTGCCGTGCGCCAGATCCGCCAGGCCCTCGACGCGCTGGAGCTGCCATGACGCCGCGTATCGAGGTGGTGGCGTTCGATAGCCTGATGGTGCGCCTGTTCGAGCGTATCGATGAGGCCAACATGCCCTGGATCCTCGCCGCCAGCCAGCGCCTGCGGGCGGTGTTCGGCGCGCAACTGATCGACCTGGTGCCGTCCTATACCACGCTGATGGTGCAGTTCGACCTGGCGCCGAGCGAGGCGCGCCAGCGCATTGTGCAAGCATTCGAAGGGTTGCAGCCGGATCCCGGCACCGCCGGGCGGCGCCACGAGATCCCGGTGTGGTACCACGCAAGCGTCGGCCCAGAATTGCCAGTGCTGGCCGCCCGCAGCGGGCTGAGTGAAACCGAGGTGATCGGCCTGCACAGCGGTCGCGACTATCCGGTATTCGCCTTGGGTTTCGCCCCCGGCTTCGGCTTCATGGGCTTGGTCGACGAGCGCCTGGCCAGCCCGCGCCTGAGCACCCCGCGCAAGCGCGTGGCGGCGGGCAGCGTGGGCATCGCCGAGCGCCAGACGGCCGCTTACCCTGCGGTATCGCCGGGCGGCTGGAACCTGATCGGGCGCACCCCGGTGCGCTTGTTCGACCGTGAGCGCGAAGGCTACAGCCTGCTGCAGCCGGGCGATCGGGTGCGATTCGTGGCCGTTGATCGGGCTGAATTCATCAACCTGGGCGGTGACGACAGCCCGTTGGAGGCCCAGGCATGAGCCAGTTGAGAATCGAGGCCAGCACCGCGCTGTGCCTGTTGCAGGATGCCGGGCGTTTCGGTGTGCGGCACCTGGGGGTGACCCAGGGCGGGGCGTTGGATTGGGTGGCCATGCGTTGGGCCAACTGGCTGCTGGGTAATGACCTGGACAGCGCCGTGGTCGAGATCGCCCTGGGCGGTTTCAGCGTGGTCGCCGAGCAGGATTGCGTGCTGGCGCTGGCCGGGGCTGATCTGGATGCGCGTATCGATGACCAGCCTGTGGCGCCTTGGTGCAGTTTCAGGCTGGGCAAGGGGCAGTGTCTGAGCTTGCGTCAGCCGCGCGAGGGCGTGCGGGCTTATCTGGCGGCGCCCGGCGGTTTCACCGCCGAGGCGGTGCTGGGCAGTTGTGCCACGGTAGTACGGGAGGCTTTGGGTGGCCTGGACGGCCAGGGCCGGGCGCTGTTGAAGGGGGAGGTGCTGCGAGCAGGTGCAGCTATCGCGGGGCAAGTCGCAGCGGCGCACCGCCGCTCCCACGTGCCACACGAGCTGCGCCCGGCGTACGCCGACAAGCCGGTATTGGATCTGGTGATGGGTGCGCAGATCGGCGATTTCGGCGGTACCAGCCTGTTCGAGGCGTTCAACCGCGACTGGACCTTGGACAGTCGCGCCGACCGCATGGGCATCCGCCTGCTCGGGCCGCAGCTGGTTTATCAGGGGGCGCCGATGATTTCCGAGGGCATCCCGCTGGGCGCGGTGCAGGTACCGCCGGACGGGCAGCCGATCGTGCTGCTCAATGACCGGCAGACCATTGGTGGCTATCCGCGGCTGGGCGCGTTGACGCCGCTGGCGCTGGCGCAACTGGCGCAGTGCATGCCGGGGGCTTCGGTGCGGTTCAGGGCGGTGGTGCAGGATGAGGCGTGGCGGGAGCAGCAGCTATACCTGCACCGTTGGCGGTGAAGCTGCTGGCCCTTTCGCGGGTAAACCCGCTCCCACAAGTTCGACACAGCCCTCAAGAGCAGCGCTATTCCTGTGGGAGCGGGTTTACCCGCGAATAGGCCAGAGCAGGCAACATCACTTGGACAGGTAACGCATCCCGTCTTCCAACCCCTGCAAGGTCAGCGGATACATCTTGTCCTCGATCAGGTCGCGCACCAGATGGGTCGACGCCGTGTACTCCCAGGCCTGCTTGGGGTACGGGTTGATCCAGATGATCTTCTTGAACTTCTCCATGAAGCGCTGAATCCACACATACCCGGCTTCTTCGTTCCAGTGCTCGACGCTGCCGCCCGGCTGGGTGATCTCGTAGGGGGCCATGGCGGCGTCGCCGACGAAGATCACTTTGTAATCGTCGCCGTACTTGTGCAGCAGGTCGAAGGTGGCGAAACGCTCCGAGGTGCGGCGCAGGTTGTTCTTCCACACCGACTCGTAGACGCAGTTGTGGAAGTAGTAGTACTCCAGGTGCTTGAACTCGGTCTTGCAGGCCGAGAACAGCTCTTCGCACACCTTCACATGGGCATCCATCGAGCCGCCGATGTCGAACAGCAACAGCAGCTTAACGGTGTTGCGCCGTTCGGGGCGCATCTGGATGTTCAACAGCCCCGCGTCACGGGCGGTGTGGTCGATGGTGCCGTCGATGTCCAGCTCTTCGGCGGCGCCTTCACGGGCGAACTTGCGCAGGCGGCGCAGCGCCAGCTTGATGTTGCGGGTGCCCAGCTCGACCTGGTCGTCGAGGTTCTTGTACTCGCGCTGGTCCCATACCTTCACCGCCTTGCCCTGGCGCTTGCCGGCCTCGCCGACGCGGATGCCCTCGGGGTTGAAACCGCCCGAGCCGAACGGGCTGGTGCCGCCGGTGCCGATCCACTTGTTGCCGCCGGCGTGGCGTTCCTTTTGCTCTTCGAGGCGTTTCTTGAATTCCTCGATCAGCTTGTCCAGGCCGCCCAGGGACTGGATCTGCGCGCGTTCCTCGTCGCTCAGCGAGCGCTCGAACTCCTTGCGCAGCCAGTCTTCGGGGATCAGCGCCTCGATGTGCCGGTCGAGGTTGTCCAGGCCTTTGAAGTAGGCGGCGAACGCGCGGTCGAACTTGTCGAAATGGCGTTCGTCCTTCACCAGGATGGCCCGGGCCAGGTAGTAGAACGCGTCCATGTCGGCGAACACCACACCCTTCTGCAGGGCGTGGTGCAGGTCGAGCAGCTCGCGCACCGACACCGGCACCTTGGCCGCGCGCATTTCATTGAACAGGTTGAGCAGCATGGCCCGGCTCCTGTCAGCGGTTGCCGCGCCGGCTCATGAAGGCCAGGCGCTCGAGCAGTTGCACGTCCTGCTCGTTCTTGACCAGGGCCCCGGCCAGCGGCGGGATGGCCTTGGTCGGGTCGCGTTCACGCAGCACCGCTTCGCCGATGTTGTCGGCCATCAGCAGCTTGAGCCAGTCGACCAGTTCGGAGGTGGAGGGCTTTTTCTTCAGGCCCGGCACCTTGCGCACGTCGAAGAACACGTCCAGCGCCTCGCTGACCAACGATTCGCTGATCTTCGGGTAGTGCACATCGACGATGCGCTGCAGGGTGTCGCGGTCGGGGAAGGCGATGTAGTGGAAGAAGCAGCGGCGCAGGAAGGCGTCGGGCAGCTCTTTTTCGTTGTTGGAGGTGATGATGATGATCGGGCGCTGCTTGGCCTTGATGGTCTCGTCGGTCTCGTAGACGTAGAACTCCATCTTGTCGAGCTCTTGCAGCAGGTCGTTGGGGAACTCGATGTCGGCCTTGTCGATCTCGTCGATCAGCAGGATCACCCGCTCCTCGGCCTCGAAGGCTTCCCACAACTTGCCCTTTTTCAGGTAGTTGCGCACATCGTGGACTTTGTCGGTGCCCAACTGCGAGTCGCGCAGGCGGCTGACCGCGTCGTATTCGTAGAGGCCCTGGTGGGCCTTGGTGGTCGACTTGATGTGCCAGGTGATCAGGCGCGCACCGAACGAGGCGGCCAGTTGCTCGGCGAGCATGGTCTTGCCGGTGCCGGGCTCACCCTTGACCAGCAGCGGGCGCTCCAGGGTGATGGCCGCGTTGACCGCCAGTTTCAGGTCGTCTGTGGCGACGTAGTCGCGGGTGCCTTCGAACTTCATGAACCGATCCTCTGAGGGCTTCGAGGGCCTCTTCGCGGGTAAACCCGCTCCCACAAGCGACTGCATTGCCTGTGGGAGCGGGTTTACCCGCGAAGAGGCCGCTGCGGACAAGCGCTGATTGTTGGCGACGACTATAACCCCAGCCCCGACGCCTGCAAACGCAGACCCGGTATTCAGTCCCTGAATGGTCCGTCACGACCGGCCGCCCGGCAAGCGCGATCAGGCTTTACGCTCCCCCGTTGCAGGCTTACCCTGATGTTTTTCCCTGCTGTTTCATGTTCAAGGACACCTGTCATGAGCCGTATCTACGCAGACAACGCCCACTCCATCGGCAACACGCCGCTGGTGCAGATCAACCGCATCGCCCCGCGCGGCGTGACCATCCTGGCCAAGACCGAAGGGCGCAACCCTGGCTACTCGGTGAAGTGCCGGATCGGCGCGAACATGATCTGGGACGCCGAGAGCAGCGGCAAGCTCAAGCCGGGCATGACCATCGTCGAGCCCACCTCGGGCAATACCGGCATCGGCCTGGCCTTCGTGGCCGCCGCCCGCGGCTACAAGCTGATCCTGACCATGCCGGACTCGATGAGCCTGGAGCGGCGCAAGGTGCTCAAGGCGCTGGGCGCCGAGTTGGTCCTGACCGACAAGGCCAAGGGCATGAAGGGCGCCATCGAGAAGGCCAACGAGATCGTCGCCTCTAACCCCGCGCAGCACTTCCTGCCGGGCCAGTTCGACAACCCGGCCAACCCGGCCA
The DNA here is from genome assembly GCF_032621715.1 of Pseudomonas sp. zfem004. Classification (NCBI taxonomy): domain Bacteria; kingdom Pseudomonadati; phylum Pseudomonadota; class Gammaproteobacteria; order Pseudomonadales; family Pseudomonadaceae; genus Pseudomonas; species Pseudomonas sp. zfem004. The sequence goes on along the minus strand of NZ_JAVYJF010000012.1, from coordinate 147,006 downwards.
TCCACGAGAAAACCACTGGCCCGGAAATCTGGAACGACACCGATGGCGCGGTCGATGTGCTGGTGGCCGGCGTCGGCACCGGTGGCACCATCACCGGGGTGTCGCGCTACATCAAGCACACCCAGGGCAAGGCGATCCTGTCGGTGGCGGTGGAACCGGTGAACTCGCCGCTGATCAGCCAGACCCTGGCCGGTGAGGAACTCAAGCCCACCCCGCACAAGATCCAGGGCATAGGCGCCGGTTTCGTGCCGAAGAACCTCGACCTGTCGATCGTCGACCAGGTGGAGACGGTTACCGAGGAGGAGTCCAAGGCCATGGCCATTCGTCTGATGCAGGAAGAGGGCATCCTTTGTGGCATCTCGTGTGGCGCGGCGATGGTGGCGGCGGTGCGCCTGGCCGAGAAGCCGGAAATGCAGGGTAAGACCATCGTCGTAATCCTGCCCGACTCCGGCGAGCGCTACCTGTCCAGCATGCTGTTCAGCGACATGTTCAGCGACCAGGAAAACCAGCAGTAAGCAGCAAGTTGCAAGCTTCAAGCGGCAAGATCAAAGCGGCAAGATCAAAGCCTGAGTTGACGCAGATCAGCTTGCCGCTTACAGCTAGGAGCTTGCAGCTCCCCCGGAGGGGGTTATGATGTCCGGCTATTCGGGGATGGCCAGATTTCCCCTCCAAGGAGTGTTGCATGACCTTTTCCTTTGTCGCCAAGGCCGGTGTATTGCTGGTCTTTTTCGGCAGCGTGCTGTTCGTACACCTGCGCGGCAAGGCGCGTCTGCCGGTGTTGCGCCAGTTCGTCAACCATTCGGCGCTGTTCGCCCCGTACAACAGCCTGATGTACCTGTTCTCCGGCGTGCCTTCCAAGCCGTACCTCGACCGCCAGCGCTTCCCTGAACTGGACGTGCTCAAGGACAACTGGCAAACCATCCGCGAAGAGGCCATGCGCCTGTTCGACGAGGGTTACATCAAAGCCGCGGAAAAAGACAACGATGCCGGTTTCGGCTCGTTCTTCAAGAAGGGCTGGAAGCGGTTCTACCTCAAGTGGTACGACAAGGCGCTGCCGTCGGCTGAGGCGTTGTGCCCCAAGACCGTCGAACTGGTCAACAGCATTCCTAATGTCAAAGGTGCGATGTTTGCCCTGCTGCCCGGCGGCAGCCACCTGAACCCGCACCGTGACCCGTTTGCCGGTTCGCTGCGCTATCACCTGGGCCTGTCCACTCCCAACTCGGACAATTGCCGCATCTACGTCGACGGCCAGCCTTACGCCTGGCGCGATGGCGAGGACGTCATGTTCGACGAGACCTTCGTGCACTGGGTGAAGAACGAGACCGAGATGACCCGGGTGATTCTGTTCTGCGATGTCGAGCGCCCGCTCAACAGCCCGCTGATGACCCGCATCAACCGCAAGGTCAGCGCCTTCCTCGGCCGTGCCACCGCACCGCAGAACACCGATGACGAGCGCGTGGGCGGGATCAACCAGGCGTATGCCTGGAGCAAGCGTTTCAGCAATGTGATCAGCTCCCGCGTGAAGCAGTTCAAGCGCGCCAACCCCAAGGCTTACCGCGTGCTGCGGCCGGTGCTGGCGGTGGTAGTTGCTTACGCGCTGTATCACTGGTTGTTCTGATGCGGTTGTAGTCTGCGCCGGCCCTTTCGCGGGTAAACCCGCTCCCACAGGGATTGCGCATTACCTGTGGGAGCGGGTTTACCCGCGAAATGGCCGGCACAGGCTGCCTTCAATCATTGAGACACCGAATGCCAATCATGCCCCCCGTCGCCCACCAGGCCCCCGGCACCGACCCCTACGCCTGGCTGCAAGACCGCGACACCCCCGAAGTACTGGCCTACCTGAACGCGGAAAACGCCTATCAGGAGGCCTGCCTGGCCGACCAGGCCAGCTTGCGCGAGCAACTGTTCGAAGAAATCAAGGGCCGTATCCTCGAGACCGACCTGTCGCTACCCTCGCCCTGGGGCCCGTACCTGTACTACACCCGCACCACCGCCGGCGACGAGTACCCGCGCCACTACCGCTGCCCGCGCCCGGCGGATGACAGCAACACGGTGGATGAAAGCCGCGAAGAACTGCTGCTCGACCCCAACGCCCTGGCCAATGGCGGCTTCCTGGCCCTCGGCGCATTCAACATCAGCCCCGACCACCGCCTGCTGGCCTACAGCCTCGACACCAGCGGCGACGAGATCTACACCCTGTACGTCAAGGACCTGGCCAACGGCGCGCTGACCACCCTGCCCTTCGACGATTGCGACGGCAGCATGACCTGGGCCAACGACAGCCAGACGCTGTTCTTCGCCGAACTGGACGACACCCACCGCCCCTGGCGCCTGCGCCGCCACACCCTCGGCGAGGCTGATGCCGCCACTGTGTTCGAAGAGCCCGACGGGCGCTTCTTCCTGCACTGCTACCGCGCCAGCTCCGAACGCCAGCTGGTGCTGCTGCTCAACAGCAAGACCACCAGTGAGGCCTGGGTGCTGGACGCCGCCACGCCGCAGGCCGCGTTCACCTGCCTGGCGCCACGGGTCGAAGGCCACGAGTACTTCCCCGACCACGGCCAGCTCGACGGCCAGTGGCGCTGGTTCATCCGCAGCAACCAGGACGGCATCAACTTCGCCCTGTACCACGCCCCGGCCGACCAGGTACCGACCCGCGCCGACTGGCAGCTGCTGGTCGCACACCGCGACGACATCATGCTCGAAGGCGTGAGCCTCAACGCTTCGGCCCTGAGCCTGAGCCTGCGCGAAGGTGGCCTGCCGATCATCGAGGTGCGCCCGCAAGGCTTGCCGGCCTACCGCGTGGAGCTGCCGGACGCGGCCTACAGCCTCTACGTGCAGGACAGCCTGGAGTTCGCCAGCACGCGCATCCGCCTGCGCTACGAGGCCCTCAACCGCCCGGCCCAGGTGCGCCAGCTGGAGCTGGCCACGGGTGAGCAGGCCGTGCTCAAGCAGACCCCGGTGCTGGGCGCTTTCGATGCCGACGACTATGTCAGCCAGCGCCTGTGGACAGTGGCCAAGGACGGCACCCGCGTGCCGATCAGCCTGGTGCGCCGCCGCGCCGACCTGGGCAAGACCGTGCCTCTCTATCTGTACGGCTACGGCGCCTACGGCGAAAGCCTCGACCCCTGGTTCTCCCATGCCCGCCTGAGCCTGCTGGAGCGCGGCGTGGCCTTCGCCATCGCCCATGTGCGCGGCGGCGGCGAGCTGGGCGAAGCCTGGTACCGGGCCGGCAAGCAGGAACACAAGCACAACAGCTTCGACGACTTCATCGCCTGCGCCGAGCACCTGATCAGCGAGGGCATCACCGCCCGCGAGCGCCTGGCCATCAGCGGCGGCAGCGCCGGCGGGCTGCTGATGGGCGCGGTGCTCAACCTGCGCCCGGAGCTGTTCCGCTGCGCCATCGCCGAAGTGCCGTTCGTCGACGTGCTCAACACCATGCTCGACCCGGAGCTGCCGCTGACCGTCACCGAGTACGACGAATGGGGCAACCCCGAAGAGCCCGAGATCTACGAACGGATCAAGGCCTACGCGCCTTACGAGAACGTCAAGGCACAGGCCTACCCGGCCATGCTGGTGATCGCCGGCTACAACGACAGCCGCGTGCAGTACTGGGAAGCGGCCAAGTGGGTGGCGCGCCTGCGCACGCGCAAGACCGACAGCAACCTGCTGCTGCTCAAGACCGAAATGGGCGCCGGCCACGGCGGCATGAGCGGGCGTTACCAGGGGCTGCGCGACGTGGCGCTGGAATATGCGTTCGTCTTCAATGAGCTGGGTGTGGTGTAAAACGCGTTTTTGGTTGTCATAGGGTTCGGTCACCCGACATGAAGGTGAAACGGCCCTTGTGGGAGCGGGTTCACCCGCGAAAGCGTCAGTGAAGCCACTGCAGCATTCGCGGGTAAACCCGCTCCCACAGGGATCAAGACATTCGAAGAAGAACAACACATGCCCGACCAATCCCACCTCAACGCCGAAATCCGCGACATGCTCATGGACTGCGGCCAGTTCGACACCCTGCAACCCGGCGACTACCTTGCCGCCGCCGGCTATTTCAGCCTCACCAGCATCACCGAAGGCCAGACCATTTTCAGCGAAGGCGATGCCGGCACGTTCATGTGCATCCTGCACCGCGGCGTGGTCTCGGTGCGCAAGACCGACGCCAGCGGCGCCCTGGTGGAGATCGCCACCCTGCGCAAGGGCCGTGCCTTCGGCGAAATGGCCGTGCTCGACGGTGAGCGGCGCTCGGCCACCTGCGTCGCGGCCAGCGATTGCCAATTGCTCACCCTGGGCAAGGACTCACTGGAAAAAATGCTGATGGACGCGCCGCGCATCGCCGCACGCATCATCCGCGCCCTGGCGGTGGCGTTGTCCAAGCGCTTGCGCATGCAGGACGGGCAAAGCCTGGCACGCCAGGTCTAGTCGCCCTTCCCTGGAGTTTTCGGCGGGTCCTGGTTCAGCCCAGGCAATGGCTGGTCCTTCGGCGGCCCAGGCACCGGCATGGGCGGTAACAGCGGTGCACCGGGGCGGTTGGCGCCGGCCTTGGGCGGCGTGCTCGGGGTGATCTGCGGATACGGTGTAGGGGTCGCGGTGCCGGGCGCACCAGGCGCGGGCGTAAGGGGGCCGGCCTGCTGGCCGGCGGCATCGGCCATGGGGGTGGCGGCGCTCAGCAGCGCGGCGAGGATCGCATGCAACATCTGCCACCTCCTGTCGGGAACCTTGCTACAGGCTAGGCCGAACCTTGCGTTTTTGCCTGTCCGCTGACGCCACAGGCGCGCTAGACTCGACGCTATAACCGTCATTCGCCTGATCAGAAAAAAGGTAACACCATGAGCTCCACCTCCGCTGCCACCGCCCGCCTCGACCGCATCCTCGCCGACGCCAAGCGCGACAAGGAAATGGGCTACCGCGACAAGGCGCTGAAGATGTACCCCCACGTGTGCGGCCGCTGCACCCGCGAGTTTTCCGGCAAGCGCCTGTCGGAACTGACCGTGCACCACCGTGACCACAACCACGACAACAACCCCCAGGACGGCTCGAACTGGGAACTGCTGTGCCTGTACTGCCACGACAACGAGCACTCGCGCTACACCGACCAGCAGTATTTCAGCGAAGGCTCGCTGAGCTCGCCGAAAACCGCCGTGGCCACCCATAACCCGTTCGCCGGGCTGGCGAGCCTGCTGAAAAAAGACTGAACGTCGATTCCCGCCCCCACCGCGTCGGCGACCCCGTATAATCGCGCTCTTTTTTGCGAAGGGCCCGACTCGTGGCGAACAAACGGTACAGCTGCATCGGCCTGTTCAACCCCAAATCCGCCGAGAACGTCGGTTCGGTGATGCGTGCGGCAGGCTGTTATGGGGTCAATTCGGTGTTCTACACCGGCAAGCGCTACGAGCGCGCCCGCGACTTCGTCACCGACACCAAGCGCGTGCACTACGACATTCCGCTGATCGGCATCGACGACCTGCAGCGCATCATCCCGCTGGGTTGCACGCCGGTGGCGGTGGAGCTGGTGGACGGTGCCAGGCCGCTGCCGGAGTACACCCACCCGGATCGGGCGATCTACATCTTCGGGCCTGAGGATGGCTCGCTGAGCGAGGATGTGCGGGGGTGGTGCGAGGAGACCATCTATATTCCGACCCAGGGCTGCATGAACCTGGCGGCGACGGTGAATGTGGTGCTGTATGACCGCATGGCCAAGGGCTTGAATACCCGTTCGGGGCCTAAGTTCAAGTAGGCAGGTCTGGCCCTATCGCCGGCAAGCCGGCTCCCACAGGGTTTTCGTGGACCTTGTGGGAGCCGGCTTGCCGGCGATGAGGCCAGTGGCGGTGCCGAACTCCGTCAGAACAGCACCGGTACTGCTCTTTTACGAAGCGTTGATCCAGATGGTCTTGAGCTCCGTGTACTGGTCGTGGGCCCAGATGGACTTGTCGCGACCACCAAAGCCAGACTCCTTGTAACCACCGAACGGCGTGGTGACGTCACCTTCGCCGAAGCAGTTCACCGTCACCACACCCGCGCGGATCTCCCGCGACAGACGCAGCGCATTGCGCAGGCTGCCGGTGTAGGCCGAGGCGGCCAGGCCGTAGACCGTGTCGTTGGCCAGTTCGATGGCTTCGTCAATGGTCTCGAAGCTGGTCACGCTCAGCACCGGGCCAAAGATCTCCTCGACGAACAGTTTGTTGTCGCGGGCCACGCCATCGACGATGGTCGGCTGCACGAACACGCCCTGCTCGGTCTCGCCACCCTGGACAACCTTGAGTTTCTGCTCTGCGGCGTACTCCAGGTACGACTTGACCTTCTCGAAGTGCGATTTGCTGACCATCGCGCCCAGGCGGTTGTCCGGGTCCAGCGGATCACCCAGTTTCCAGTCCTTCAGGTGCTTGCCGATCAGGCTCAGCAGCTCGTCCTTGACGTCCTTGTGGACGATCAGGCGCGAGGACGCCGAGCAGTTCTCGCCCATGTTCCAGAACGCGCCGGCAGTAACGAACTGAGCCACCTCGTCCAGGTCTTCGCAGTCGTTCATGACCACGGCCGGGTTCTTGCCACCCAGCTCCAGCACGATGCGCTTGAGGTTGGACTCGGCGGCGTACTTCAGGAACAGCCGGCCAGTGTCGGTGGAGCCGGTGAAGCTGACCATCGGGATGTCCATGTGCCGGCCAATGGCCTCGCCCACTTCACGGCCACCGCCAGGCACCAGGTTGAACACACCGGCCGGGATACCGGCTTCATGGGCCAGCTCTGCCACGCGCAGGGCGCTGAGGGTGGTTTCCTTGGCCGGCTTGACCACGATCGAGCAACCGGCAGCCAGCGACGGGGCGATCTTCCAGGCCAGCATCAGCAGCGGGAAGTTCCACGGCAGCACCAGGCCGACCACGCCGATGGCTTCACGCACCACCATGGTCACGGCAGCGTTGCCGGTCGGGGCGGTGGCGTCGTAGATCTTGTCGATCAGCTCGGCATGCCAGCGGATGGTGTGGATGGTTTCCGGCACATCGACGGTCTGGCACTCGCTGACCGGCTTGCCGCTGTCCAGCGCTTCCAGCACCGCCAGCTCGTGGGCGTTGTCTTCGAGCAGTTGGGCGAACTTCTGCAGCACGTGCTTGCGGTCGTTCGGCTGCATCTTCGACCAGGTGCCCGCTTCGAACACGCGCTTGGCTGCCGCAACAGCCACATCGACGTCGTTGACATCGCAGGCGGCGACTTCAGCCAACTGCTTGCCGGTGGCCGGGTTGCTGGTGACGAAGGTGCGGCCCGAGATGGCATCGCGGAACTCACCGTCGATGAACGCCTTGGTGCGCAGTTGCAGGTCGGCGGCGATGGCCGCGTATTGATCCTTGCTCAGCAAGTCAGCCATTTTCAGGCACCTCCGGTGATCTGGGCGATGTTGCGCTTGAGTTCAGTGACCACCCGCCCCAGCTCTTGCTTTTCGCCAGCGTCCAGGTCGTACAGCGGCTTGCGCACGCCGCCGGTCTTCAGGCCGTTGAGGGCCACGCCGTTCTTGATTGCCTGGACGAACTTGCCACCTTCGAGGAAGTCCATCAGCGGCATCATGGCGGCCATGATCTTGCGGCCCTTGTCGAAGTTCTTCTCGATCACGCAGGCCTCGTAGAGGGCCACGTGCTCGCGCGGGATGAAGTTGGAGCCTGCGCAGACCCAGCTTTTCGCACCCCAGGCGAAGAACTCCAGGGCCTGGTCGTCCCAGCCGCACGACAGCTGGATGTTCGGGCGCTGGATGGCCAGGCGGTGCAGCTGGGCCATGTCGCCGGAGCTTTCCTTGATGGCGACGATGTTCTTCACGTCGGCCACGGCGTCGAAGAATTCCTCGCCCATGCTCACGCTCATGCGGCCCGGGTAGTTGTAGAGCATGATCGGCAGGCCGGCGGCGGCGTCGACCGCTTTCACATGCAGGGCGATTTCCTGCTGGGTCGGCAGCGCGTACGGCGGGGTGCCGACCAGCAGCGCATCGGCCTTGATCTCTTTGGCGTGGCTGGCGAAGGCCACCGCGTCTTCGGTGCGGATGCCACCGGTGCCGACGATCAGCGGCAGGCGGCCATTGAGCACGTCCTTGGCCTGGGCGGCCAGTTCGACGCGCTCCTGGGTGGTGTGGGCGTAGTACTCGCCGGTGGAGCCACCAATGATCACGCCGTGGATCTTCGACTCGACCAGGTATTCCAGAACATCGGCAAAGGCTGCCTTGTCGATCGAGCCGTCGGCGGCCAGGGGGGTGATTGCCGGGGTGTAGATGCCTTCGAATTTCACGATGAGGTTCTCCAGTGAACGCAAGGTTTCAGGCCGCGCCGGTCACACCCGGCGCGGTGTGACGAATCAAGCCAGCGACGCTGCCTGCTGCAGGTTCAGCGAGCGGGTTTCCGGGGCCAGGGCGAAGGACACCACCAGCCCGATCAGGGTGACGGCGGCCGCGGCATACATGGTGAAGGCGATGCCGTGGCTATCCAGCACCATGGGCACCAGCCAGGTGCCGACCGCCGCGCCGACGCGCGACAGCGAGGTACCGACGCCCACCGCGTTGGCGCGGATTTCGGTGGGGAACAGCTCGTTCGGGTAGACCAGCTGCAGCACCTGGGCACCGCCGATGAACAAGGCGTAGGCGCCGAACAGGCCGAGGATCAGCACTTCGGATCCAGCGTGGAACACCCCCAGCCCCAGCAGGGCCAGGCCCGACCAGAAAAAGCTGTGGATCAGCATGTTGCGCCGGCCCATGCTGTTGATCAGGCGCGTGGCGATGATGCAGCCGACCACGAACAGCAAGGTGATCGCCACCGAGCCGAACGAAGCCCAGTCGCCCTTGAGGTTGAGCGCGCCCAGCACCTTGGGGGCGAAGGCGTACACGGCGAACACCGGGATCACCGAGCAGGACCAGAACACGGCGACGAACATCATGCGTTTGCCATAGCCCGAGTGCAGCAGGCTGAGGAACGACAGCTTCTTCTGCTCTGGCTCCTCGGGCAGGTTGCGCAGCGAGAAACCACTGCCGTAGACGCCCTTGATCACCGCTTCGGCTTCACTGGCGCGGCCCTTGCTGAGCAGCCAGCGCGGCGACTCGGGGGTGCCCAGGCGGATCAGGAACAGCAGTGCGCCGATCAGTGCCGGGCTGGCCAGCACCAAGCGCCAGGCATCGTCACCGCCATTGCGCAGCAGGAAATCACCGAGGATGTAGGCGAACGCAGCACCGGCGAACCAGAGGATGGTCAGGGTGGCCAGGCGCGGGCCGCGGTTCTTCTTGGGCAGGAACTCCACCAGCAGCGAAGTGGCCACCGGGTACTCGATACCCACCGCAATGCCCACCACGAAGCGCAGCAGGAACAGCACCAGCCCGGACTCGACCCAGTACTGGCTGACCGAGGCCAGGATGAACAGCACCGGCCCCACGAAGAACACGCGCTTGCGGCCAAAGCGGTCGGTCAACCAACCGCCGAGGAAACCGCCAAAGAAGATCCCGATCAGCGCCGAGGCGGCGATCATGCCTTGCCAGAAACTGCTCAGGGCAAGGCCGGCGGCCATCTGCACCATGGCCACGCCAATGATGCTCAGTACATAACCGTCGACGAACGAGCCGCCGCCCGAACGCAAGGTGAGCAATTGGTGAAAGCGATTAAGCGGTACATCTTCGATAGATACATTGTTAGTTGTCATTATTTTCTCCTGCCACCATCAAACGCACCCTGAATTCCGCCCGAGCGAACCCGCGCCGCTGAAAGAAACTTCAGCACCGTGAACCCGAAGTTGCACTTCGGGCGGAAAACAGCACGCAATAGAAACCGCAGGCCGGGTCGCGATGACCCAGCAAATAAACCGTCAGTTACAACGCTTTAATTCAATTCAACTTTCTTGCCCGGCCCGGTACTGGCCCCACTTCAGGTTGAGGTTCAGGCCCAGCGACACCAAGGGCGCCGGCGGGTTGGCGCACGGCCCTGGGGCATTGCGCACAAAGTCGATCAGTTCGTTCTTTTCGCCCGCCAGCCAGTCGGCCAGCAACTTGCCGGTGGCCGTGCCGCGGGTCACACCCAGGCCGTTGCAGCACAGGGCGCCGTATACATTGGGCGCCAACTCGCCGAAGTAACCCATGTGGTTGCGCGACATGGCCAGCGCGCCACCCCAGGTGTATTCGAACGGCATGCCGGACAACATCGGGAAACGCCGCTCGAACGAATCGCGATGGCGCAAGGCAAAGCGCTCCAGGTACTTGCCGTTGGCCCGGCCGTCGGGATTGAAACTGAAACTGTTGCGGATCAGCAGGCGGTTGTCCGGGGTGCGCCGCACCGTGGTGCCGAACGGGTCGGCGGGGATCACGCCCCAGTAAGGCTTGCCGCCCAGGCGCGCCTGTTCTTCGGCCGTCATCGGCCGGGTCAGGCTGGCATAGGTGAACACCGGCAGCATGCGGCCCTTGAGGAAGCCGAAACTCATGCCGAAGGCGTTGGTGGTCAGCACCAGCTTGTCGGTGGTGATCGAGCCGTTGGCGTGGCGCAGCACGGTCTTGTTGCCGTACTCGACCTCGGTGATCGGCGTGCGCTCGTACAGGGTGACGTTGGCCGGCAGGTTGTCGGCCAGACCCTTGACCAGCGCCGACGGCTGGATCAGCGAGGTGCCCGGGGTGAACAGGGCCTTGCGATAGAAGTGGGTGCCGATGTGCTCGGGCAGTTCGCTGGCCTCGATCATCTGGTACGGCTGGTCGAGCTTGTCCAGGCCACGGCGGTAGGCTTCGAGCACGGCAATGCCGCGGGGCTCGACGGCGGCCTGGTACTTGCCGCAGTGCTTCATCTGGCAATCGATCTGGTAGCGCTCCACCAGTTCCTTGAGATACGACTGACCACTGAGGTTGAGCTTGAGCGTCGTGCGGGCCACGCCGATGTCGCCGATGTAGTCGTCGGCGCCGATATCGTGGGGCAGATCGATGGCGAACCCGGCGTTACGCCCGGACGAGCCGAAGCCAACCTCCTGAGCCTCCAGCAGCACGATCTGCTCGTCGGGGAAGTTCAGCGCCAGCTGGCGTGCCGCGGCAAGGCCGGTGAAACCGGCACCGACCACAACCCAGCGCGCCGTGCTGTGGCCGCTGTGCGGCGCCTTGATGCGCCGCCCTTTGCTCAGGTGATACCAACCGCACGTACTGTCGTCGGCGGGCAACGAGGTGATCTTTGTCATTTCAGGAACCAGATGTTGTTTTTAGCTTCTGTTCCTCATCACGCCCGCCCTGCCGGCCTCCTGCCGGGTGATGGGGTGGCGGTGAGTTTCACGTCAAGGCCAGTGCCACTTCCATTCCCTGGGGCGCCGCGTATTCGGCCATGCGGCGACGGGACAGCTCGAAGTGCTCGCGCACCAGCTGCCCGGCGGTTTCCGGATCGCGGCGTTCGATCGCCTCGATCATCTGATCGTGTTGGGTGCAGGCCAGCTCGAGGTCGCGCTGCATGTCATCGGTGGTCGGATGGCGGTAGAAGATCTTGCCCAGGCGGGTATGGTCGATCAGCAACCGGCGCAGGCTCGGCATCAGGTAGTCGTTGTGCGCCATCTTGCCGATTTCCAGGTGGAAGGCATCGTTGTAGAGCACGCGGTTTTCCACGTCCTGGGTTTCGATGGCCTGGCGGAACTGGGCCTGGATCGCCTTCAAACCTTCGATTTCCTGCGCGGTGGCATGGGTCGCCGCCAGCTGCGTGGTGGCGATGTAGATCAGCGGCGCGGCCAAAAAGAAGCTGTGCAGCGAGTCGTGGTTCATTGCCGCCACACGGGGGGCGCGGTTGGCCTCCAGCTCGATGTAGCCCTCGGCCGCGATCTGGCGCAGCAGCTCGCGCACCGGTGGCCGCGACAGGCCGAACTCTTCGCACATCGCCAGTTCATCGACCACCGCGCCCGGCGCCAACTCCATGCTGAGGATGCGCCGGCGCAGGGCGTCGGCGAGGACACCCTTGCGGTCGAGCGGCGCATCGCCAGTGGTGGGTTGGACATCGACGTTGGCTTTCATGGAGGCCTTTTTGCTTGTCATAGGTCTGTGTCTACAATTTGTATAATGACTATAGGGTAGCGTTAGACAATGTGTCTACAGCTTTTTCGATGAGCGGTTGAAGTGTCGAAAACACCCGTTGCGCGCTGTGGGTATTTGACCACATCCGCTGTTTACCCGCGCTGGAACGGGCCTGAAGGCAGGCGCTTATCCATCGACGACAAAATCATGCCCATCAACGACGATTTTGCGCCCGGTGATCACCCACCCTCCCGCACGCAAGCCCATGAATAGCTTGGGTCGCTGAGTATTCTTGCTGAATTTTTTAAGTATACAGAAAGAATACAATGCGATTGACCGCCCTCCGATCCCGTGCGAGTCTGCTGCAAAACAGCCATCACTCCGGGTGTCAGCGCAGCGGGGGTCTTCATGAGAAGCGGCAAGAACGATCTGTACGAGGATCTGAAAAACCAGATCCTGACCATGGAGCTGGACCCCGACCAGGTGCTCGACGAACTGGGCCTGAGCGAGCGCTACGGCCTGTCGCGAACCCCGGTCCGCGAGGTGTTCCGCCGCCTGGCCGGCGAAGGCTACCTCGACATCCAGGAAAACCGTGGCGCCCGGGTGGCGCCGATGAACCACTCGACCCTGCGCAACTTCTTCCTGGTCGCGCCCATGGTCTACGCCGCCATTGGCCGCCTGGCGGTGCACAACTACAAGCCGGGCCAGCTGCGCGACCTGCGCGCCACCCAGGAGCGTTTCCGCCGTGCCAGTGCCGAGCACGACGCCCGCACCATGGTGGTGGCCAACAACCGCTTCCACGAAATCATGGGCCAGATGTCGGGCAACCCTTACCTGGAACCCAGCCTCGGCCGCCTGCTGATCGACCACGCACGCATCGGCCACACTTTCTTCCGCCCGCGCAACAGCGAGATGGAGCGCCACCTGGCCCTGGCCGTGGAACACCACGACGGTTTCATCGAGGCCTTCGACCGGCATGACGAAGGCGCGGTGGTCGACCTGGTGTTCGAACACTGGGAACTGTCGCGCTGCAACATGCAGCTGTACATCGCCCCGCAAGGGCTGGTCGACGACCTGGCCAGCGGCATCGGCGGCCCCTGAGCGCTCCGGGCGGTGCCCGGCGAACAACGGACTTGGTAGTACGCACCCCTGGCGGGCTTCGGCCCGGCGGCGGACCTGCGCAGGTGAAATTCAACAACGACAACAACACATAAGGGCCTCCAAAGCCCATACGACACCTCGAAGGAGCACCACATGAACCGTATCCGCAAGGCGCTTTGCGCACTGACCCTGGTTGGCCTCGGCCTGTGCCAGGCCCACGCCGACGACAAGGTCATCAAGATGGGCACCCTGTCCTGGGAAGACCTCACGCCCATCACCGGCATCACCAAGAAAGTCCTGGAAGACGCCGGCTACAAGGTCGAAGTGACCTCGTTCTCCGAATGGGGCATCGCCTACGCAGCACTGGGCAAGGGCGATGTGCAGATCCTCGCCTCGCAGATCGACTACGTGGCCCAGGACTACTGGAACAAGAACAAGAACCGCCTGGAGAAGATCTCGCCGGTATCCCACGGCCTGTACCAGGCCATTGCCGTGCCCAAGTACGTGACCATCGACTCGATCGAGCAGCTCAATGAAAACGCCGACAAGTTCGGCAACAAGATCGTCGGCATCGAGCCCGGTTCGGGCCTGATGAACGAAGCCGCCAACGCGGTGAAGGCCTACGACCTCAAGCTCAACCTGCTCGAAGGCAGCACCGCGGCCATGACTGCCGCGCTCAAGTCGGCCGTCGACCGTAAGGAATGGGTGGCCGTGACCCTGTGGGAGCCGTCCTGGATGGCGCAGAAATACGACATCAAGTTCCTCAAGGACCCCAAAGGCGCCTTCGCCCCACCCCAGGGCTACTACTGGGTCGGCCAGAAAGGTTTCTCCGCCGCCAATCCTCAGGCCCGTGAAGTGATCGCCAGCGTCTATGTGCCCCTGGCCGACATCACCGCCATCAACGGCGCGGTGAAGGATGGCAAGACCATGGACGACGCGGTCAAGGACTGGGCCGACAAACATGCCGACCTGCTCAAGCGCTGGGAAAACATCAAAAAATACTGATTCACGCCACAGCCTTTTCGCCACTGCCGAACTTGAAACAAGAACACACCAGAAGACTCTGGTTCGGGTGCACCTATGAATACTGAACATGCTGTTGAAACACTGGTCGATTGCCGCGGCGTCTGGAAGATCTTCGGCGACCGCGCGCCGGCCGCCCTGCAGGCCTACCGCGAGCGCGGCCTGAGCAAGACCCAGATCCTCCAGGAATACGGCTGCGTGGTGGGCGTCTCGAACGTCAGCCTGCAGGTCCGCCGCGGTGAGATCTTCTGCATCATGGGCCTGTCCGGCAGTGGCAAGTCCACGCTGATCCGCCTGCTCAACCGGCTCATCACCCCCACCAGCGGCGAAGTGCTGGTCAAGGGCCGGGATATCGCCAGGCTCGATGCCGCCGCCCTGCGCGACGTGCGCGCCAAACACATCGGCATGGTGTTCCAGAGCGTCGCTCTGTTGCCGCACCGCACGGTGCTGGAAAACGCCGCCTTCGGCCTTGAAGTGCAAGGCGTGGGCAAGGCCGAGCGCCATGAGGTGGCCGGCCGTGCGCTGGCCAAGGTGGGCCTGAGCGACTGGGCCAATCGCTACCCGGCAGAACTGTCCGGCGGCATGCAGCAGCGCGTCGGCCTGGCCCGGGCCATCGCCTCCGACCCGGAAGTGATCCTCATGGACGAGCCGTTCAGCGCCCTCGACCCGCTGATCCGCCGCCAGTTGCAGGACGAATTCCGCCAACTGACCAAGTCGCTGGGCAAGTCGGCGGTGTTCATCACCCACGACCTGGAGGAAGCGATCCGCATCGGCGACCGCATCGCCATCATGAAAGACGGGGTGATCATCCAGGAAGGCACCGCCGAGGACATCGTGCTCAGCCCGGCCGACGACTACGTGGCCGAGTTCGTCGCCGGCATCTCGCGCCTGCACCTGGTCAAGGCCCATTCGATCATGCAGCCGCCGCCCCGTGGCGAGAGCCTCGACCACCTGGAATGCGCCAGCCCCGACAGCGACCTGGACACCCTGATCAACCTGCTGATCCGCTCGGGGCAGGATGCCGTGGGTATCCGCGACAACGGCGTGCTGGTGGGCGTGATCAGCCAGCGCGCCCTGCTGCGCGCGGTGCAGGGCGTGCCGCCGGAAACCCCGCTGCACGCGGTGCCCACCTCGCGGGAGGGCTCGGCATGAACCCCGCCGACTTTGCCGCTGCCTTCGACGAAACCGTCGACAACGGCCTGATGTGGCTGTCGGACAACGCCTCGCAGCTGTTCGACGCAGTCAACGACGTGCTCAAGGCGCTGTACGAAGCGGTGCTGGCCGTGACCACCCTGGCGCCCTTCTATGTCGTCGCCGTGCTGTTCGCCCTGCTGGCCTGGCGCCTGGCCGGGCGGCGCTTTGCCCTCGGCACCCTGGCTGCGCTGCTGCTGTGCGCGCTGATGGGGCTGTGGCCGCAGACCATGAGCACCCTGGCGCTGGTGTTGACCGCCACCAGCCTGGCGCTGCTGGTGGGCATCCCCTGCGGCGTGGCCGCCGGCCTGTCCCCCACCCTGTACCGCATCAGCGAACCGGTGATGGACCTGATCCAGACCCTGCCGCCGTACATCTACCTGCTGCCGGCCATCGCCCTGCTCGGCTATGGCGCCGGCACCGCACTGGTGGCCACCTTCATCGTCGCCGTGCCGCCGGTGGTGCGCCTGACCGCGTTGGGCATCCGCATGACGCCCAAGGTGTTCATCGAGCTGGGCCATGCCAGCGGCACCACCGGCTGGCAGCAGTTCGTCAAGATCCGCCTGCCGTTCGCCCTGCCGAGCATCATGACCGGCATCAACCAGAGCCTGATGATGGCCTTCGGCATGGTGGTGATCGCCGGCATCGTCGGCTCCGGCGGGCTGGGCGAAGTGATCTACACCGCCATCCGCACCCTGGACATCGCCCGTTCGATCAACGCCGCCATCGCCATCGTGGTGCTGACCCTGATCCTCGACCGCCTCGCCCAGAGCGGCACCCGCCAGGAGACCGGCCATGACACTCACTGAGCTGAACCTTTCCCCCGGCGCCTACCTGGCCCCCGTGTTCGACTGGCTCAACGCCAACCTGCACGGCCTGTTCGTCGCCATCAGCCACTTCGTCGAAACGGTGCTCGGCGCCATCGAAGCGGCGCTGCTGCTGCCGCCGGCCTGGGCACTGATCGCCATGGTGTGCGGGCTCACCGCGCTGTTCATCAGCCTGCGCAATGCGCTGCTGGCCGGCGTGCTGCTGGGCTTCTGCTGGGGCAGCGGTTTCTGGACCGCGTCGATGCAGACCATCGCCCTGGTCTCGGTAGCGGTGCTGATCGCCGTGGCCATCGCCTTCCCGCTGGGCATCCTGGCGGCGCGGGTCAAGCGCTTCGACAACGCCATCGGCCCGCTGCTGAACATCATGCAGACCGTGCCGCCCTGGGTGTACCTGATCCCGGCCGTGATCATCTTCAGCCTGGGCAAGGTGCCGGCGATCATCGCCACCATCATCTATGGCATCCCGCCGATGCTGCGCCTGACCAGCCTGGGCTTTCGCCAGGTGCCCAAGGACCTGCTCGAACTCGGCCAGGCCACCGGCGCCACGCCACGCACCATCCTGCTCAAGATCGAACTGCCCAGCGCCCTGCCCACCCTGCTGGTGGGCCTCAACCAGTGCATCCTGCTGTCGCTGGCCATGGTGGTGCTGGCCGGGCTGGTCGGTGCCGGCGGCCTGGGCGCGGAAGTGACCCGCGGCTTGACCCGCATGGAAATGGGTCTGGGCCTGCGCGCGGGGTTGGCCATCGTGGCCGTGGCGCTGCTGCTCGACCGCTTGTCCCGCGGCCTGCTGCAACGACGCCGGGGAGCCCTGCCCGCCCATTGAACCTACACGCGGCGGGCGACAGTGCCCGCCGTCTTTCAACCTGCCAGCAAGAGAAACACCCGTTGCTCCCGACACGACACTTCAGCAGCGCCCTGCAAGGGCACAACTCACGGTTCACCGGCAACGCAGTACAGCCCACCGGCCAGCAGGCCCGCGTGGGTTTTCTGCTGCTGGAGCACTTTTCCCTGCCGGCCTTTACCCAGGCCCTGGACACGCTGGTCACTGCCAACCTGATCCAGCCCGACGCCTGCGCAAGTACGACCTTCAGCCTGGATGGCAGCTCGGTCACCAGCGACCTGGGCATCGTCATCTGCCCCGCCGGGGCCATGGCCCACAGCCTGGAACAGCCGCTGGACCTGTTCGTGGTGTGTGGCGGGCTGCGCACCGCGCTGACGGCATCAGCGGAACTGGCCGGCCTGCTGCAGGCCCTGGCACGCAAAGGCGTGGCCCTGGGCGGGCTGTGGAACGGTGCCTGGTTCCTCGGCCAGGCCGGGCTGCTCGACGGCCACCGCTGCGCCGTGCACCCGGAGCATCGCGGCGCGGTGGCCGAGATCGCCCGGCACAGCCAGGTTTCGAGCGACAGTTTCGTGGTTGACCGCGACCGCCTCAGCGCCGCCAGCCCCGGCGGGGCATTCGGCATGGTGCAGGAATGGCTCGGCCGTCTGCGTGGCAGCGAGCTGGCCGAAGGCATCGGCGCGATCCTGGCCTTCGAGGCGTCACGCTACAAGCGCGCCACGCCGGCGCCGCAGGCCAACATCAGCGAGCCCCTGCGCGAGGCGATCAACCTGATGAGCGCGAATCTTGAAGAGCCGTTGAGCCAGGACCAACTGGCCGACTATGTGGGCCGCTCCAAGCGCCAGATCGGGCGGTTGTTCCAGCATCAACTGGGCACCACGCCGGTGCGTTATTACCTGGAGCTGCGGATTACCGAAAGCCGACGGCTGCTGCAGTATTCCGACCTGCCGATCCTGGATGTGGCGGTGGCCTGCGGGTTCGTCTCGGCCAGCCATTTCAGCAAGTGCTATGCGTCGTTCTTTGGCTACAGCCCTTCGCGGGAGAAGCGGTTTGGCTGTGTGAAAGCGCCCAAGCGCGAAAACACTTGAAAGCATCGCGGGGCAAGTCGCAGCGGCGCACCGCCGCTCCCACGCTCCGCCCCCAAAAATTGGCTTGGGAGCACGTGGGAGCGGCGGTGCGCCGCTGCGACTTGCCCCGCGATGGGCGTCACGCCGGGCGCGCTATCGGCGCCAAGGCATGCCGCCGCTGCTTGACTACCCCAACCAGCAGAATCACCACCGCCAACCCAAGGGTCAACGACACCTCCAAGCGATGCTGCGGCATCACGAACATCACCCCCAACGCAAACACGATGAAACCGATCACCGCCCAGGTCAGCCAGGGGTACAGCCACATCTTGAAGGCGATCTGCTGGCTCTGCCGCTCAAGCAACGCCCGCATGCGCAACTGCGAGCAGGCGATCGCCAGGTACACCAGCAGCGCGATGGAGCCCGAGCTGGCCAGCAGGAAGGCAAACACCTCGGACGGCGCGAAGTAATTGACCACGGTGGTGAGCATGCCGATCAGCGTACTGCCGATCACCGCCGCCCGCGGTACCCCGACCTTGGACGTACGGCCAATGGCCGCCGGTGCGTCGCCGCGCTTGGCCAGCGAGAACAGCATGCGCGAGGAAATGTAGATCGACGAGTTCAGGCAGCTGGCCACCGCCACCAGCACCACCATGTCCACCAGCAGCTTGGCGTAGGGGATCTGCATGATCTCCAGCGCCCGCTGGTACGAGCCCTGCACCGGCAGCAGTGGGTCGTTCCACGGCACCACCGAGATGATCACGAAGATCGACAGCAGATAGAACACGCTGATGCGCCAGATCACCGAACGGGTGGCCTTGGCGATGTTGCGCGCCGGGTCCGAGGATTCGGAGGCGGCGATGGTCACCGCTTCCGTGCCCAGGTAGCTGAACATGGTGGTGAGCAAGGCGCCGATGATCGCCGTCCAGCCGTTGGGCATGAAGCCGCCATGCTCGCTCATCAACCGCGCCAGGCCACTGACCTCGCGCGCGGGCAAGGCCCCGGCCAGGGCAAACGCGCCGAGGGCGATGAAGGCAATGATGGCGATGACCTTGAGCATGGCGAACCAGAACTCGAACTCGCCGTACTTGGCCACGCTGAACAGGTTGGTGAAGGTCAGCAGCACCGTCATCGCCAGGGCGAAGAACCAGGGTTCGATGTGCGGGAACCAGTTGTTCAGCACCACCCCGGCGGCGATGGCCTCGATGGGGATCACCAGCACCCAGAACCACCAGTACAGCCAGCCGATGGTAAAGCCCGCCCAGCGGCCGATGGCGCGGTCGGCGTAGGTGGAGAACGAGCCGGTGTCGGGGCTGGCCACCGCCATTTCGCCGAGCATGCGCATCACCAGCACCACCAGGGTGCCGGCCAGGGCATAGGCGACGATGGCCGCCGGGCCGGCTGCGGCGATGGCGTGCCCCGAGCCAACGAACAGCCCGGCGCCGATCACCCCGGCGATCGACAGCATGGTTACGTGCCTGGGTTTGAAACCTTGCGCCAGCTGGCCGCCGGCATGTCCCGCGCTTGGATTGGTCATCCTGATCCCTTCTTGGAGTTGTTATGGGAGCGCGCCAGGCCGGGATGTAGAGGGCCTGGCGCCAATCCAAGCTAAGCGAGCGCCAGCGGGACAGATTGCCCGAGGCGGACCTGGACTTGGCCAGGAAGGTCATGCCAGAGCGGTTGTGCGGTGGGATCGAAGGGGGACAGTGCGGAGTCTGGCACGGGCTGCGCCCGTGTTCGCGGGGCAAGCCCGCTCCCACAGAGAGCGCGCCAGCTCATTAAACCAGTAGCCAGTCGCGCCCCCTGTGGGAGCGGGTTTACCCGCGAAGAGGCCGGTACAGGCAAACGTAATCTGATCTAGCGCAACAGCTTGCTCTGCAACACCTCGGACTGGCGCCCGAGCACGTTCTCGCTGATCTGCACGAACTCTTCGGTGCTCACGCTGGACAGGCGCATCAGCGCCCGCGCGACATCGTCCAGGGAGCGCTTGTCGTGGTTGTGCAGGCGGATCTCGCGGTCCAACGCCTGCAACAGCAACACCCCACGGGCGACCTGCGCGGCGTCGGCCTTGGCGCCCTTGAGCTGGGTCACCTTGGCGCCCTGCTTGTGCAGGCGGGCCTGCAAGGCCTGGTAGCGGTCATCGCTGATGCCACCGGCCCGGCGCAGCAGTTCGGTGGCGTAGTAGTCGGTGAGGCTCTCGCCGAGCCAGTCGCTGCCATCGCGGTCGTTGATCTGCGCAAACAACTGCACCACCTCGCGCAGCAGAGGGCTGGTGCCGCTGTCATTGATCAGCGCGGCGCCGCTGTACAGGTACAGCGAGTTGTGCCCGGCCAGGGCGCCGCGCCACATGCCGTCCCGGGCGCCGACCAGCAGCAGCTTGGGCGGGTTGCGCGGGAACACCGCCTGCAGCTGCGGCCAGACGAAGGTCAGCAGGGTCAGCGTATCCATGCGGCGCATGCCCTGCCCCTGCGGCGCGGCCACGGTGACCTCGGTCTCGCCAAGGCGCGCACGGCGGCTGCCGAGGTTGCCGGCGAGCATCCAGCCCGTGGGCCGGTCGAACAGGCGCGAAACATCGTCGATACGGAATTTCTGCCGGCCGATGCGCGGCCAGGCGGTTTCCACGCTCTTCCAGCCTGCGGGCAATTCGAAGGTCAGGCGCGCCACCAGTTCGGTGCCGTCCTGCTGGTCAAGGCGCGCCGGCGGCACCAGTTGCTCGCCGCGCAGCAGCGCCCACTGCGCGGTAATACGGGCCTCATGGCTGGCACCAGGCTGCGCCTGATCGAGCAGCACCCGGTAGCTGAGGCTGGTCTTGCCTGGGGCCGGGCGCCACACGCCGCGCCCGCCCTGGGCCTGCCACTGGCCGTCGGCGAGGAAGTCGCTGTAGGCGCCGCCCTGGCCCAGGTCAAAGTCCAGGCTGCGTACCACGCTACCGTCGGCCAGGGTCAGGCGCACTTCGGCCTGGCCGCTCTGGGGCAGCAGGCGCACCTGGTAATCGAGGTCGACTTTCTTCGCCAGTACCTGGGAACTGGCCAGCAGGCCAAGCAGCAGCAACAGCGGGCGACGCATACAGAAAACTCCTTGTTCCCCAGAGGCGAAAGCCCGGGCGATTCAACCAGCGCGGAAAATCAGGTGATCTTCCCAGTCGTCTTCATCCACATCGTTTTCACTGAGCATGCGTCCGGACCGGGAAATACGCTGCTCGTGGACTTGCTCGCGGTCGCCGCAGACCAGGTGATGCCAGGCCGGCAGGTCCTTGCCCTCGCTGACCAGGCGGTAACCGCAGGTGGGCGGCAGCCACTTGAACTGGTCGGCCTTGCCCGGGGTGAGCTGGATGCAGTCGGGCACCTGGGCGAAGCGGTTGGGGTAGTCGCTGCACTGGCAGGTGGTGAGGTCGAGCAGTTTGCAGGCGATGCTCGTGTAATAGACGCTGTTGTCTTCTTCGTCCTCGAGCTTCTGCAGGCAGCACAGGCCGCAGCCGTCGCACAGCGACTCCCACTCGCGCGGGTCGAGTTGTTCGAGGGTCTTGCGCCGCCAGAAGGGCGCGGTGTCGGCGATCATCACACGTATTCCTGCAATCAACTTGAATCCGCGGCGCGCGGCGGCGCCAGTCTAGAGGCTGTCCGGCGGCAACGCCAGACCGCTTGTCAGTGCTTGCCGGACGCAGTAGCGTGCGGTCTTTACCCCGCCCACTGCAGGAGCAGCCATGAGCGCCACCCCTCGTATCGCCGACTACGCCATCAACGAGCAGTTCATCAACCGCTGGTCGCCTCGCGCCTTCACCGCCGAGCCGATCAGCCAGGAAACCCTGCTGAGCTTCCTTGAAGCCGCGCGCTGGGCGCCGTCGGCCTACAACTCGCAGCCTTGGCGCTTCCTCTATGCGCGCCGCGACACGCCGAGCTGGGAGCGCTACCTGGGCATCCTCAACGAGTTCAACCGCAGCTGGGCGCAGCAGGCTTCGGCGCTGGTGCTGGTGATTTCCAAGACCACCTTCGCCGCACCGGGCTCCGAGGAAGAAAAGCCGGCGCTGTGGCACACCTTCGACACCGGCTCCGCCTGGGGCCACCTGGCGCTGCAGGCCAGCATCAGCGGCTGGCACACCCATGGCATGGCCGGTTTCGACCAGGACCTGGCCCGCAGCGAGCTGAAGATCCCCGAAGGCTACGCGCTGCACGCGATGGTGGCGATCGGCAAGCTGGGCGACAAGGCGACCCTGGCCGAGGGCCTGCAGGCCCGCGAAGTACCGAGCCCGCGCCGGCCGCTGAGCGAGTTGGCGGCTGAGGGTGAGTTCAGCCTGTAAGCCTTCTGCTGGCTGCCCTGGCCTCTTCGCGGGTAAACCCGCTCCCACAGGACCCTCACTGTTCTTGAGGGCAGTGAAGGACCTGTGGGAGCGGGTTTACCCGCGAAGAGGCCGGGACAGGTTAAAGATGAATCAATACCCCCGAGCGAAATCCACTTCGCCGCGCAACCCCTGCCCCGCTGCATAGGCCCGCACATTCTCGACGAACAAGCGCACCATCGCCGGTGGCGAGGTCGGCGCCGAGCTGTGCCCGGTCAGCAGCAGCCCCCAGGCCGTCCAGAACGGGTGCCGTTGAGGCAACGGCTCCTGCCGGCAAACATCGATCACCGCACCGGCCAGATGGCCTTCCTTGAGCGCCGCGACCAGGTCCGCATCGACCACCGCCGCGCCACGCCCGGCGTTGATGAACAATGCGCTGGGCTGGAAGCATTTGAACAGCGCCGCGTCATAGAGATCGTGGGTAGCCGGGGTATCGGGCAGCAGGTTGAGCACGTAATCGGCCTGCCCGACCATGCGCGGCAACTGGTCGAGCCCGACCACCTCGACGAAGGGTGCCTGCTCGCGCGCAGTGCTGGCCACGCCGTACAGGGTCACGCCAAAGGGCACGAGGAACTCGGCGACCCGCTGGCCGATGTCGCCCGTGCCGACGACCAGTACCCGGCGCCCTTCCAGGCTGCGCCCGGGGCGGTCGTCCCAGCGCCGCTCGACCTGGCTGACCAGGCGCGACAACACTTCGCGCTCGTGCACCAGCATGTAGGTGAGCATGTACTCGGCCATCACCTGGCCGAAGATGCCCACCGCCCGGGTCAGGCGGTAGTCGCGCGGCAGCGCATCGGCCAGCAGCGGGGTGATGCCCGCCCAGGTCGATTGCATCCACTCGGGTTTATGGCCCTGGCGCAGCAGGCTGGCCAGCAGGTCCGGCTGGCCCAGCCACACCGGGCAGTCGGCGGCGAAGCGCGCCAGCTCGGCGGAGTCGCCGCTGGTCAGGACCTCCAGGTCCGGTGCCGCCTCACCGAGCAGGCGGGCGTAGTTGGCATGATCCTGTTCAGCGATCAGTACGCGCATGTGAAACACAACCTTGGCAAACAACGAAAGCGGCCCGCCAGGCGGGCCGCAGCTATGAGGGTGAGCGCGCCCGAATCAGACCGGGTCGTTGCGGCGCAGCAACTCTTCGGGCAGGTGTTCGATGTACTCCTCGTCCGGCGGCGGCATCTGCAGGTGGTAACCCTGGCTGTCGAGGTTCTCCAGCACTTTCACGATGTCCTCGCGGGCCAGCTTGCGCTCCGGGGTCAGCACCAGGTCGAAGGCATGCACCGGCGTGCCGAAGAACGGCAACAGGCCTTCCGGGATGCGTTCCAGGCCGTCGGCCTTGAGCGCGTAGAGGTACATGCCGTTCTTGCGTGGGCTTCTGTAAATCGAGCAGATACGTTTCATTGAGCTTCTCCGGCGCCTGCCAGGTCGTCCAGCAGGGCCTGGCCCATACGCTCGCGACGCCAGCCGCGCAGCGAATCGGGCAGTTGATAGGGGCCGTCGGGGTAGCCGCTCTTGAGCAGGGCCTCGAGGGTCTTCTTGCGCAGCATCAGCTCCGGGGCGATCTGCAGGCGCTCGCCTTCGGCCTGGCCGATGGCACGCAGGCGCTTGAGAATGCCGGCGGCCTCGATCGGCAGCGGCTCAGGCAGGCGCTGCGGCCACTGTTCGGCGGGCAGGCCGGCGGCGCGCTTGATCAGCTGGATGAGGAACTCGCCGTCCTGGCGGATGGTACGCGGGTGCATCTCTTCGATTTTGCCCAGGGCTGGCAGGTTGCCGGGTTGGCCCTTGGCCATGGGCCACAACGAGTGTTCCTTGAGGATACGGTTGCGCGGTACGTCGCGGCTGCGGGCTTCACGCTCGCGCCAGGCGCACAGCTCGCGCAGCACGGCCAACTGCTGAGGGCCCAGCTTCCAGGCCAGCTTGACGTCGCGGTACAGGGTCTCCGGCTCGACTTCACGACGCAGCGCGGCGACCAGCTCGGCGCCGTCCTCGAGGACCCAGGCGTACTTGTCGTCGGACAATTTCGGGCGCAGCGCGCTGAACAGCTCGGCCAGGTGCACGGCATCCTCGGCGGCGTAGCTCACCTGGGTATCGGACAGCGGGCGCTGCAGCCAGTCGGAGCGGGTTTCGCCCTTGGGCAGTTCAAGCCCCAGGACTTCCTGCACCAGGCGCGAGTAGCCCATGGAGAAGCCGATGTTCAGGTAACCGGCAGCCAGTTGGGTGTCGAACAGCGGCTGCGGCAGCTTGCCGGTCAGGCGCAGCAGCACTTCGAGGTCTTCGCTGCAGGCGTGCAGCACCTTGACCACGGCAGTGTCGTCGAGCAGCTCGGCCAGCGGCTGCCAGTCCTTGATCAGCAAAGGGTCGATGAGGTAGGCGTGCTCGCCGACGCCCACCTGGATCAGGCCGGCTTTCGGGTAGAAGGTGTCGACCCGCATGAATTCGGTGTCGAGCGCCACGAAGGGCAGTTCGCGCCAGCTTTGGCAGTGCTCGGCCAGGGTCTGGTCGTCACGGATCCAGTGAATTTCGATGGCCACGAGGCTCTCCCACTAACATTGGCGCGCAGTATATACGGCGCGGCCCCTGGGGGTGAAACCTCGCGCCATCCATGGTGCCGGGCGGTTGCCGGCTTTTCCATCGCGGGGCAAGCCCGCTCCCACGCTCTCCAGGGTTGGCGTGGGAGCGGGCTTGCCCCGCGATGGCGTTTACACCGTGCTTCAGCGCCCCGCCGCCAGCCACGGCCGGCAGCTGGCGAACATGTCCAGCGACTGCTGGTAGACCTCGGTGCGTACCTGCAACAGGCCGAGCATCGAGTGGAACAGGTTGTCCTGCGACAGCGGTGCGTCGCGCAGCTTGGCCAGGCAGTCGGTATCCAGGCCGAAGTCCTGCTTGTAGCTGTCGGAGAACCAGGTCAACAGCGGCACGTGCTTTTGCTGGTCTGGCGCCATCACGTAGGGGGTGCCGTGCAGGTAGAGGTTGTATTCACCCAGCGACTCGCCGTGGTCGGACAGGTAGATCATCGCCGTGTCGACCTTGTCCTGCTTGCTGCGCAGGGTATCGATCAGCGAGCCCAGCACCTTGTCGGTATAGGCCAGGGTGTTGTCATAGCCATTGACGATTTCCGCCTGGCTGCACTGGTTCAGCGCATTGCTGCGGCACACCGGGGTGAACGGCTCGCTGCCTGCCGGGTAGCGTTTGAAGTACTCGGGGCCGTGGCTGCCCATCTGGTGCAGCACCAGCACGGTGTCCTTGTCGAGGTTGTCGATCAGCTCGCCCAGGCCCTGCAGGAGGATCTCGTCGTGGCACTCGCCGTTGGCGCACAGGGTCGGGTCGGTGAGGTTGCTCACGTCGATGAACTGCACGCGGTCGCAGGTGCCCTTGCAGCCGGACTGGTTGTCACGCCACTGCACGGCCAGGCCGGCGCGCTGGAGGATGTCGAGCAGGCCTTCGCGGTTCTTGGCCACGCGGGCGTCATAGTCCTTGCGGGTCATGCCGGAGAACATGCACGGCACAGACACGGCGGTTTCGGTACCGCACGAGTGCACATCGGTAAAACTCAACAGGCCCTGCTGCTTGGCCAAATTCGGCGTGGTGTTGCGGGCATAGCCAAGCAGGCCAAAGTTCTCGGCGCGTGCACTTTCACCCACCACCAGCACGGTCAGCGACTTGCGCTCATGGTGCTGCCAGGCGGCATCGCGGCGGGCATCGGTGCCGTAGGGCTGGAACGGCCGCGCCGCAGTACCCAACTGTTCGCTGACATAACCGATGGACGCGCCGACGATATTGCTAGGGGTAAGCATCAGGCGCAGTTCGTGGTGGTTGCGAAACAGCGATGCAAGCCCTTGGTAGTTGACCAGTGCCACCGAGCCCAGCGCCGCCACACAGGCCCCCGTCACCACCAATTTGCCCAGCACTTCGCGGTACCAGGGGCGATAGGCGATCTTTGCCTTCCATACCAACAGCGACGGCAGCACACCAAGCAGCACGATATATAGCGCAAACTTGATCGACAGCAGGTCGCGAACTTCCGTAACGTTGGTTTCCGCGACATTGCGGAACATGCCGGTATCGATCAGCACGCCATATTGATTCATGAAGTAGGCAACGCCCGCGCCGCTCATGAACAACAGGATCAATATCGGTTTCAACACATACTTGAATGCCAACAAGGTCAATATGAGATTGAAGGCGAACAACATCATCACGGCGAATGCCAAGCCCAGCCACAGCCCCACCATGCCGGGCGGCACAATGGCTTGCAGGTGCTGCCAGAGGAAGGCGTTGAGGCCGATCAACAGGTAAAGGCTGGCCAGCAGCGTGACCCATTCAGTCCGCAGGGATTTGATGTTGAGCATGGCATTCGCAGGTAGAGTTCATGAGCGGCCAGGGTGCCCGGGCGGGCACCTTGGGAAGTTGGCCGAACTCTAGGAAGGCTAGCATCAATTTTTTGTGAAAAACTTGGTAACAATTGGTCGGAACGCAGCTTTCATCAATTAAACAAGTTTCATTCAGCGTTTATTCAGCCGGCAGGCGCAGCTTGGCGTAGGGCTCACGGTCGATGTCCAGCACCTCCACGCACAGCTGGATATCCAGCCCGGCCTGGGCGGGGATGGCTTCCTGCAACACCGCCAGCAGGCTGCCCGACAACTGCTGCTTCACCTGCTCCGAGCGCCCGCTGAGGATCGCCAGGCGTACATGGGCGAAGGCACGCTCACCCGGTGCCGTGCCCACCCGGTACTTGGCGAAGGCCTGGGCGCGGCTCTTGATGTCGGCTTCGTCGGCAAACTGGCCGCTGCCCACCAGGGCGTGATTCAGGCGCAACAGCAGCAGGTCGACGTTGAGTTCGCCCAGGTTGTCGCTGTATTCCAGGTTCAGGTGGGGCATGGCGCAGGTTCCGGCTGAGGGAGGATGCGCTACAGCCTACTCCAGTCCCCCATTGGGGCAAAGGCGACTATCCTCATGGTTCAGGCCCGTTCGCCAACCCTGAAAGAGGTGAAGAAATGCCAGTTCCGCACGATTTGCTCGCCGACCTGCACGTTAGCGCCGACCAGTTCCAGGCCCTGATCGACAAGAATCAGGACCTGCACAAGCTGCACAAGGACTACAACGCCAAGGACAAGGAAGTGGTGGCTGCCGAAGGCAACGGCAGCGCCGATGACAAGGTCACCCTGTTACGCAAGGAGCGGCTGCTGATCAAGGACAAGATCGAACGGATCATCCATCCGCCCAAGTCCTGAACGGTAAACCTTTCAAAATGATCGCGGGGCAAGCCCGCCCCCACATGCGTGGGAGCGGGCTTGCCCCGCGATGACGTCAGCAGCCCTCAAGCGGATGCTTTGAGCGCCGTATCCAGGTCCTCGATCAAGTCCCGATAATCCTCGATCCCCATCGACAACCGCACCAGGTTCTCGCTGATCCCCATCACGCCCTTCTGCTCTGGGCTGAGCGAGTTGTGCGACATGCTCCAGGAATGGTTGATCATGCTCTCCACCCCGCCCAGCGAATCGGCCAGGACGAAGATCTGCAGCGCCTCGACCAGGCGGTTGACCGCAGCCCGGTCACCCTTGATGCGAATGGCCACCACGGCCCCGCCGGTGCGCATCTGGCGCTTGCACAGCGCATGCTGCGGGTGGCTTTCCAGCCCCGGGTAATACACCTGCTCGACCTGCGGGTGGCCTTCCAGGTACTGCGCCACGCGCAGGGCGTTGGCGCTCTGGCGCTCCATGCGCACGTCGAGGGTCTTCAGCCCGCGCAGTGCCAGGTAGCAATCGAACGGCCCCTGGATCGCCCCCACCGCCATGCTGATCTTGCGCAGGCGCCCCAGCAGCTCGTCGTTGGCCGCCACCACCACGCCGCCGGTGAGGTCGGAATGGCCACCGATGTACTTGCTCGCCGAGTGCATTACCAGATCCACGCCCAAGGTGATCGGCTGCTGGTTCCACGGCGAGCAGAAGGTGTTGTCGATGCAGGTCATGATGCCGCGTGCACGGGCCAGGTCGCAGACTGCCTTGATATCCACCAGGTGCAGCAGCGGGTTGGTCGGCGACTCGATCCAGATCAGTTGCGTGTCCGGGCGAATCGCCGCGGCCACGGCCTCGACGTCGTTGAGGTCGACGTAGGTGGTGGTCAGCCCCGAGGTGCGCCCGCGGTAGTCTTCCAGCAGGCGGAAGGTGCCGCCGTAGACACCGTTCATCACCACCACGTGGGCATCCTTGGACAACAGCTCGAGCACCGTGGCCGTAGCGCTTACGCCAGATGCACAGGCCACCGCGCCGACACCCTCCTCAAGGGCCGCCACGCAGGTCTCATAGGCATGCCGGGTGGGGTTGCTGACGCGGCTGTAGGCGTATTCGGGGTTGTCGTCCAGGCCACGCTTGATGAACGAGCTGGAGGTGACGATGGCCGGGAAGATGGCGTTGTCGGCAACGCTGGACTGCTCGCCGGCGTGGATGGTGCGGGTGGCGAAATTGCGCGGCTTTTCGGACATGGTCGGGTCCATTGACTAGGGGTGGAAAAGCGCAACTATCTCATATCGCGCCACCGACCGGCGCCAACCAGAAGATTTTTACCTTGTGCGAGCCATGGCGATTCCAAGCAACACCGCCAACGGCTAATCTCGGGAAACTTTTTCTCGCCTGGAGCCCAACAACGACATGGACAGTTTCGACCAGCACATCCTCACCCTGCTCCAGCGCGACGCCTCGATCTCCCTCAAGGACCTGGCCGAAGCGGTCAACCTGACCACCACCCCCTGCTGGAAGCGGGTCAAACGCCTGGAAGATGAAGGCTATATCCGCGGCCGCGTCGCCCTGCTCGACCCCCAGCGCCTGGGCCTGGGCCTGACGGTGTTCGTCCAGCTCAAGACCCAGCGCCACGACAGCGCCTGGCTGGCGCAGTTCGCCGCCACGGTGACCGCGTTCGAGGAGGTGATGGAGGTGTACCGCATGTCCGGCGACTGGGACTACATGCTGCGGGTGGTGGTGGGCGACATCGCCGCCTACGACCGCTTCTACAAGAAACTGATCACCAGCACCGACGGGCTGTCGAACATCACCTCGAGCTTTGCCATGGAACAGATGAAGTACACCACGGCGTATCCGGTGCATCGCTGAGGCGCGCGACCACATCGCGTGGGAGCGGGCTTGCCCCGCGATGACATCAGTGAACCCACCATCGCCATCGCGGGGCAAGTCGCAGCGGCGCACCGCCGCTCCCACAACATCACGCAGAGGTGTTCGACGCCGCGATCCGGTTCCCCGCGCTGGCCTTCTCCAGCTTGATCGCCACGAACTTCGACGTCGGCGTGTAAGTGCCGTCGCCATAACTCTCCAACGGCACCAAGGGGTTGGTCTCCGGGTAGTACGCCGCCGCCTGCCCCTCGGGCACGTCATAGGCCACCAGACGGAACCCCGACACCCGCCGCTCGCGGCCATCCGCCCACAGCGACACCAGGTCCACCTGCTCACCCGGCTCGAAACCCAGGCGGCGGATATCGGCCTCGTTGACGAATACCACTTCGCGCAGGCCGAACACCCCGCGATAGCGGTCATCCAGCCCGTACAGGGTGGTGTTGTACTGATCGTGGGAGCGCAGGGTCTGCAGGATCAGGTCGGGCTTGTCGCCACGGGCCAGCACCTGGTCGTTGACCAGCTGCTCGGGCAATGCGCTGGGGGTGAAGCACGCCTTGCCGGTGGCGGTGCGGAAACTGCGGTCTGCCGCGTTGTTGCCCAGGTGGAAACCGCCCGGATGCTGCAAGCGCTCGTTGAAATCGGCAAAGCCCGGAATCACATCGGCAATCATGCTGCGGATGCGGCCGTAGTCGGCAATCGCGTATTCCCAGTCGATCGGCGTGTTGCCCAGGGTGGCCTTGGCCATGCCGGCAACGATCGCAGGCTCCGAGCGCAGGTGCGGCGAGCGCGGCTTCAGCTGGCCATGGGAGATGTGCACCATGCTGAAGGTGTCTTCGACCGTCACCCCCTGCGGGCCCTCGCCCTGGATATCGATCTCGGTACGGCCCAGGCACGGCAGGATCAGCGCGTCGCGCCCGGTCACCAGGTGCGAACGGTTGAGCTTGGTGGAAATCTGCACGGTCAGCGCGCAGTTGCGCAGCGCCGCGTGGGTGCGTGGCGTGTCCGGGGTGGCCTGGGCGAAGTTGCCGCCCAGGGCGACGAACACCTTGGCCCGCCCCTCCTCCATGGCCTTGATCGCCAGCACGGCGTTGTCGCCATGGGCACGCGGCACCTTGAACTGGAAGCGCTTTTCCAGGGCGTCAAGCAGTTGCGCCTTGGGTTTTTCGTCGATGCCCATGGTGCGGTCGCCCTGCACGTTGCTGTGGCCACGCACTGGTGACAGGCCGGCGCCGGGCTTGCCGACGTTGCCGCGCAGCAGTTGCAGGTTGACGATTTCCTGCACGGTCGCCACCGAATGGCGGTGCTGGGTCACACCCATGGCCCAGCACATGATCACCCGTTCGGCCTTGCGATACATGCGTGCCGCCAGCTCGATCTCGGCCTTGGTCAGGCCGGACTGCTCGACGATATGCGCCCAGGGCGTGGCATCGACCACGGCCAGGTAATCCTCGACCCCACTGGTGTGCTCGGCGATGAAGGCATGGTCTAACACCGGCGGCTCATCGTTGAGCTGCGCTTCGCGTTCCCACTGCAACAAGTACTTGGCGATACCGCGCATGGCCGCCATGTCCCCGCCCAGCGCCGGGCGGAAGTACGCGGTGCTGGTGGACTCGGAGCCATTGCTGAGCATCTCCAGCGGGTGCTGCGGGTGCTGGAAGCGTTCCAGCCCGCGCTCCTTGAGCGGGTTGAAGCACACCACCTGGGCACCGCGCTTGACCGCCTCGCGCAGCGGTTCGAGCATGCGCGGGTGGTTGGTGCCGGGGTTCTGGCCGATGACGAAGATCGCGTCGGCCAGCTCCAGGTCATGGAACACCACGGTGCCCTTGCCCACGCCGAGGGTTTGCGACATGCCCACGCCGCTGGCTTCGTGGCACATGTTCGAGCAGTCAGGGAAGTTGTTGGTGCCGTAGGCGCGGACGAACAGCTGGTAGAGGAACGCCGCCTCGTTGCTGGCCCGGCCCGAGGTGTAGAACTCGGCCTGGTCGGGCGACTCGAGGCTGTTCAGGTGCTGACCGATCAGGGCGAAGGCCTCGTCCCAGCTGGTTTCTACATAGTGGTCGGTGGCCGCGTCATAGCGCATCGGGTGGGTCAGCCGGCCCTGGTACTCAAGCCAGTAGTCGGTCTGTTCCAGCAGCGCGCTGACGCTGTACTTGGCGAAGAAAGCCGGGTCCACCGAGCGGCCGGTAGCTTCCCAGTTGACCGCCTTGGCGCCGTTCTCGCAGAACTTGACCATGTCGCTTTCCGGCGACTCGCCCCAGGCGCAACCGGGGCAGTCGAAGCCGCCGTTCTGGTTGGTCTTGAGCATGGCCCGCAGGTTCTTGAAGGCGTTCTCGCTGCCCAGCCAGCTCTTGGTCACGCTCTTGAGCGCGCCCCAGCCGGCGGCCGGCCCCTTGTAGTCCCTGATGTGTTCGTCCTGGCTCATGCGGTCAATCCTCACGCGGGCATGGTAAAGGTGCGGCGGATCACGTTGCCCGCTGCTTTTTTCCAGCCTATGGAGGGTGATGTGGGGGCGTCCAATCGAAATGTCTGACGGGGTGATAGGCCGTGTCGATCATGGGTTTTAGGTGTCTGTAATAGACCTTTCGCGGGGCAAGCCCGCTCCCACGAGAATGCCGTATGCGCATCTGCCTGGCCCTTGATAGAGGCCATTGATCAAGCGGTCAGGGAAAGCGATTTGACGGGTCTGGCCCCAGGCGATAGCTTGGATTGCATAGCCCCCAGCCCTTCGAGCGCCCACGTGGAACAGAACCCCCAGGCCCTGATCGACGGTTTCAACCGCAAGGTCGACTACCTGCGGATGTCGGTCACCGATCGTTGCGATTTCCGTTGCGTCTACTGCATGGCCGAGGACATGCAGTTTTTGCCGCGCCAGCAGATCCTCAGCCTCGAAGAGCTCTATCAGGTGGCCGAACGCTTCGTCGCCCTGGGCACCCGCAAGATCCGCCTGACCGGCGGTGAACCCCTGGTCCGCCAGGGCATCGTCGGGCTCTGCGAACGTATCGCCGCCCTGCCCGGCCTGCGTGAACTGTGCCTGACCAGCAATGGCTCGCAGCTCGGCCGCCTGGCCCAGCCGCTGTTCGATGCCGGCGTGTCGCGCCTGAACATCAGCCTCGACAGCCTCGACCCCGAGCGCTTCCGTGCCCTGACCCGCACCGGTGACCTGCAGCAGGTGATCGCCGGCATCGATGCCGCGCGCGCCGCCGGCTTTCGTCGCACCAAGCTCAACGCCGTGGTGCTCAAGGGCCGCAACGACGACGAGATCGTCGACCTGGTGCGCTTCGCCATCGACCGCGAGCTGGACATCTCGTTCATCGAGGAAATGCCCCTGGGGGTGATCAGCGAACACCAGCGCGGCGAGTCCTACTGTTCCAGCGACGATGTGCGCGAGCGCCTGGCCGGGCACTTCACACTGATCGAATCGGCCGAATCCTCCCAAGGCCCGGCCCGCTACTGGCGCCTGGCCGAAGCGCCGAACACCCGGGTCGGTTTCATCTCGCCCCACAGCCACAACTTCTGCGCCACCTGCAACCGCGTGCGCCTGACCGTCGAAGGCCGCCTGCTGCTGTGCCTGGGCAACGAGCACTCGCTGGACCTCAAGCAGGTGCTGCGCCAGCACCCCAGCGACAGTGCCCGCCTCGACAAGGCCATCCGCGAGGCCATGCAGCTCAAGCCTTGGCGCCACCACTTCGAAGTGGGTGGCGAGGTGCAGATCCTGCGTTTCATGAACATGACCGGCGGCTGAACGGCCGCCTCGGGAACCCCTCTTGATCGTCCACTCCCGCCCCGACCTGCTGCGCGTGCTGTTCACCCTCAGGGGCTCGATCGTCAAGCGCATCGCGTTGCGCTGCCTGATGGTCACCCTGCTGGCCGCACTGATCGTGCTGATCGAGCGGCACTACCCGGCGTTGTTCTACCCGGTCAGCGCCACCCCGTTCACCCTGCTCGGGCTGTCGCTGTCGATCTTCATGAGCTTTCGCAACAACGCCTGCTACGACCGTTGGTGGGAAGGGCGCAAGGCCTGGGGGCGGATGATCATCGAGGTGCGTTCGTTCGTGCGTGAAAGCGTGGTGATCGAGGATGCGCAACTGCGCGCGGCGATGTTGCGCAGCCTGTGCGGTTTTGCCCATGCCCTGAATGCCCGGCTGCGCAATGAGGACGAACTGCACGCCGCCCGCCCCTGGTTGGCCGAGCAAGCACCGCTGACCCCGCACAATCTGTGCAACGGCATCCTCCAGGACATCGGTGCGCAATGTTCGCGGCTGGCGCAGCAACAGCTGATCAGCGAGTTCCGTTACACCATCCTGGAACAGCGCCTGGCGGGCCTTTCGGAGGTGCAGGCAACCTGCGAGCGGATCAAGGGTACGCCGCTGCCATTCCCCTACACCCTGCTGCTGCACCGCACCATCTATATCTTCTGCCTGCTGCTGCCGTTCGCCCTGGCCGAACCGCTGGGCTGGCTGGCGCCGCTGTTCACCACCATCGTCAGCTACACGTTCTTCGGCCTGGATGCCATCGGCAACGAGCTGGAAGACCCGTTCGGCCGGGATGAGAACGACCTGCCGACCGATGCGCTGGTGCGCACCCTCGAGCGCGATGTGCTGGCGGCGCTGGGGCATGAGCCTTTGCCGCCGGCATTGGAGCCGGTGGATCACGTGCTGAGTTGAGATTTCAGCCCGCCACCCTCCAGGCCCGACCCAGCAAGCCGGTAATCACCTGACCAGGCGCAGACCTGCCAGCACCACCGCAAACACCGCGATGCTCGCGGTATACAGCACCAGCGCCGGCAACCCGAACACCAGCGCCAGCACTGCAAGCCACCACCCCAGACGGCCCGCAATCAGCTGGGCGACCAGCGCCAGCCCCAACGCGCTCCAGGCGATCACCTGGAAATGAATGCCCAACCCCAGCAGCGAGCGCACTTGGCACTGCCAGATTTCCCCCGGCTGCGCACACAATCCGACCCATTGGGGCGCTTCCATCAAGCCATAACGCACGCCATAACTGGCGGCCAGCCACAGCGGCAGGAACAGCAGCAAGGCAATCAGCGGCCACGAACGGGACATCCGGTTCTCCAATAGCGGCAATCGAAAGCGTGAATGATCGCTCAGGGGCCGATGTAAGGCAAAATCATGGCCCAACGGCTATGTTGCACAACACAGGCATTGCCGTGGACAACAACATCTGGTGCGACAAAGGTATGAACGGCAGGCAACTTTGCCGGGTCGACCATGGTCCTAGCCTGCGTACAAACTGCACGACCTTGCGTTTTTCTGGGGGACTACATGCTTCGATCTTTGCGCCTCGCCGCGCTGCTCGGTGGCCTGCTCATGGCTGCGGCCGCTTCGGCGCGGGATATCGATGCCGCGAGCTACGGCTACCCATTGACCAACCCGTTCGAGGCGACCATCGCCACCACGCCGCCCGAGCAGCGCCCGACGCTGCCCAGCGACGATGAAATCAACCAGGACGACTACAGCCTCACCCTGCGCCCGGAACGCGAGTTCACCCTGCCGGACAATTTCTGGTCGGTGAAGAAGCTGCGCTACCGCCTGGCCCAGCAGGACCACGAGGCGCCGCTGATCTTCCTGATCGCCGGTACCGGCGCGCCCTACTTCAGCTCGATCAACGAATACCTGAAAAAACTGTTCTATCAGGCCGGCTACCACGTGGTGCAACTGTCCTCGCCGACCAGCTACGACTTCATGAGCGCGGCCTCGCGCTTCGCCACCCCTGGCGTGAGCGCCGAGGATGCCAAGGACCTGTACCGGGTGATGCAGGCGGTGCGCGCCCAGCACCCGCGCCTGCCGGTCAGCGAGTACTACCTGACGGGCTACAGCCTGGGGGCGCTGGATGCCGCGTTCGTCAGCAAGCTGGACGAAACCCGGCGCAGCTTCAACTTCAAGCGGGTGCTGCTGCTCAACCCGCCGGTCAACCTGTACACCTCGATCAGCAACCTGGACAAACTGGTGCAAACCCGGGTCAAGGGCATCGACAAGAGCACCACGTTCTACGAGCTGATGCTGGAGAAGCTCACCCGCTACTTCCAGGACAAGGGCTACATCGACCTCAACGAAGCCTTGCTGTACGACTTCCAGCAGTCGCGCCAGCACCTGTCCAACGAACAGATGGCCATGCTGATCGGCACCTCGTTCCGCTTCTCGGCAGCCGACATCGCCTTCACCTCCGACCTGATCAACCGCCGCGGCCTGATCATTCCGCCGAAGTACCCGATCACCGAAACCACCAGCCTCACGCCGTTCTTCAAGCGTGCCCTGCAGTGCGATTTCGACTGTTACCTGACCGAGCAGGTGATCCCCATGTGGCGCGCGCGTACCGGCGGCAACAGCCTGCTGCAGTTGAACGATCAGGTCAGCCTGTATGCCCTCGCCGACTACCTGCACGAAAGCCCGAAGATCGCCGTGATGCACAACGCCGACGACGTGATCCTCGGCCCCGGCGACATCGGTTTCATGCGCCGGGTGTTCGGCGAGCGCCTGACCCTGTACCCCCATGGCGGCCACTGCGGCAACCTCAATTACCGCGTCAACAGCGACGCCATGCTGGAGTTCTTCCGTGGTTAACCGATTGCTGCTCATCACCGCCCTGCTCGCCAGCGGCTGCGCCCTGGCCGAAGAAGTCGCGCCCCGGGCCAGCGTGATCGAGGCCGACAAGGCCCCGAGCCTCACGGCAGAACCCGATGGGTTCATCGATCCGCTGCGCGAACTCAAGTTCAACCCGGGCCTGGACCAGCGCGAGTTCGAGCGCTCGACCCTGGCGGCGCTGAACATCTATGACCCGCTGGAAGCGATGAACCGGCGCATCTACCACTTCAACTACCGCTTCGACCAGTGGGTGTTCCTGCCGGTGGTCGATGGCTACCGCTACATCACCCCAAGCTTCGTGCGCACCGGGGTGAACAACTTCTTCAACAACCTGGGCGATGTGCCGAACCTGTTCAACAGCGTGTTCCAGCTCAAGGCCAAGCGCTCGGCACAAATCACCGCGCGGCTGATGTTCAACACCATCCTCGGTGTCGGCGGGCTGTGGGACCCGGCGACCAGCATGGGGCTGCCGCGCCAGAGCGAGGACTTTGGCCAGACGCTCGGCTTCTATGGCGTGCCGGAAGGGCCGTACATCATGCTGCCGATCCTGGGGCCGTCGAACCTGCGCGACACCACCGGGCTGGTGGTGGACTACGTGGGCGAGCAGGCGGTCAATTACCTGGACGTGCCGGAGTCTGCCGAAGAGCACCCGGAGATCACGCTGATGCGGGCCATCGACAAGCGCAACAGCACCAACTTCAGCTATGGCCAGACCAACTCGCCGTTCGAGTATGAAAAGCTGCGGTACGTGTACACCCAGGCGCGCAAGTTGCAGATCGCCGAGTAAGCATCATCGCGGGGCAAGTCGCAGCGGCGCACCGCCGCTCCCACGGTGTTTGCAACGTGGGAGCGGGCTTGCCCCGCGATGCTTTGTCAGATCCCCAGGAACTGGCACAACTCGCGCTTCTTGGCCAAGGCATCCTTGCGCCCCAGCTCGATCAGCTCGCTGCAATAGCTCGCCTCGAACAGCAGGTAGCTGAGCACCCCCGCCCCGCTGGTCTTGGTCGCCCCCGGCCCGCGCAGGAACAGCCTTAACGCCGCCGGCAACTCGCGTCGATGCCGCGCGGCGATCTCGTCCAGCGGCTGGCTTGGCGCCACCACCAGCACCTCGATCGGTGCCAGCCCCAGGCGCCGTGCATCGAGGTGCGCCGGCAACATATGGCTGAGGTGGTTGAGGCGTTGCAGCAGCTCGATGTCGTCTTCGAGGCTGTCGATGAAGGTGCTGTTGAGCATGTGCCCGCCGATTTGCGCCAGGCTCGGCTGCTGGCCGCTGAACACCCGCTGGGTGGGCAACGGCGGCGCCGGGCGCTGTGGGTTGCCACTGACGCCCACCACCAGCACACGGCTGGCCCCCAGGTGCAGGGCCGGGCTGATCGGCGCCGACTGCCGTACCGCACCGTCGCCGAAAAACTCCTCGCCGAGGCGCACCGGGGCGAACAGCAGCGGGATGGCCGAGCTGGCCAACAGATGGTCGATGGTCAGCGGCGTGGGCATGCCGATGCGCCGGTGGCGCAGCCAGGGCTCGATGGTGTCGCGGCCCTGATAGAAGGTCACCGCCTGGCCGGACTCATAACCGAAGGCGGTCACGGCGATGGCGCGCAGCTGGTTGGCGGCCAGCGAATGGGCAATGCCGTCCAGGTCCAGGTGCTGGTGCAGCAACTTGCGCAGCGGGCGGCTGTCGAGCAGGGCCACCGGCACCTGGCCGCCCAGGCCGAGCAGGCTGTGACCGACGAAGCGAGTGGCCTGGCGGATTACCCCGGGCCAGTCGCTGCGCAGCACCAGGTGGCTGCGAAAATTCTGCCAGAACGTGGTCAGGTGCTGCACCGATTCGGCGAAGCGGGTGGCACCGCTGGCCAGCTTGACCGCGTTGATGGCGCCGGCGGAGGTGCCGACGATCACCGGGAACGGATTGGCCGCGCCGGGTGGCAGCAGTTCGGCGATGCCGGCGAGCACGCCGACCTGGTAGGCGGCGCGGGCGCCGCCGCCGGAGAGGATCAGGCCGGTGGTTGGGGTCATGGTTCCTTCCTGGAGTCGCTATCGCGGGGCAAGCCCGCTCCCACGCTCTTGACTCCTCTCAAAAAAGTTGGAAATCAATCCAACTCTTGGGGGCAGTCCAGAGCGTGGGAGCGGGCTTGCCCCGCGATCGGTGTCATTTTTTCTTCTTGTCGTACAGCCGCGGCTCGCCTTCAGGCCGCGACTTGAACCGCCGATGCGCCCACAGGTATTGCTCCGGGCACTCGCGCAGCGCGCCTTCGACCCACTGGTTGATGCGCAGGCAGTCGGCCTCTTCGGTCTCCCCCGGGAAACCTTCGAGCGGCGGGTGCACCACCAGGCGGTAGCCGCTGCCATCTTCCAGGCGTTTCTGGGTGAAGGGGATCACCCGGGCCTTGCCCAGGCGGGCGAACTTGCTGGTGGCGGTAACGGTGGCGGCCGGGATGCCGAACAACGGCACGAAGATGCTCTGCTTGATGCCGTAGTCCTGGTCGGGCGCATACCAGATCGCCCGGCCCTTGCGCAGCAGCTTGAGCATGCCGCGCACATCGTCGCGCTCCACCGCCAGCGAATCGAGGTTGTGGCGCTCGCGGCCACGGCGCTGGATGAAGTCGAACACCGGGTTGCCGTGCTCGCGGTACATGCCGTCGATGGTGTGCACCTGGCCCAGCAGCGCGGCGCCGATCTCCAGGGTGGTGAAGTGCACGGCCATGAGGATCGCGCCCTCGCCATCACGCTGGGCAGCCTGCAGGTGTTCGATGCCTTCGATGTGCGCCAGGCGGGCCAGGCGGGCCTGTGGCCACCACCAGCTCATGGCCATTTCGAAGAAGGCGATGCCGGTGGAGGCGAAATTTTCCTTGAGCAGGCGCTGCCGTTCGTCGCTGGAAAGCTCGGGGAAACACAATTCGAGGTTGCGCGCGGCAATCCGGCGGCGTTCGCCGGCCGCCCGGTACATCAGCGCACCGAGGGCGCGGCCGAGCCCGAGCAAGGCGCGGTAGGGCAACTGGGCGACCAGCCACAACAGGCCCAGGCCAAGCCACAGGGCCCAGAAGCGCGGGTGGAGGAATAGGCGGCGAAAACGCGGGCGTTCCATTGAAGCTTCCGGCAAGACAAGGGCCGAGCATTCTACATCGGTTGCGGGCAATCGGTCTTATCGCTATAAGTCAGGGCACTTTTCTCGCAACAAGCCGTCTATGCAGACCATGAGCCCTAACCAGACACCCGACAACGCCCCCGTGTTCCAGCTCAAGGGCAGCATGCTTGCCATCACCGTGCTGGAACTGGCGCGCAACGACCTCGAATCCCTTGACCGCCAGCTGGCGGCCAAGGTGGCGCAGGCGCCGAATTTCTTCAGCAACACGCCGCTGGTGCTGGCGCTGGACAAGCTGCCCCCTGACGAGGGCGCCATCGACCTGCCCGGGCTGATGCGCGTCTGCCGCCATCATGGCCTGCGCACCCTGGCGATCCGCGCCAACCGCATCGAGGACATCGCCGCGGCGATCGCCATCGACCTGCCGGTGCTGCCGCCTTCCGGTGCCCGCGAGCGCCCGCTGGAGCCGGAACCGGAGGTGAAAGCGCCGGAACCTGCACCGCCACCGCCACCGGCGCCAGCCGAACCCGAAGTGCGCCCGACGCGCATCATCACCACCACGGTGCGCGGCGGCCAGCAGATCTATGCCCAGGGCGGCGACCTGGTGGTCACCGGCTCCGTCAGCCCGGGCGCGGAACTTCTTGCCGATGGCAACATCCATGTGTACGGCGCCATGCGTGGCCGGGCCCTGGCGGGGATCAAGGGCAATACCAAGGCGCGCATCTTCTGCCAGCAGATGACCGCCGAAATGGTCTCCATCGCCGGCCAGTACAAAGTTTGCGAAGACCTGCGCCGCGACCCGCTGTGGGGCTCGGGCGTGCAGGTCAGCCTGTCCGGTGACGTGTTGAACATCACCCGTCTTTAACGGATACTTGCCGGCATTTTTAGCGCAACTTTTTACCGTTGCCGTTTTTTTATGTATTTGCAGGGACGCCTGTCCCGATTATTTAGGGGTGAAACACCTTGGCCAAGATTCTCGTGGTTACTTCCGGCAAGGGGGGTGTGGGCAAGACCACCACCAGCGCCGCCATCGGTACCGGCCTCGCACTGCGTGGGCACAAGACTGTCATCGTCGACTTCGACGTCGGCCTGCGTAACCTCGACCTGATCATGGGCTGCGAACGCCGCGTGGTGTACGACTTCGTCAACGTGGTCAACGGCGAAGCCAACCTGCAGCAGGCCCTGATCAAGGACAAGCGCCTCGAGAACCTGTACGTGCTGGCCGCCAGCCAGACCCGCGACAAGGACGCGCTGACCAAGGAAGGCGTGGAAAAGGTCCTGATGGAGCTCAAGGAGCAGTTCGAGTTCGTGGTCTGCGACTCGCCGGCCGGGATCGAAAAAGGTGCGCACCTGGCGATGTACTTCGCCGACGAAGCCATCGTCGTGACCAACCCGGAAGTCTCCTCGGTACGTGACTCCGACCGCATGATCGGCCTGCTGTCGAGCAAGTCGCTGCGCGCGGAGAAAGGTGACGACCCGATCAAGGAACACCTGCTGATTACCCGCTACCACCCCGAGCGTGTCGAGAAGGGCGAAATGCTGGGCGTCGAAGACGTCAAGGAAATCCTCTCGGTCGAACTGCTGGGCGTGATTCCCGAATCCCAGGCAGTGCTCAAGGCGTCCAACCAGGGCATCCCGGTCATCCTCGACGACCAGAGCGATGCCGGCCAGGCGTACAGCGACACCGTCGACCGCCTGCTGGGCAAGCCCAAGCCACTGCGGTTCATCGAAGTGCCGAAGCAAGGATTCTTCGCACGCCTGTTTGGAGGCAAATAAACCATGAACCTTTTTGACTTCTTTCGTGGCAGACAGAAACAGAGCAGCGCGTCGGTAGCGAAAGAGCGTCTACAGATCATCGTGGCGCACGAGCGTGGCCAGCGCAGCACCCCGGACTACCTGCCAGCCCTGCAGAAGGAGCTGGTCGAGGTGATTCGCAAGTACGTCAACATCGGCAATGATGACGTGCAGATCGAACTGGAAAACCAGGGCAGCTGCTCGATTCTGGAACTGAACATCACCCTGCCTGATCGCTGAGTTTTCAGCAGCCCCAGGTATACCGTGTGGGAGCGGGCTTGCCCCGCGATGGCCATCTGACGCTATCGCGGGGCAMSCCCGCTCCCACAATGCTTTGCAGAGAACGCCCGAACATGCCGCTGTCGAACATCCAGATCCTTCACGAAGACGCCGCCATCCTGGTGATCAACAAGCCGACCCTGCTGCTGTCGGTGCCGGGCCGTGCCGATGACAACAAGGACTGCCTGATCACCCGCCTGCAGGAAAACGGCTACCCCGACGCGCTGATCGTCCACCGCCTGGACTGGGAAACCTCGGGGATCATCCTGCTGGCCCGTGACGCCGACAGCCACCGCGAACTGTCGCGCCAGTTCCACGACCGTGAGACGGAAAAGGCCTACACCGCGCTGTGCTGGGGCCAGCCGCAACTGGACAGCGGCAGCATCGACCTGCCGCTGCGCTACGACCCGCCGACCAAGCCGCGCCACGTGGTCGACCATGAGCAAGGCAAGCACGCCCTGACCTTCTGGCGCATCGTC
The DNA here is from genome assembly GCF_032621715.1 of Pseudomonas sp. zfem004. NCBI lineage: Bacteria > Pseudomonadati > Pseudomonadota > Gammaproteobacteria > Pseudomonadales > Pseudomonadaceae > Pseudomonas > Pseudomonas sp. zfem004. The sequence goes on along the minus strand of NZ_JAVYJF010000012.1, from coordinate 105,298 downwards.
GAACGCTGCGGCGAGCATTGCCGGGTCGAGCTGACGCCGATCACCGGGCGCTCGCACCAGTTGCGCGTGCACATGCTGTCGATCGGCCATCCGCTGCTGGGCGACCGTCTGTATGCCAACCCTGAAGCGCTGGCCGCCCATGAACGGCTGTGCCTGCATGCCTCGATGCTGAGCTTTACCCACCCGGTGTCCGGGCAGCGGTTGAAGTTCGAGTGCCCGGCGCCGTTCTAGATTTTTGTGGCTGTACTGGCCCTTTCGCGGGTAAACCCGCTCCCACAGGGTTCGTGGTGACCCTGTGGGAGCGGGTTTACCCGCGAAAGGGTCGACACAATTTGTCGAGCAATTACGCTAAACTCGCGCCACTGCTGTCTGGAGTGACTTATGCGCGATGCCCTGAACGCCGGCCTGATTGAATTCCTCAAGGCCTCCCCGACGCCCTTCCATGCCACCGCAAGCCTCGTGCAGCGCCTCGAAGCCGCCGGTTTCCAGCACCTGGACGAACGCGACAGCTGGGCCACGGTGCCTGGCGGGCGCTACTACCTGACCCGCAACGATTCCTCGATCATCGCCATCAAGCTCGGCAAGCACTCGCCACTGATGAGCGGCATCCGCATGGTCGGCGCCCACACCGACAGCCCCTGCCTGCGGGTCAAGCCGCAACCCGAACTGCAGCGCCAGGGCTTCTTGCAGCTGGGCGTCGAAGTCTATGGCGGCGCCCTGCTCGCCCCGTGGTTCGACCGCGACCTGTCGCTGGCCGGGCGGGTCACCTTCCGCCGTGACGGCAAGGTCGAAAGCCAGCTGATCGACTTCAAGCTGCCGATCGCGGTGATCCCCAACCTGGCGATCCACCTCAACCGCACCGCCAACGAAGGCTGGATGATCAACCCGCAGACCGAACTGCCGCCGATCCTGGCCCAGGTGGCAGGCGACGAGCGCGTCGACTTCCGCGCGCTGCTCACCGAGCAACTGGCCCGCGAGCACGACCTCAACGCCGACGTGGTACTCGATTACGAGTTGAGCTTCTACGACACCCAGGACGCGGCACTGATCGGCCTGAACGGCGACTTCATCGCCGGCGCCCGCCTGGACAACCTGCTGTCCTGCTATGCCGGCCTGCAGGCGCTGCTGGGCGCCGACAGCGACGAAACCTGCCTGCTGGTGTGCAACGACCACGAAGAAGTCGGCTCCTGCTCGGCCTGCGGCGCCGACGGCCCGATGCTCGAACAGACCCTGCAGCGCCTGTTGCCCGAAGGTGACGCCTACGTGCGTACCGTGCAGCGCTCGCTGATGATCTCGGCCGACAACGCCCACGGCGTGCACCCCAACTACGCCGACAAGCACGACGGCAACCACGGGCCCAAGCTCAACGCCGGCCCGGTGATCAAGGTCAACAACAACCAGCGCTACGCCACCAACAGCGAAACCGCCGGGTTCTTCCGCCACCTGTGCATGGCCGAGGAAGTGCCGGTGCAGAGCTTCGTGGTACGCAGCGACATGGGCTGCGGCTCGACCATCGGCCCGATCACCGCCGGCAACCTGGGCGTGCGCACGGTCGACATCGGCTTGCCGACCTTCGCCATGCACTCGATCCGCGAGCTGTGCGGCAGCCATGACCTGGCCCACCTGGTGAAGGTGCTCACTGCCTTCTACCGCAGCCACGAACTGCCCTGAGATCGCGTCAAATTCATCGCCGGCAAGCCGGCTCCCACAGGGTTGCGCTGTAGCTGTGGGAGCTGGCTTGCCAGCGATGAGGCCCGCATTGGCAACCACCTGCCCCCGGTCAATCCGCCTCGCTGGCAAAGCGCTATGCTTGATACATGGCCCATCAAGCACAAGGATTGCCGCACCATGTCCCCGTTCCTGTCGCTGTTCATCCCGGTATTCGGGTTTCTCATGCTGCTGACCATCGGTTTCAGCCTGCGCGAGCGCAATATCGGCGTGCTGATGATGTGGATCGGCACCTTGGGCATCTTCGGCCTCACCTGCTGGAAGATCCTGGAGAAACTGCCCACATAAACCTCTACACTCGGTCAATCGTTTGACCTGAGGTAGATTTCCCGGTGCCTGCCCTCCTGCGTTGCCTGTTCCTGCTGCTGTTCCTGTTCGTCACCCCGGTGCACGCCGCCGGCCTGCCGAGCCTGCTTGGCTCCAGCACGCCCGCCCAGCCCGAGGCCACGGAGCCGCTGGGCAAGTCGCTGGACGAGGTGATCAAGAACCTGGAAAACGACCAACAGCGCGCCAAGCTGTTGGCCGACCTGAAAAAGCTGCGCGACGCCAGCAAACAATCGCAACCCACCGTCGAACAAGGTGTGCTCGGCCTGATCGGTGGCGCCCTGCATGACTTCGAAAAGCAGTTCAGCGGTGACGCCAGCCCGTTCAACCGCTGGGCGCAGGAAATCAGCCAGGCCCAGGACGAACTCACCGCGCTGATGGTGCCGGTGCACCAATGGCCGGCCATTCTCTTCGGTTTCGCTGCGGTCATCGCCGTCTGGAGCCTGCTGGCCTACGCCTTCAACTGGATCGGCCACCGGGTGCGGGTACGCTTCGGCCTGACCGAGGAACTGCCCCAGCACCCACGCACCTGGGACCTGGTCCGCTTTGCCCTGCGCAAGCTCGGGCCGTGGCTGGTGGCGCTGGTGTTCACCGTCTACCTGAGCTTCGCCCTGCCACCGTCGCTGGGTAAATCCATGGCCATGGTGCTGGCCTATGCGCTGGTGGTCGGCACGCTGTTCTCGGCGATCTGCGTGATCGCCTTCTCGCTGCTCGACGGCCCGCACCGCCACCGCGCCCTGCACATCCTGCGCCACCAGGCGTTCCGCCCGCTGTGGCTGATCGGCAGTTTCGCCGCGTTCGGCGAGGCGATGAGCGACCCACGCCTGACGACCGCCCTGGGCAGCCACCTGGCCCATGGCCTGGCCACCCTGGCCAACGTCTTCGCCGCGTTGTGCACCGGGCTGTTCATCCTGCGCTTCCGCCGCCCGATCGCCCACCTGATCCGCAACCAGCCGCTGAGCCGACGCCTGACCCGACGCACCCTCAGCGACACCATCGAGATCCTCGGCAGTTTCTGGTTCATCCCGGCGCTGCTGCTGGTAGCGGTCTCGCTGTTCGCCACCTTCGTCTCCGCCGGCGACACCAGCACCGCCCTGCGCCAATCGCTGATGTGCACGGTGCTGGTGGTGGTGTGCATGGTGCTCAACGGCCTGGTGCGCCGCCACGCCGCCAACCCCAAACGCGCCAACAAGCGCCAGGCGGTGTATACCGAACGCTTGCGCAACTTCGGCTATGCCCTGGTGCACCTGCTCATCTGGCTGGCCTTCATCGAGTTGGGGTTGCGCGTGTGGGGCCTGTCGATGATCGACTTCGCCGAAGGCGACGGCCACGAGATCAGCCTGCGCCTGCTGGGCCTGGCGGGCACCCTGATCGTCGCCTGGCTGGTGTGGATCCTTGCCGACACCGCCGTGCACCACTCCCTGGTGCGCTCGCGCCGGGGCCAGGCCAACGCCCGCGCACAGACCATGATGCCGCTGATCCGCAACGTGATGTTCGTGGCGATCTTCATCATCGCGGTGATCGTCGCCCTGGCCAACATGGGCATGAACGTCACGCCATTGCTGGCCGGTGCCGGGGTCATCGGCCTGGCCATCGGTTTCGGCGCCCAGTCGCTGGTCGCCGACCTGATCACCGGGCTGTTCATCATCATCGAGGACTCGCTGGCCATCGATGACTATGTGGATGTCGGCGGCCATCTCGGCACCGTGGAAGGCCTGACCATCCGCACCGTGCGCCTGCGCGACATCGACGGCATCGTGCATACCATCCCGTTCAGCGAGATCAAGAGCATCAAGAACTACTCGCGCGAGTTCGGCTACGCCATCTTCCGTGTGGCGATTCCTCACAACATGAACATCGACCAGGCCATCACCTTGGTCCGCGAGGTCGGCCAGAAGCTGCGCAGCGACCCGTTGATGCGCCGCAACATCTGGTCGCCGCTGGAGCTGCAGGGGGTGGAGAGTTTCGAGTCGGGTTCGGCGATCTTGCGGGCGCGGTTCAAGACCGCGCCGATCAAGCAATGGGAGGTGTCGCGGGCGTTCAACCTGGCGTTGAAGCGCCAGCTCGACGAGGCTGGGCTGGACTTGGCGACGCCGCGGTTGTCGGTGCAGGTGGTGACGGCGGGCGGTGGGGCAATGGCTGGAAGCGACGTTACCAGCTAGATCGCTTCGCGGGGCAAGCCCGCTCCCACGCAATGATAAGCATGACGACAGCGTGGGAGCGGGCTTGCCCCGCGATGTTCACCTTACCCCGCCTCGGCGCGAATACGGATCGCATCGTGCCGCCAATACTCCAGGTCGCAGTCGATCAAGCGCCCACGCTGATCGCTGTTGACCCGGGTGATATGCAGCCCCGGGCTGCCCGCTGACACTTTCAGCGCACTGGCAGCCTCCACCGGCAAGGCGGTCGGCAGAATTTCGAAACACACCTGACCATACTGAATGCCGTACTCCCGGCCATAAATCTCGGTCAGCGACTGCGCCAGGTCCTGTTCGAGAATCCCAGGGAAGTACCTCGGGTTGAGGTAATGCTCGGCATACAACACCGCCCGTCCGTCGATCCGCCGCAAACGACAGATCCGCACCACGCTGGACAGCGCCGGCAGGCGCAGGCGCGCGCAGATGGCCGCCGGGGCCGGTTGCAGCCGCGCCGACAGCAGCTCGGTACTGGGCAACCGCCCCTGGTCACGCACCATCGCATGGAAGTGGCTGCGCTCGATCAGGTCGTAGGTCAGCCGTTCGGGGGCAACGAACCAGCCACGCCGCTCCTCGCGGTAGATCAGGCCCTGGGCCTCCAGCTGCACCAGTGCCTCGCGCAGGGTGATGCGGGTGGTGTCGAACACCTCGCTGAGCTTGCGTTCGGCCGGCAGCTTGCCGCCCGGCGCCAGCAGGCCGTGTTCGATCTGCTCCTGCAGGGCATGGCAGATGGCTGTTACCGCACGCGGTGGCGTCGCTTGCATCAAAGGTTACCTATCTGGACTAGTCCAGCCCCAGAACAGGGCATAAGGAGCGTAGTGCAAGCCTAGTCACGGCTGATGAACATCCTGTGACAAAGGCTTTTGCCGGGGCTTGCCAGATCCGGGCCAGCCCCCGTGAATCAAGGCTTTCGATCTGGTCTACGCTGTATTGCCAGGGCCTGCGGCGAACCCTGGCGGCCCGTCCCTTACATCAAACTGTCACGCAACCGGCCTACCTTGGCTCAAGGTTTGCTGACCTAGACCAACGGTTGGCAGGCACCGCTTCACCACATAACAACGATTGCAAGGCACCCACCCAAGGAGCTTCGGATGAAAAAGTTGTTCATGGCGTCACTGCTCGGTTCGGCCATCGCGTTCTGCACCACGGCCATGGCCGAAGACCTCAAGGCCCTGGAAGATGCCGCCCGCAAGGAAGGCACGGTCAACAGCGTGGGCATGCCCGATGCCTGGGCCAACTGGAAAGGCACCTGGGAAGACCTGGCGAGCAAGTACGGCCTCAAGCACAGCGACACCGACATGAGCTCGGCCCAGGAAGTGGCCAAGTTCGATGCCGAGAAGGAAAACGCCAGCGCCGACATCGGCGACGTGGGTGCCGCCTTCGGCCCGATCGCCACCAGCAAGGGCGTGACCCAGCCCTACAAGCCAAGCACCTGGGAGCAGGTCCCGGCCTGGGCCAAGGACCAGGACGGCCACTGGGCGCTGGCCTATACCGGCACCATCGCCTTCATCATCAACAAGGACCTGGTCAAGGAAGGCGAGCGCCCCACCAGCTGGCACGACCTGGAAAAGGGCAAGTACAAGGTCGCCATCGGTGACGTAGGCACCGCCGCCCAGGCCGCCAACGGCGTGCTGGCCGCCGCCATCGCCTACAAGGGCGACGAGAAGAACATCGAGCCGGGCCTGCAACTGTTCACCAAGCTGGCCCAGCAAAAACGCCTGTCGCTGGCCAACCCGACTATCCAGACCATCGAGAAGGGCGAGATCGAAGTCGGCGTGGTGTGGGACTTCAACGGCCTGAGCTACCGCGAGCAGATCGACCCCAAGCGCTTCGAAGTGCTGATCCCGTCCGATGGTTCGGTGATTTCCGGCTACACCACCATCATCAACAAGTACGCCAAGCACCCGAACGCGGCCAAGCTGACGCGTGAGTACATCTTCAGCGATGCAGGGCAGATCAACCTGGCCAAGGGCCACGCCCGGCCGATCCGTGCCGAGCACCTGAAACTGCCGGCCGACGTGCAGGCCAAGCTGCTGCCCAACGAGCAGTACAAGGCTGTCCAGCCGATCAAGGACGCCGCGGCCTGGGAAGCGACCTCCAAGGCCCTGCCGCAGAAGTGGCAGGAGCAAGTGATCATCGAGATGGAGTAAAGGGCCAGCCTTTGTAGTGCCTGATCCGACCCTTTCGCGGGTAAACCCGCTCCCACAGGTACATCACAGGCCTTGAGCCTTGTGCAATACCTGTGGGAGCGGGTTTACCCGCGAAGAAGGCAACGCGGTATCTGACTGGAGCCACCATGCAACACAACGTCATCCTGGTCCTGCTCGACGGCCTCAACCACCAGGTCGCCCACCACGCCATGGGCCACCTGCACGCCTACGTCGAGGCCGACCGCGCCGCGCTGTATCGCGTGGAGTGCGAGCTGCCGTCGCTGTCGCGACCGCTCTACGAATGCATCCTCACCGGCGTGCCGCCGATCGACAGCGGCATCGTGCACAACAACGTCAATCGCCTGTCCAACCAGCGCAGCGTGTTCCACTACGCCCGCGAGGCCGGGCTGGGCACTGCGGCGGCGGCCTACCACTGGATGAGCGAGCTGTACAACCGCTCGCCGTTCGACCCGCTGCGCGACCGCCACACCCACGCGCCCAAGCTGCCGATCCAGCACGGCCTGTTCTACTACGCCGACCACTACCCCGATTCGCACCTGCTGGCCGACGCCGAATACCTGCGCCGGCGCCACGCGCCGAACTTCCTGCTGGTGCACCCGATGAACATCGACGACGCCGGCCACCGCCATGGCCTGGACAGCAGCCAGTACCGCAACGCCGCGCGCAGCGCCGACATCCTGCTGGCCGACTACCTGCCGCGCTGGCTGGAAGAGGGCTACCAGGTGCTGGTCACCGCCGACCACGGCATGAACAACGACCGCTCGCACAATGGCCTGCTGGCCGAGGAGCGCGAGGTGCCGCTGTTCGTCTTCGGCGACGGGTTCAGCCTGGACCCCGCAGCCAAACCGCTGCAAACCGAGCTGTGCGGCACCATCTGCGAGCTGCTGGGCGCGGCCCATGACAAGACCGTCTGCCGGGAGCTGCTCAAGTGAATGCAAGCTCCCGTGGCCGCTACCTGGCCCTGCTCTGGCTGTTGCCGTTCGCCGTGTTCTTCATCATCTTCCAGATCGCCCCGCTGGCCTGGGTGGCGATCAACAGCCTGCAAAGCGAAAGCGGCTGGGGCCTGGCCAACTTCAGCAAGGTGTTCGCCTCGAAGTTCTACCTGCAGGCGCTGCAACGCAGCCTGGAGATCAGCTTCTGGTCGAGCCTGTTCGGCATCATCATCGCGACCCTGGGTGCCTACTCGCTGCGCCGGGTCGATTCGAAACTGCGCGACTTCGTCAGCGCCTTCGCCAACATGACCAGCAACTTTGCCGGGGTGCCGCTGGCATTCGCCTTCATCATCCTGCTGGGCTTCAACGGCGCGCTGACCTTGCTGCTCAAGCAGATGGGCCTGCTCGGTGACTTCAGCATCTACTCCAAGACCGGGCTGATCCTGGTGTACACCTACTTCCAGATCCCGCTGGGCGTGCTGCTGCTCTACCCTGCCTTCGATGCCCTGCGCGAAGACTGGCGCGAATCCGCGGCATTGCTGGGGGCCAACCACTGGCAGTTCTGGCGGCATATCGGCCTGCCGGTGCTCACCCCTGCCCTGCTCGGCACCTTCGTCATCCTGCTGGCCAACGCCCTGGGCGCCTACGCCACGGTCTACGCCCTGACCACCGGCAACTTCAACGTGCTGCCGATCCGCATCGCCGGCCTTGTAGCCGGCGACATCAGCCTCGATCCGAACCTGGCCAGCGCCCTGGCCATGGTGCTGGTGGGGCTGATGACCCTGGTCACGGTGGTCCATCAGTGGCTGCTCAAGAGGAGCTACCATGCGCGCTGAAAAAAACGCCGCCGGGCTCTACCACAAGCTGGTGGTGTACCTGCTGTTCCTGATTCTGCTGCTGCCGCTGGCCGGCACCCTGCTCTACTCGCTGGCCACCAGCTGGTCGGCAACCCTGTTGCCCAGCGGCCTGACCTTCAAGTGGTTCATCGCGCTGTGGAGCGAACCGCGCTTTCTCGCCGCCTTCGGCCAGTCGCTGCTGGTGTGCGTGGGTGCGCTGCTGCTGTCGGTGGTGCTGATCCTGCCGCTGTTGTTCGTGGTGCACTACCACTTCCCGAAACTCGACGCGCTGATGAACGTGCTGATCCTGCTGCCGTTCGCGGTGCCGCCGGTGGTGTCGGCCGTGGGCCTGCTGCAGCTGTACGGCAGCGGGCCGATGGCCATGGTCGGTACGCCGTGGATCCTGATCGGCTGCTACTTCACCGTCGCCCTGCCGTTCATGTACCGGGCCATCACCAACAACCTGCAGGCGATCAACCTGCGCGACCTGATGGACGCCGCACAACTGCTCGGGGCCAGCACCTGGCAGGCCGCGTTCCTGGTGGTGCTGCCCAACCTGCGCAAGGGTCTGATGGTGGCGTTGCTGCTGTCGTTTTCGTTCCTGTTCGGCGAGTTCGTGTTCGCCAACCTGCTGGTGGGCACCCGCTACGAGACCCTGCAGGTGTACCTGAACAACATGCGCAACAGCAGCGGCCACTTCAACAGCGCGCTGGTGATCTCCTATTTCGCCTTCGTGCTGGTGCTGACCTGGGTCGCCAACCGTTTGAACAAGGACAAGACCTGACATGAGCTTCGTCAGCGTACAGAAACTGCAAAAGAGCTACGCCGGCAGCCCGGTGTTCGAAAACATCGACTGCCAGATCGAGCGCGGCGAGTTCGTCACCCTGCTCGGCCCTTCGGGCTGCGGCAAGTCCACCCTGCTGCGTTGCATCGCCGGGCTGACGCCGGTGGACAGCGGCCGTATCCTGCTCGACGGCCAGGACATCGTGCCGGTCAGCCCGCAGAAGCGCGGGATCGGCATGGTGTTCCAGAGCTACGCGCTGTTCCCCAACATGACCGTGGAGCAGAACGTCGCCTTTGGCCTGCGCATGCAGAAGGTCAAGGCCGATGAAAGCCAGGCACGGGTGCGCGAAGTGCTCGACCTGGTCGAGCTGGGCAGCTTTGCCGGGCGCTACCCGCACCAGTTGTCCGGCGGCCAGTGCCAGCGCGTGGCGCTGGCCCGCTCGCTGGTCACCCGCCCGCGCCTGCTGCTGCTCGACGAGCCGCTGTCGGCGCTGGATGCGCGTATTCGCAAGCACCTGCGCGAGCAAATCCGCGCGATCCAGCGCGAGCTGGGGTTGACCACCATCTTCGTCACCCACGACCAGGAGGAGGCGCTGACCATGTCGGACCGCATCGTCCTGATGAACCAGGGGCGCATCGTCCAGAGCGGCGATGCCGAAACCCTCTACACCGCGCCCGTCGACCTGTTCGCCGCGGGCTTCATCGGCAACTACAACCTGCTCGATGCCGACAGTGCCAGCCGCCTGCTGCAGCGCCCGGTGGCCAGCCGCCTGGCGATCCGCCCGGAGTCCATAACCCTGGGCGTGAACGGCGAACTGGACGGCGAGGTACGCAGCCACAGCCTGCTCGGTAATGTCATCCGCTACCGCGTGCAGGTGCGCGGCGTGGAGCTGGTGGTGGACGTGCTCAACCGCTCGGCGGCCGACCTGCACGCCGACGGGCAGCGTGTATCCTTGTCGATCGACCCCACGGCGCTACGGGAAGTGGCCTAAGGAGATTCAACCCATGGCATTGGCAATTTTCGATCTGGACGAAACCCTCATCCACGGCGACTGCGCGTCGCTGTGGAGCGAGCAGATGGCCCGGCTGGGCTGGGTCGACGGCAAGGCGTTCCTCAAGCGCGACCATGAACTGATGGAGGCCTACGGCAAGGGCCACCTGGCCATGGAGGACTACATGGCGTTCAGCCTGGAGCCGATCGCCGGGCGCACCCTGGAAGAGGTGGAGCACCTGGTCGAGCCGTGGGTCGAGGACGTGATCGAGCCGATCATCTATGGCGATGCCTGCCGTTGCATCGCCGAGCACCGCAAGCGTGGCGACCGCATCCTGATCATTTCCGCGAGTGGTACCCATCTGGTGGGGCCGATTGCGGCGCGGCTGGGGGTGGATGAATACCTGGCCATTGAGCTGGAGGCGGTCAACGGCGTGTTCACCGGCAAGACCCATGGTGTGCTGACCTACCGTGAAGGCAAGATCACCCGCTTGCTGGAGTGGCTGGATCAGGAGCAGGAGAACCTGGAAGGGGCGAGTTTCTATTCCGATTCGCGCAACGACTTGCCGTTGTTGCTGAAGGTGGATCATCCGCATGTGGTGAACCCGGATGCGGTGTTGCGTGAGCATGCCGATAAAAATGGATGGCCAGTCCTCAGCTGGACCTGAGGCTTTGTGCTGACCCGATCGCCGGCAAGCCGGCTCCCACATGTACCCCTGCGGCCTCGAAGCCTGTGGCGTTCCTGTGGGAGCCGGCTTGCCGGCGATGAGGCCGGAATGCCTTACACCAGGCTCGAATCGATCACCAGCACCAGCTTGCCCGACACCTGGTTGCTCTCAAGCTCGGCATAAGCCGCCTGGGCGAACTCCACCGGGTAGGTATCGACCAGTTGCGCCGACAACCGCCCCTCGGCGAACAGCGGCCACACCTGCTGCCCCAGCTCGCGCAGCAGCTCAGCCTTGAACCCGTCGTCCCGATTACGCAGCGTCGACCCAGTGACCTGCAGGCGCTTGCCCAGCACCAGCGCCAGGTCCAGCTCGACCTTGCGCCCGCCCATCAGGCCGATGATCACCCAGCGCCCATCGCGGGCCAGCAGCTTGAGGTTGAGCGGTCCGTAGCTGGCACCGACCGGATCGAGGATCACATCGAACGGCCCGAGCTGCTCCAGCGCGTCGAGGTTGGCGTTGCGCACCACACCGCCCGCCGCACCCAAGTCCTGGCAGTAAGCCAGGCGCTCATCAGAGCCGACGCTGACCCAGACCGGGTTGCCGAAGGCCTTGCACAGCTGGATCGCCGCCGAACCTACGCCGCTGGCGCCAGCATGCACCAGCACCTTCTCGCCGGCCTTGAGGCCACCCAGCTGGAAGATGTTCAGCCAGGCCGTGGCGTACACCTCGGGGATCGCCGCCGCTTCGTGAAGGCTCAGGCCTTCGGGTACCGGCAGCACGTGGCGGGCATCGACCACCACTTCTTCGGCCATGCCGCCGCCGGCCAGCAGTGCGCAGACCCGGTCACCGACGCGCCAGTCGGCGCCGGCGCCGACCTCTTCGACGATGCCGGCGCACTCCAGGCCCATGTAAGGGCTGGCTCCCGGCGGCGGTGGATAAAGGCCGGCCTTTTGCAGCAGGTCGGCGCGGTTCAGCCCCGCAGCGGCCACTCGAATGCGCACCTGCCCTGCGTCACAGGCCGGGCGTTCGGCCTCGACCCAGGCCACATGTCCGTCAACGCCTTGCAATGCCTTCACAGTGCCTCCATAGTTGAATCATATGACTGAGCCTGGGATCACCGTCCCAGGCTTTTTGCAGTATTTTCCCGGTTTCATGGAACCGGCGAACGGAAAAGACGGCCTACTATGCGTGATCAATTGCCTACACGTCGAATCAGCATGAAGCATTTCCTCCCCAGCACCGCCCTCGCCCTTGTCATCGGGCTTGGCAGCCTCACGCTCGGTGGCAATGCGGCCGCCGCCAACAAGTGGGACAGCCTGCAGCCGGACCGTGACGAAATCGTCGCCAGCCTCAACGTGGTCGAGCTGCTCAAGCGCCACCACTACAGCAAGCCGCCGCTGGACGACGCCCGTTCGGTCATCATCTATGACAGCTACATCAAGCTGCTGGACCCGGCGCGCAGCTATTTCACCGCCGCCGACATCGCCGAGTTCGACAAGTGGAAGACGCAGTTCGACGATTTCCTCAAAAGCGGCAACCTCGACCCCGGTTTCACCATCTACAAGCGCTACCTGGACCGTGTGAAGCAGCGCCTGGACTTCGCCCTGGCCGAGCTGAACAAGGGCGTCGACAAGATCGACTTCACCGTGAAAGAAGACCTGCTGGTCGACCGCAAGGACGCCCCGTGGATGAAGAACGCGGCCGAGCTCGACGACCTGTGGCGCAAACGCGTGAAGGATGAGGTGCTGCGCCAGAAGATCGCCGGCAAGGACTTCAAGCAGATCCAGGAAACCCTGACCAAGCGCTACAAGAACCAGCTGGCGCGCCTGGACCAGACCCGTGCCGAAGACATCTTCCAGGCCTACATCAACACCTTCGCCCAGTCGTACGACCCGCACACCAACTACCTGTCGCCGGACAACGCCGAGAACTTCGACATCAACATGAGCCTGTCGCTCGAAGGTATCGGCGCGGTGCTGCAGAGCGACAATGACCAGGTCAAGATCGTGCGTCTGGTGCCGGCAGGCCCCGCGGCGAAAACCAAGCAGGTGGCCCCGGCCGACAAGATCATCGGCGTGGCGCAAGGCAACAAGGAAATGGTCGACGTGGTCGGCTGGCGCCTGGACGAAGTGGTCAAGCTGATCCGTGGCCCGAAAGGCTCGGTGGTGCGCCTGGAGGTCATCCCGGCGAGCAATGCGCCGAACGACCAGACCAGCAAGATCGTCTCGATCACCCGTGAAGCGGTCAAGCTCGAAGAGCAGGCGGCGAAGAAGTCGGTGCTCAAGCTCAAGCAGGACGGCCGCGACTACAAGCTGGGGATCATCGAGATCCCGGCCTTCTACCTCGACTTCAAGGCCTATCGCGCCGGCGACCCGGATTACAAGAGCACCACCCGCGACGTCAAGAAGCTGCTCACCGAGCTGCAGAAAGAGAAAGTCGACGGTGTGGTGATCGATCTGCGCAACAACGGCGGTGGCTCGCTGCAGGAAGCCACCGAGCTGACCAGCCTGTTCATCGAAAAAGGCCCGACCGTGCTGGTGCGTAACAGCGACGGCCGCGTGGATGTGCTCGAAGACGAAAACCCTGGCGCCTTCTACAAAGGCCCGCTGGCGCTGCTGGTCAACCGCCTCTCGGCCTCGGCCTCGGAGATCTTCGCCGGCGCCATGCAGGACTATCACCGCGCACTGATCATCGGTGGCCAGACCTTCGGCAAGGGCACCGTGCAGACCATCCAGCCGCTCAACCATGGCGAGCTCAAGCTGACGCTGGCCAAGTTCTACCGGGTTTCCGGGCAGAGCACCCAGCACCAGGGCGTGCTGCCGGACATCGCCTACCCGTCGATCATCGACACCAAGGAAATCGGTGAGAGCGCCCTGCCCGAAGCCATGCCGTGGGACACCATCCGCCCGGTGGTCAAGCCAGTGGCCGACCCGTTCAAGCCGTACCTGGCCCAGCTCAAGGCACAGCATGAAGCGCGCAGCGTCAAGGATGCCGAGTTTGCCTACATCCGTGACCGCCTGGCCCTGACCCAGAAGCTGATGGACGAGAAGACCGTCAGCCTCAACGAGCAGGACCGCCGTGCGCGCCACGACCAGATCGAGGCCAAGCAGCTGGCGCTGGAGAACATCCGCCGCAAGGCCAAGGGCGAAGAACCGCTCAAAGAGCTGAAAAAAGAAGACGAGGACGCGCTGCCGGCCGAGCCGGACGACACCAAACCGGAAGACGACGCCTACCTGTCGGAGACCGGGCGCATCCTGCTCGACTACCTGAGCTTGAGCACTTCGGTGGCCAAGCACTGAGGTGATGGCAATATAATGTGAGCCGTCATCAAACAGTCATCTGGCTGTCGTGAAATAGAAGGGCCGAGCGTGAAAACGCCCGGCCTTTTTCTATTCAGGAAGCAGTCCATGACCGTCACCGAACAGCTCAGCGCACTGAGCGCCATCCTGGCTCAACGTAGCGTGCACTGCCTGTTCCAGCCCATCGTCTGTCTTTCCGAAGGGCGCATTCTCGGCTATGAAGCCTTGAGTCGCGGCCCCTCCAACAGCCCGCTGCATTCGCCACTGAACCTGTTCGCCATCGCCCGCCAGGCCGGGCGCCTCAGCGAACTGGAAGTGCTGTGCCGCGAAACCGCGTGCCGGCGTTTTGCCGAGCAGAACCTTGAGGGCAAGCTGTTCCTCAACGTCTCCCCCGAGTCCTTGCTTGAACCGCACTACCCTTCCGGGCGCACCCTGAAGATGCTCGAACAGGTCGGCCTGTCGCCCAGCCGGGTGGTCATCGAACTGACCGAGCAGACGCCCACCGAAGACTTCCAGCTGCTGTTCAACGCCCTGCACCATTACCGCGACATGGGTTTCTCGATTGCCCTGGATGATCTGGGCGCCGGCTATTCCAGCCTGCGCCTGTGGTCGGAGCTGCGCCCGGACTACGTGAAGATCGACCGCCATTTCATCGACGGCATCCACCAGGACCCGCTCAAGCGCGAGTTCGTCGGTTCGATCCTGCAAATCGCTCGCGCTTCACGTGCCCAGGTGATCGCCGAAGGCATTGAGCTGGCGGAAGAGCTGACGGTATTGGCTGAAATGGGCGTTGAGCTGTTGCAGGGCTACCTGCTTGGCCGCCCTCAGGAGAGCGCTGCGCGTGAATGCGCGATCCTGCCGCCCCTGGGGCCGGGCGCGTTGAACGAAGGCAGCGCCGACCTTGGCGCCCTGCTCATCCAGCAGCCAGCGGTGCCTCTGGAAACCGCCACCCAGCAGGTGTTGGAGGCCTTCCGCGGCCAGTCCGACCTCAACTCCCTCGCCGTACTGGACCAACAGGGCAAGCCCTGTGGCATCGTCCACCGCCATGCGTTGCACGAAGCCCTGCTCGAGCCTTCGAGCTGCAACCTGTCGGCAGCCAAGCCCATCAGCCAACTGATGAGCACGGACTTTGTGGTGGTCGAGCGTGGACAATCGCTGCAGCAGGTCAGCCGCCTGCTGACCAGCCGTGCGCAACAGCGTATCGAGGATGCGTTCATCATTACCCAGGGCGGCCGTTACCTGGGGCTGGGGCGGGTGATCGACGTGCTCAAGCTGATCACCGAACAACAGAGCGAGCGGGCCCGCGATCTAAGCGCCTGTTGTTAGGTGAGCAGGCGCATGTGAAAGCAAGCGTCCAAGCGGCACGTATCCTGTGGGAGCGGGTTTACCGGAGTGCCGGACCACCGCGCCGCCTGCTTCGCGGGTAAACCCGCTCCCACAGAAGTTGCGCAGCGCTGGTGGGAGCTGGCTTGCCAGCGATGGGGCCGGCACTGCCGACCCGATTCACGCCTCTTCCGGATACCGGTACTCGAACACCCGCACCACTTCCGAGGCATGCCACGACGCCGCCTCCATGCCATCTACCGGCCCGTTGAACCTGCCCAGCCGCTCTACGCACTCGAAAAAACCGGTACGTGGCAGGCGGCTGGCGCCCTGGCTGATCACCAGCGAACTGCGCAACGGCTGCTCGGCACGGGCGTCGAGCAGCGCCAGGTACTCCAGGGCGGCGGTCAGTGTCTGCATGGCCGGGCTGGGTAGCTGGAGGCGTTCGAGCAATGCACGGTAAGTGAGCAGGTGGCGTTGTCGGCGGGCCAGGTCGAGCTCGGTCAGCAGACTCTCCCAGTGCTGACGGCTGATCCTGACCTGGCTCATGACGGCTCGCTCCAGCCACCAATGCCCAGGTGCCAGGCCAGACTGCGCAGGATCGCTGCGTCAGGGCGGCGCTCGCCGGACTCGATCATCGCCAGGTAAACCGGGCTGATACCCACCGTACGCGCCAGTTGCTCGGGGGCCAGGCCCTTGGCCTGACGCAACGACGCCAGCTCGTCCAAGGAACGCAGGCTCGCGCTCTGGGTTGTGCTTTCGACAGTGTCGCTGTTGCCGGGCGCCGTGGCAGGTGCCTGGCCCGCAGCGGCCAGCAGCGCCTGATACTGCTCCCAGGGAACCACTGCGTACTCGGGCTGACCGTCCCGGCTGATGACCTGAATACCCATACAACCCCCTTGACGTTGGATCACGGCATGTAATCCCTAGGCATAACGCTTATGCCAATTATATTACCAACCTCGGGGGTCTGTGCGCTCGCTGCTTGTTCAGCGGTTGGGACGCTCCAGGCGCAGCGCCTCGGGCGTGTCCGGCAAGCGCTCGACCACCCGCAGTTTCTCCGGCGCCTGGCTGTCGCGCCAGGCCCTGAAGCGGCTCAGCTCATCGGCCACGGTCTTGAGTACCCAACCGAGCACGGCAATATCGTCAAGCAGGCCCACACCCAGCAACCAGTCGGGGATAGCATCGAGGGGGCTGACGAAATACAGCAGCCCCGCAACGATGGTCACCAGCGCCTTGGGGCTCACGGCGCGGTACTCGCCGCGCCACCAGGCCAGGCACAGGGCCTGCATCAGCCGCACATCCTCGCGCAACTGGCCAAGCTTGGGCCCCTTGCGCGCGACCGCGAACAACAGTGCCGGCAAACGGCCACGGCTGAGCAGGCGCTCGGCAAGCGGCAGAAAACGGGCGAAATTCCAGGGAGCGCTCATGCAACCTCCAGAGCAACGGACAGTTATCCACATTTATTGTGGATAACCTTGTGAACAGGACCGCCTTTGCGCCGCTCGGTGCCCGCAGGACAAGGGCCGGGCACGGATCGGGCGTTTTTTACACAGTCGTTTCAATCGCGCAAACGTTTTGCGACAACCCGCCGCAGGACCACCTACGGCATTGCTTGCGACAGTGAAGGACGCCAGCGGTTCGCGTCAACCACCGGCAAAAACGACGACGCCCCGTTTAAACGGGGCGTCGTTGTACAGCAAAGGATGCGCTTATTCAGACTGGGCTGGTTCGGCGTCCTGCTTGCTCGGGTCTTTGATGCCCAGCAGTTCCAGGTCGAAGACCAGGACCGAGTTGGCCGGGATCAGCGGGCTCGGGCTCTGGGCGCCGTAGGCCAGCTCGGCCGGGATGTACAGCTTGTACTTCTCGCCGACATGCATCAGTTGCAGGCCTTCGACCCAACCCGGGATCACGCCGCTGACCGGCAGGTCGATGGGCGCGCCGCGCTCGACGGAGCTGTCGAACACCTTGCCATCGATCAGCTTGCCTTCGTAGTGAACGGTCACTACGTCAGTCGGTTTTGGCTGCGGGCCATCGGCCTTCTTCACCACTTCGTACTGCAGGCCCGAAGCCGTGGTGACCACGCCGGCCTTCTTGGCGTTTTCTTCCAGGAACTTCTTGCCGGTGGCGGCAGCTTCTTCGCTGGCCTTGGCCAGGCGTTCTTCGGCGCGCTTCTGCAGGGCGGAGAAGGCCTCGACCAGCTCTTCGTCCTTCAGGCGCTGTTCTTTCTTGCCGATCGCGTCCTCGATACCTTGGGCGACAGCTTTCGAATCCAGGTCGTCCATGCCTTCCTGAGCCAGGCTCTTGCCCATGTTCAGGCCGATACCGTAGGAAGCTTTCTGTGCCGGAGTCTTGAGTTCGACGCTGCTGGTCTGGGCATCGCAGCCCGCCAGCACCAGACCTACCAGGGCAACCGCAGCCGCCAGACGAGTTTGTTTCATGCTGATTCCTTGTTCATGCGCCAGAGGGGCAAATCAGGGTAAAGCCGCGAGCTTATCAGGCGGCCACGACCAATGGCTACCGGCATAAGAGCCAGGAAAGCCTGATAAGTTCCGGTATTGAAACTGCTGATGTCAGGGCACAGGGCCGTGCAGTGCCCCACTCAGGGGTACAGGCCGTCCCGGTACTGCCCGGCCACCTCGCGCAGCACCTCGCACACCCACTGCGCGGGCAGGCTCGGCGGCACGGCGGCATTGCGGCAGATGCCCACCGAACCGCCCGGCTCGCGCACGCCCAGGTCCAGCTCGGCCAGCTCGTTGCGGCGCAGGTCGAGCAACACCGCGTCGCGCGGCGCCACCCACAGCGCATCGCTGCCCAGCAGGTAACGGCGGCTCAAGGCCAGCGACAGGGTTTCCAGGCGTTGTGCCGGCAGCGGGATTCCGCACTGCACGAACAGGCTGTCGGCGTGCTGGCGAATGGTGGTGCCCTGGGGCGGCAGCACCAGCGGGTAAGCCCCCACCTGCGCCCACTCCACCGGCGTGCTGGCCAGCAGCGGGTGGCCCGGGCGCACCACCACGGCCATCGATTCGCTGTACAGGTGCTCGAACGACAGGCCCTGGATCTGCGGGCTGTCGGTCATGCGCCCGACCACCAGCTCCAATTCGCCAAGGCGCAGTTGCCCGAGCAATTGCGCGCTGACCCCGGTGACCACGCTGATCACCAGCGCTTCATGGCGCTGGTGCAGGCGGCACAGCACTTCGGGCATCAGCAGGCCCTCGACTGTCGACAGCACACCAATACGCACCTGCGAGGGCGTCCTGGCATCGCCACGCACACTGCCCACGCCATCGCGCAGGGCCTGCACGCTGGGCCCGGCGTAACGCATGAAACGGGTGCCGGCGGGGGTCAGGGTGACGCCCAGGTGGGTGCGCTCGAACAGCCGCGCTTCGAGCAGGTCTTCCAGCTCCTTGAGGGTCTTGGAGATGGCCGGCTGGCTGATGGCAAGTACATCGGCGGCACGGGCCAGGCTGCCCTGCCGGGCAATCTCCAGGAAGCACAGCAGGTGGCGGAACTTGATGCGGGTGTCGAGGTTCATGCACGGCAGTGTATCTGCGCGGGGATGCTCTGTAATCCGATCCATTGCACATGCCTTGGGGTTGCCAGGGGCGCTGCGCCCCAAGCAAGATCAAACCGTCAGCCCAAGCCAATCTCCACCTGCCCCGCCACCACCCGCACCGGCCACACCCGCAACTGCTGCGCGGCATCCTCCAGGCAACGCCCGTCCTGCAAGCTGAAGTGCTGCTTGTACAACGGCGCCGCCACCACCAGCTCGCCCTGCAGGCTGCCCACCAGCCCGCGGCCGATGATATTGGCCCCCGAGCGCGGGTCGCGGTTGTCGATGGCGTACAGCGCCTGCTCGTGCCCGGGCAGGTAGAACAGCGCCACTTGCTCGCCTTCATGCCATACCACCACGCCGGAATCGGCGACCAGGTCGGCGGCCTGGCACACGGCCTGCCAGCTTGATTGGTTTGCTACAGCAGCATTGGACAGGTTCATCAGACAGCCTCCTCATGGGTCGGGATCAGGTGCAGCGCTGCAGCAGGCCGGCGCTGGCCGCGCTCGCGAACGAAGTGCACATCGGGGTCGGCGCGCCGGTCGTTGACGAAGGTGCGGAAGCGCTTGAGTTTTTCCGGGTCGTTCAGGGCGTTGGCCCACTCGCATTCATACTGCTCGACCACATGCTGCATCTGCGCTTCCAGCTCGGCGGCCAGGCCCAGGCTGTCGTCGAGGATCACCTGCTTGAGGTAGTCCAGCCCGCCGTCCAGGCCTTCGCGCCAGACCGAGGTGCGCTGCAGCTTGTCGGCGGTGCGGATGTAGAACATCAGCACCCGGTCGATCAGCCGCACCAGGGTTTCATCGTCCAGGTCGGTGGCGAACAGCTCGGCGTGGCGCGGGCGCATGCCGCCGTTGCCGCACACGTACAGGTTCCAGCCCTTGTCGGTGGCGATCACGCCGATGTCCTTGCTCTGTGCCTCGGCGCACTCGCGGGTGCAGCCAGACACCGCGAACTTGAGCTTGTGCGGCGAGCGCAGGCCCTTGTAGCGGTCCTCCAGGCGCAGGGCCATGGCCACGCTGTCCTGCACGCCGTAGCGGCACCAGGTGCTGCCCACGCACGACTTCACCGTGCGGGTCGACTTGCCGTAGGCGTGGCCGGTCTCGAACCCGGCCTCGATCAGCTCGCCCCAGATCAGCGGCAGCTCGTGCAGTTGGGCGCCGAACAGGTCGATGCGCTGGCCGCCGGTGATCTTGGTGTAAAGGTCGTATTTCTTTGCCACCTGGCCGATCACGATGAGTTTTTCCGGAGTGATCTCGCCGCCGGGGATGCGCGGCACCACCGAGTAGGTGCCGTTCTTCTGCATGTTGGCCATGAAGGTGTCGTTGGTGTCCTGCAGCGGCACCAGCGCCGGGTCCATGATCGGCTGGTTCCAGCATGAGGCGAGGATGTTGCCCACCGCCGGTTTGCAGATGTCGCAGCCGACATGGCCCTTGCCGTGGCGTTCGAGCAGCTCGTGGAAGCTGCGGATGCCCTCGACCCGCACCAGGCCGTAAAGCTCCTGGCGGGTGTAGGCGAAGTGCTCGCACAGGCTCTTGTCGACGGTCACGCCGCGTGCGGTGAGCTCGTGTTCGAACACTTGCTTGAGCAGCGCCGCGCAGCCGCCGCAACCGCTGGTGGCCTTGGTGCAGCTCTTGACCGCCGCCAGGTCGGCGCAGCCGCTGTCGATGGCCGCGCACACCGCGCCCTTGCTGACGTTGTGGCACGAACAGATGGTCGCGCTGTCGGGCAGTGCATCGGCGCCCAGCGCCGGCGCGCCGCCGCCCTGGGGCAGGATCAGCGCGGCCGGGTCGGCCGGCAGTTTGATGCCGTTCTGGGCGTATTGCAGCAGGGTGTCGTAATAGCTGTTGTCGCCCACCAGCACCGCGCCGATCACGTGCTTGCCGCTGGCGTCCACCACCAGCCGGCGGTAGCTGGCGTTGGCCTCGTCGATGAAGCGGTAGCTGCGCGCGCCCGGCGTGGCGCCGTGGGCATCGCCGATGGAGCCGACATCCACCCCCAGCAGCTTGAGCTTGGTCGACATGTCGGCACCGGTGAATTCGCCGGCTGCCGCCCCCATCAGCAGCGCCGCCAGGTTGCGCGCCATGGCGTAGCCCGGGGCGACCAGGCCGAACACGCTGCCGTTCCACGAGGCGCACTCGCCGATGGCGAAAATATTCGGGTCGCTGGTGCGGCAATGATTGTCGATCACCACACCACCCCGGGCGGCGATCTCCAGGCCGCTGGCCCTGCCCAGGGCATCCTGCGGGCGGATACCGGCAGAGAACACGATCAGGTCGGTTTCCAGGTGCTCGCCGCCGTCGAAGTTCATGCGGTAGCGGTAGTCTTCACCGGCAGTCACCGACTGGGTGGCGCGGGACAGGTGCACGCCCACGCCCAGCGCTTCGATCTGCGCCTTGAGTGCCGCGCCACCGTCGATGTCCAATTGCACCGGCATCAGCCGGGGCGCGAACTCCACCACATGGGCTTGCAGCCCCAGCGACTTGAGGGCGTTGGCCGCTTCCAGCCCCAGCAGGCCACCGCCGACCACAACGCCACGGCGGGCGTCGCTGGCGGCGGCGCGGATCGCATCGAGGTCATCGAGGGTGCGGTAGACCAGGCGGGCGTTGCCACTGCAGCCCTCGACCGGCGGCACGAACGGGTAGGAACCAGTGGCCAGCACCAGCTGGTCGTAGCCGTAACGGCCTTCGGCCGTGACTACCTCGCAGCGCTCACGGTCAATCTGCAGCACCGCCTCGCCCAGGTGCAGGTGCACGCCGTGGTCGCCGTAATAGCCCTGCCCGCACAGGGCCAGGGTTTCGGCGCAGCTACCAGCGAAGTACTCCGACAGGTGTACCCGGTCGTAGGCACGCTGGCGCTCTTCACCGAACACATGCAGCTCGAAGCGCTCGAGTGCGCCCTGCCCGATCAGTTGTTCGACACAGTGGTGGCCGACCATGCCGTTGCCGACGATGACCAGTCGTGCCCGTTGTGCGCCGTTCGCTGTTGCCTTCATAGCTGTTCCTCGATCACGGAAAACAAAAAGGCGCCTGGAGCGTAAGCTCCAGGCGCCTTTGCCTGTACTCATCAATGTGAGGCCCCTGGGTTGATCGCCGTTGATCAGTGGGGCTGTTGTGAATCTGTCAAAGCAGAGACTGTGCCAAGACCTTCATGTCAGGTTGCTTCACTGGCCTCTTCGCGGGTAAACCCGCTCCCATAGGGCCTGCACTGCTCCTGTAGGAGCGGGTTTACCCGCGAAGAGGCCGGTACAGGCAACCCCCAAATGCACAGTCAAGGTGCACCGCTCCCCAACGCGGGGCACTCAATACACATCCCGCCGATAACGCTTGTCGCGCCCCAGCGTCTCGACATAGGCATCCGCCGCCGCCGCATCCATGCCGCCCTGCTCGGCCACCAACTGGCGCAGCGCCGTATCCACATCCTTGGCCATGCGCTGGGCATCGCCACAGATGTACAGGTACGCCCCCGCCTGCAGCCACTGCCACAGCTCGGCGCCGTGTTCCAGCATGCGCTGCTGCACATAGATCTTCTCGGCCTGATCGCGGGAAAACGCCGTACTCAGGCGCAGGTGCCCACTGGCCTGCCAGGCCTCCAGTTGCTCGCGGTAATAGAAATCGCAGGCCGCCTGCTGCTCGCCGAAGAACAGCCAGTTGCCCCCGCTGGCCGCGCGCGCCTCACGCTCCTGGAGAAACGCGCGAAACGGCGCCACCCCGGTACCGGGGCCGATCATGATGATCGGCAGGCTATCGTCCTCGGGCAAGCGAAAGTGTTTGGACGGTTGCGGGAAGATCGCTACTTCCAGTGCCTGGGCCCGGTCGGCAAGGAACGTCGAGCAGACCCCTTTGCGCTCGCCGTAGCGCACGGTGGACAGGGTCAGGTGCACCTGCCCAGGGTGCGCGGCGGGGCTGGAACTGATCGAGTACAGGCGTGGCTGCAGCGGTTTGAGCAGCGTCAGCCAGGTCGCCAGCGGCAACTGCTGGGGGTATTCGCGCAGCACGTCGGCTAGCTGGCGGCCCCACAGCCAATGCTTCAATTCGGTTTTGTCCTGCAGCAGATCGCGCAACGCCCCGGCCGTCTGGCTGAACACTTCAAGCTGCTGCGGTGTAACCCGGGCGATTTCCAGGTGCCGCTCCAGGGCCACGGCCAGAGACATCGGTGCGTGCCCCTTGAGCTCGACCTGGGTCTGGCCATCGAGCTGCATCAGGGCCAGCAGTTCGCTGACCAGCGCCGGGCAGTTGCGCGGCCACACGCCCAAGGCATCGCCGGGCTGATAGGTGAAGCCGCTGCCGCTCAGGTCGAACACCACCTGGCGGGTTTCCTTGGTCGAGCCAGGGCCGCTGAGCAGTCGGTTCTCCAGCACTGGCGCCAGCCAAGGCTGCTGCTTGCTGTAGTTTTTTACCGGCTCGGGCTCGACGCAGGCCGGCGCAGCACTGCCCAGCTCGGGCAGCAGCGCCGCCAACCAGGCTGCAAAGGCCTGTTCATGGTCCGGCTCGCAATCGACCCGCGCCAGCAGGCGCCGCCCGCCCAACTCGGCAAGGCGCTGGTCGAGCTTGCGACCGAACCCGCAGAACTGGTCGTAACTCGAATCGCCCAGCGCCAGCACCGCAAAAGGCAGTGCCGCGCAATGCTCGCCCGCCTCGCCCTGCAACGCCTGCCAGAACGCCGCGCCACTGTCCGGAGCCTCGCCATCACCGAATGTGCTGGCGATCAGCAACACGCTGGCGGCGCCCTGCAACTGGGCAGGCGTCACCGTCTCCATGCAGCTAAGTTGCACCGCCAGCCCGGCCTCGCGCAGGTGCAGGGCGCAGCGCTCGGCCAGGGCCTCGCCCGTGCCGGTCTGCGAGGCCCAGAGCACGTGATGGCATGGCGCGGCATCGATCACCAGCGGTACTGGCGCAGGTTGGGCGAAAAGCCCGGCCAACAGGCCATCGACGAACAACCGGCGGGCCGGCGCCAGTGGTGCGCTGGCCGGCAGGCTCGGCACGCCTTCGCTACGCGCCTGGCCCAGCCCCAGCAGGAAGCCCTGCAGGTAGTGGCGTTCGTCTTCGGCCAGCACCGGGGCCGGCAGTGCGTCAAGGCCCAGCAGGCGGGACAGGGTGGCGGTCGGCATGGTGGCAGGCTCCGAAGGCGTGGCAGTGGTCAGGTCGAGGGCTTCGATACGTTCGCCGGCAACCCGCTCCAGGGCCACGGCGCAGTGCTTGAAGGCCGGTTGCAGCGAGGTGGGGTCGACCGCATCGCAGGTCACCGCGTTGATCGCCAGTTGCTCGCCGTAAAGGTCATTCCAGTGGAACGGCGCAAAGCAGCCGCCGGGCAACACGCGGTCACTGAGCCGCGCCGGCAGCAGCGCCTGGCCACGGCGAGAGCGGATGGCCACTAGATCCTGGTCGGCGATACCCAGGCGTCGGGCGTCATCGGGGTGGATCTCGACGAAGGGGCCGGGCTCCAGCTTGTTCAGGCTGGGTACCTTGCCGGTCTTGGTCAGGGTGTGCCATTGGTGCTGCACACGGCCGGTGTTGAGCACGAAGGGATAGGCGTCGTCCGGCAGCTCGGCCGGCGGCAGCCAGGGCCGGGCGAAAAATCGCGCCTTGCCGCTGGGCGTGGGGAAGGCCAGCGCCGGCCGCTCGCCTTGCGCGTCACGCAACAGGTGCTGGCTGAGGCCGTCATTGCGGTAACGCAACGGGCTGCGATCGCCGCTTTGCCCAGGGGCACAGGGCCACTGGCGTGGGCTCTCGCGTAGCTCGGCGTAGCCGATGCCGCGCAGGTCGTAGCCGGTGGCAGGGTTCCAGAAACGGCGGATTTCCTCGTACACGGCCTCGGCATCGGGGTAGTCGAACGCCTCGGCGTAACCCATGGCGCAAGCGATGCGGGCAATGATCCGCCAGTCCTCCAGGCTTTCGCCGGGGGCCGCGACGGCACGCGGCATCAGCGTGAGGTTGCGTTCGCTGTTGATCATCACGCCTTCACCTTCGGCCCATAGTGCGGCGGGCAAAAGGATGTCGGCATGGCGGTTGGTTTCGCTGTCGAGAAAGGCATCCTGGCTGATCACCAGCTCAGCCTGGCCCAGACCGTCGATCACTTGCTGGCGGTTGGCGACGCTGGCCACCGGGTTGCAGCAGATGATCCAGCAGGCCTTTACCTCGCCGGTCTTCATCTGCTCGAACAGCGCCACGGTGCCCTCGCCGCCTTCGCTGCGCAGACTGCCGGGCGGCAGTTGCCATTGCTGCTCGACGAAGGCGCGATCAGCCGCGACCTGGGCCGAGCGCTGGCCGGGCAGCCCCGGGCCCATGTAGCCCATCTCGCGCCCGCCCATGGCATTGGGCTGGCCGGTCAAGGAGAACGGACCGCTGCCGGGGCGGCAGATGGCGCCGGTGGCCAGGTGCAGGTTGCACAGCGCATTGCTGTGCCAGGTGCCGTGGATGCTCTGGTTCAGGCCCATGGTCCAGCAGCTCATCCACTCGCCGGCAGCGCCGATCAGGCGTGCGGCTTCAATGATGTCGGCCTCGCTCAGGCCGGTAATGGCGGCCACGCGTGCGGGCGTGTAGTCGGCCAGGAATGCCGGCAGCTCATCCCAGCCCTCGGTGTGCCGGGCGATGAAATCGGGATCAGTGTGGCCGTTGGCGTGCAGCAGGTGCAGCAGGCCGTTGAGCAGCGCCAGGTCGCTGCCTGGGCGCAGTTGCAGGAACAGGTCGGCCTTGTCGGCGGTGGCACTGCGCCGGGGGTCGACGACGATCAGCTTGGCCCCGGCCTTGACCCGGTCGAGCAGGCGCAGGAACAGGATCGGGTGGCAGTCGGCCATGTTCGCGCCGATCACCAGGAACACCTCGGCGCGCTCGAAATCCTGGTAGCTGCCCGGCGGGCCGTCGGCGCCCAGTGATTGCTTGTAGCCACTGCCGGCGCTGGCCATGCACAGGCGCGAGTTGGACTCGATATGGCGGGTGCGGATAAAACCCTTGGCCAGTTTGTTGGCCAGGTACTGGGCCTCCAGCGACATCTGCCCGGACACATACAGGGCCACGGCGTCCGGCCCGTGCGCGTCGATGATCGCACGTAGCCGCGCGGCGGCCTCGGCGATGGCCTGATCCATGCCACTGCGTATCGGTTGCTGGTTGCGCTGGCGGCATACGAAGGCCTGGGCCATGCGCCCGGCGCTCAGTGGCACGTGGGCGGTCAGGCCTTTGGTGCACAGGCGGCCGAAATTGCTCGGGTGCTGCTTGTCGCCGCTGACCTTCACCACCTGGCCGTCGCTCACGTTCATGACGATGCCGCACCCCACCCCGCAATACGGGCAAACGCTGCGTACCTGGCTGCTGCTCATCGGCGATCTCCTGCTGATGAAACGACAAAGGCGCCGGCTGCCCCGCCTGCACTGGGCAAGCGGGGCAACACGGCGCCTTCGTCGTGATGAAAAGCGGCCATCGGCGTTGATGGCCTTGATCAATCATCTTCAGCAAATCCCGGGCCAGCTGCCGCGCAGCCCGCATTCATGCGTGGGAGCGGGCTTGCCCCGCGATTGGCTCATGCACCGAGAGAGGGACCGACGCACCAACGGGTGGCACGCCCGGCCTGATTCGACATATGATTCATATACGTTTCATATATACGGATGACTTAAGCATGGGCATCGTCAAGATCAACGACGAACTCCACGAAGACCTGCGCATCGCCAGCGCCGCCCTGTCGCGCTCGATCAACGCTCAGGCCGAACACTGGATCCGCCTCGGCATGCTCGCCGAGCTGCACCCCCAGGCCACCTATCAGGAACTGCTGCGTCAGCTGCTGCGCCAGGAACAGGCCAACCTCAAGGAACTGCTGCAATGAGCAAGGTGATACTCAAGGACGCCGCCCAGCTGGCACTGATGCGCCGCGCCGGGCAATTGCTGGCCCAGGTGTTCGCCGACCTCGACGGCTTCATCCGCCCTGGCGTGACCACCATGCAGATCAACGACCGCGCCGAAGCCTTCATCGTCGAAACCCTCAAGGCGCGCCCGGCGAGCAAGGGCCAGTACGACTTCCCCTATGCGCTGAACACTTCGGTGGACCATGTGGTGTGCCACGGCATGCCCAAGGTGGACGAGGTGCTCAAGGAAGGCTCCATCGTCAACGTCGACATCACCCTGGAACAGGGCGGCTATATCGCCGATTCGTCGAAGATGTATTGCCTGGGGCAGATCAGCGCAGACGCCCGGCGGCTGGTCGACACCACCTACGCCGCGCTGTGGAAAGGCATCGAACAGGTCCGCCCGGGTGCGACCCTGGGCGATATCGGCCACGCCATCCAGGCCCATGCCGAGGCCGCCGGCTACAGCGTGGTGCGCGAGTATTGCGGCCACGGTATCGGCCAGCAGATGCACGAAGCACCCGAGGTGCTGCACTTCGGCCAGCCCGGTTTTGGCCTGAAGCTACAGCCAGGGATGGTGTTCACCATCGAGCCGATGATCAACCAGGGCGGGCGCGGCACCCGCAGCCTGCGCGATGGCTGGACGGTGATTACCCGCGACCACAGCTTGTCGGCGCAGTGGGAACATACCGTGGCGGTGACCGAGAGTGGCTATGAAGTCTTGACCCTGCGCGCGGAAGAACAGCGCCCCTGAGCCTGACGCACATCTTGTAGGAGCGGCCTTGTGCCGCGATAGGGGCGCGAAGCAGCCCCGGCGATCTCGCATGATGCCAAGATCCTGGGGCCGCTTCGCGACCCGGAAATTCCAGAAACAAAAAAAGCGACCCTAAGGTCGCTTTCTCTGTTGCTTCAAGGTGTTCAGTGGGCCCTGAAGCT
Source organism: Pseudomonas sp. zfem004 (assembly GCF_032621715.1). NCBI lineage: Bacteria > Pseudomonadati > Pseudomonadota > Gammaproteobacteria > Pseudomonadales > Pseudomonadaceae > Pseudomonas > Pseudomonas sp. zfem004. Next base: position 77,722 of record NZ_JAVYJF010000012.1, on the reverse strand, counting down.
AAATATGGCGCGGCGGACGGGACTCGAACCCGCGACCCCCGGCGTGACAGGCCGGTATTCTAACCGACTGAACTACCGCCGCGCTATACATCGAGTGGTGGGTGATGACGGGATCGAACCGCCGACCCTCTGCTTGTAAGGCAGATGCTCTCCCGGCTGAGCTAATCACCCTTCGTCTCGGTGTGGTGCGCATTCTACGGAGGAGCCTGTACCCTGGCAAGCACTTTTTTAAATTTTTTTGAATAATTTTCAAGGACCTAGCGCAGCCGCGGTTTTCTTCCTTTATAGGGTGGTGCTGGCCCTCTGACAGGGTTGGCCTGAACCCACCGCTCGGAGAATAATGCCCGCCTTATGTATTAAGGAGAGATTGCCCCTCATGTGGTTCAAGAACCTGCTGACCTACCGCCTGACCCAGGATGTCCCGTTCGAGCCTGAAGCACTGGAAGCTGCCCTGGCCAGCAAGCCGGCCCGTCCCTGCGCCAGCCAGGAACTGACCACTTATGGTTTCGTTGCCCCGTTCGGCAAGGGCGAGGACGCGCCACTGGTGCACGTCAGCGGTGAATTCATGCTGATCGCCGCGCGTAAAGAAGAACGCATCCTGCCCAGCAGCGTGGTCAACGATGCGGTGAAGGAGAAAGTCGAAGAGATCGAGACCGAGCAGATGCGCAAGGTCTACAAGAAGGAACGCGACCAGATCAAGGACGAGATCATCCAGGCCTTCCTGCCGCGCGCCTTTATCCGCCGCTCGATGATCTTCGCCGCCATCGCCCCGCGCCAGGGCCTGATCCTGGTCAACTCGGCCAGCGCCAAGCGTGCCGAAGACCTGCTGTCGACCCTGCGTGAAGTGATGGGCTCGCTGCCGGTGCGCCCGGTGAGCGTCAAGATCGCCCCGGTCGCGACCATGACCGACTGGGTCAAGGCCCAGGCGCCGGCCGCGGACTTCTATGTGCTCGACGAATGCGAACTGCGCGACCAGGCCGAAGACGGCGGCATCGTGCGTTGCAAACGCCAGGACCTGACCGGCGAGGAAATCCAGCTGCACCTGAGCACCGGCAAGGTGGTCACGCAACTGGCCCTGGCCTGGCAAGACAAGCTGTCGTTCGTACTCGACGACAAGACCGTGATCAAGCGCCTGAAGTTCGAGGAGCTGCTGCAGGAGCAGGCCGAGCAGGACGGCGGTGACGAAGCCCAGCAACAGTTCGATGCCAGCTTCCTGCTGATGATGATGACCTTCAACGAATTCCTGCCGGCGCTGTTCGAGGCGCTGGGTGGCGAGGAGATTCCGCAGGGAGTTTGAAGAACAGCTGCAAGCTTCTAGCTGCAAGCCACAAGAAAAAGCCACAGCAACTGCGGTGCCTGCTCGGGCACCGCTTCTTCTTATAGCTTGAAGCTTGGAGCTTGAAGCTGAAACCGGAGGTTTCCCCCCGCCATGCGCGCCCTCGCCGCCCTCAGCCGCTTCGTCGGCAACACCTTCGCCCTGTGGGTGCTGGTGTTCGCTTGCCTGGCCTTTCTCATGCCGCAGTGGTTCATCGCCCTGAAAGTAGCCATCGTGCCGCTACTGGGCCTGGTGATGTTCGGCATGGGCCTGACCCTCAAGCTCGACGACTTCGCCGCCCTCGCCCGCCAGCCCTGGCGGGTAGCGCTGGGGGTGGTGGCGCACTTTGTGATCATGCCCGGCGTGGCTTGGCTGCTGTGCCAGCTGTTTCACCTGCCACCGGAGATCGCCGTAGGCGTGATCCTGGTCGGCTGCTGCCCGAGCGGCACGGCGTCCAACGTGATGGTGTGGCTGTCGAAGGGCGACCTGGCACTGGCAGTGGCGATCGCGGCGGTGACCACCCTGCTCGCACCGCTGCTCACCCCGGCCTTGATCTGGTTCCTGGCTTCGGCCTGGCTGCCGGTTTCGTTCATGGACATGTTCTGGTCGATCCTGCAGCTGGTGATGCTGCCGATCGTGCTCGGCGTGTTGGCCCAGCGCCTGCTCGGCGCGCGCGTGCACGCGGCGGTGCAGGTGCTGCCGCTGGTGTCGGTGGTGAGCATCGTGATGATCGTCTGCGCGGTGGTGGCGGCCAGCCAGGCGAAGATTGCCGAATCCGGCCTGCTGATCATGGCGGTGGTGATCCTGCACAACAGCTTCGGTTTTTTGCTCGGTTACCTCACCGGCAAGCTGTGCAAGCTGCCGCTGGCCCAGCGCAAGTCGCTGGCGCTGGAGGTGGGCATGCAGAACTCGGGGCTGGGCGCGGCGCTGGCGGCAGCGCATTTTTCGCCCTTGGCGGCGGTACCGAGCGCGCTGTTCAGCGTGTGGCACAACATCTCCGGGGCGTTGCTGTCGACCTGGTTCAGGCGGATGGAGGAGCCTTCGCCCGGGGTTGAGAACACCGCCTCTGCCAGCAATTGATGTTGCCTGCTCCGGCCTCATCGCCGGCAAGCCGGCTCCCACAGGGTATTGCGTGATCCCTTGTGGGAGCCGGCTTGCCGGCGATGAGGCAACCACCGATCCCTGAGGCTTGCCTCGGCCTCGGCAAATGGGCAATATACTGCGCACTGTGAGGACGACCTCACGACGCTACGCGTGATCGTATCGGGGACGGCCCCATCATTAATAGATGGAGACACACCATGTCCTGGATCATCCTGTTCTTCGCCGGCCTGTTCGAAGTCGGCTGGGCTGTCGGCCTCAAGTACACCGACGGCTTTACCCGCCCCCTGCCCACCGTTCTGACCGTCGGCGCCATGGTCATCAGCCTTGGCTTGCTGGGCCTGGCCATGAAAGAGCTGCCGCTGGGTACCGCCTATGCCATCTGGACCGGCGTTGGCGCCGTGGGCACCGTGATTGCCGGGATCATCCTGTTCGGTGAATCCATGGCGCTGATCCGCCTGGCCAGTGTCGCCCTGATCGTCACCGGCCTGGTCGGCCTGAAGGTCAGCGCCAGCTGACCTTGCGCCTTATCCCCTCCTAACGCACATCGCCGCGCAGCAGGCTTACCTGCTCGCGCAGCGCTTCGGGCTGCGCCGCTTCCACCGGGATGGCGGCGCCGGCCACGATAGTCACTCGTGACCACAAGCGCTTGAAGAAGCCCTTGTTCGGATCGCGACTGAAGAAACTGCCCCACAGCCCCTGCAATGCCAGCGGAATCACCGGCACCGGCGTTTCCGAAAGGATCCGGCTGACCCCACCCTTGAACACATCGATCTCGCCGTCGGCACTGAGCTTGCCCTCGGGGAAGATGCACACCAGCTCCCCCTCGGCCAGGTACTGCTTGATGCGGGCGAAGGCACGCTCATAGATCGCCTCGTCCTCGCCACGCCCGGCAATGGGGATGGTGCCGGCGGTGCGGAAGATGAAGTTGAGCACCGGCAGGTTGTAGATCTTGTAGTACATGACGAAGCGGATCGGCCGGCGAATGGCGCCGCCGATCAGCAGCGCATCGACGAACGACACGTGGTTGCACACCAGCAATGCCGCGCCTTCATCGGGAATACGCTCAAGCTCACGGTGCTGCACCCGGTACATCGAGTGGCTGAGCAGCCAGATCAGGAAGCGCATGGTGAATTCCGGCACGATGCGGAAGATGTAGGCGTTGACCGCGATGTTGAGCAGCGACACCACCAGGAACAGCTGCGGGATGCTCAGCTTGGCCAAGCTCAACAGGACGATGGTGACGATCGCCGACACCACCATGAACAGCGCATTGAGGATGTTGTTGGCGGCGATCACCCGGGCCCGCTCGCCTTCGGCGGTACGGGCCTGGATCAACGCGTACAGCGGCACGATATAGAAGCCGCCGAAGATGCCCAGGCCGACGATCGAGGCCATGATCCACCAGGCCTGGCCCATGCCCAGCAGGTCCAGCCAAGTGTGCGGCGCCGCGCCTGCCGGCACATCGCCCGAATGCCACCACCAGAGCAGGCCGAACAAGGTCAGGCCGAACGAGCCGAATGGCACCAGGCCGATCTCCACCTTGCGACCACTCAAGCGCTCGCACAGCAGCGAGCCCACCGCGATGCCCACCGAGAACAGGGTCAGCACCAGGGTCACCACGGTCTCGTCGCCGTGCAGCCAGTCCTTGGCGTAGGCCGGGATCTGCGTGAGGTAGATGGCGCCGACGAACCAGAACCACGAATTACCCACGATCGAGCGCGACACCGCCGGGGTCTGGCCCAGGCCCAGGCGCAGGGTGGCCCAGGACTGCTTGAAGATGTTCCAGTCGAGTTTCATTTCCGGCGCGGCCGCCGCCGCCCGCGGGATCCAGCGGCTGGCCAGGTAGCCGATCAGCGCAGTGCCGACCACCCCGCCGGCCACCACCGTGGCGTAGCTGGAAGACGACATCATCACCCCGGCGCCGATGGTGCCGGCGAGGATCGCCAGGAAGGTGCCCATCTCCACCAGGCCGTTGCCGCCCACCAGTTCTTCTTCACGCAGGGCCTGGGGCAGGATCGAATACTTCACCGGGCCGAACAGCGCCGAGTGGGTGCCCATGGCGAACAGGGTCAGCAGCATGAGCTCCAGGTGGCTGGTGAGAAAACCGATGGCGCCAATGGCCATGATCACGATCTCGGCGAGCTTGATCGCGCGGATCAGCCGGTCCTTGGCGAACTTCTCGCCGAACTGCCCGGCCAGCGCCGAGAACAGGAAGAACGGCAGTATGAACAGCAAGGCGCAGAGGTTGACCCAGATCGAGCGGTCGCCCTCCAGGCTCAACTTGTAGAGGATCGCCAGGATCAGCGACTGCTTGAACAGGTTGTCGTTGAAGGCACCCAACGACTGGGTGATGAAGAACGGCAGAAAGCGCCGTTTGCCGAGCAAGGTGAATTGCGAGGGATGACTCATCGTCCTTGGGTCCTGAGTTGGGCCGTGAGTGGCCTTTGCCTGATTAGAATGCATCAAACGGGTCCAGAGCCACATCACTGTCAACTGACAGTTCTGCCAGTAGCCCGTGGCAGCCACCAGAGGCAGGCTTGACGCAAGACCCTGACATGGATGCTGGACGATGGGAATGATTCGCCGTCATCCCCTGCGTTTCGTAGTGTTTCTGGCCTCGCTGCTGGTCACACTGCTGGTTGCAGGGGCGGCACATTTCTCAGGCACGTTGCTGGGCAGTGAAAAAGAGCGTTTCGTGGATTCACTGCTGCGCCAGATGCAACTGAGTGAAAAGATCGGCCAGTTGCGCATGCTGGATGCCCGCGGCACTCTGGCATCGCAACCGATTCAGGACCTGCTGGATACCGTGCGTAAAGGCGATGTCGGATCGATCCTACCCGCCCCCGAGGTTGATCGTGCAACCTTGCGAGCCCTGCAGAACGAGGCCAGGGACAGTCGCCTGCAGATTCCTTTGTTCTTTGCCGGCGATGTGATCCACGGCCATCGCACCCTGTTCCCCATCGGCCTGGGCCTGGCCTCGAGCTGGGACATGCAGGCCATCGCCACCAGCGCGCGTATCGCGGCCAAGGAAGCCAGTGCCGACGGCCTGGACATGACCTTCGCCCCCATGGTCGACGTCAGCCGGGATCCACGCTGGGGCCGCATCGCCGAAGGATTCGGCGAAGACCCCTATCTCGCAGCCCAGGCCGGCGCGGCTGCTACCCGGGCCTTCCAAGGGCCGGTGCTGGGAGCCGCCGACAGCCTGATGGCCTGCGTCAAGCACTACGCCGCCTACGGCGCCGTCGAAGGTGGGCGCGACTACAACAGCACGGACATGAGCCCGCACAAGCTGCTGCAGTACTACCTGCCCCCTTACCGTGCCGCGCTCGATGCAGGCGCCGGTGCGGTGATGACAGCCTACACCACGCTCAACGGCGTGCCCGTCTCCGCCAACCGCTGGCTGCTGCAGGATGTGCTGCGCAGGCAGTGGCGCTATCGCGGGCTGGTCATCAGCGACTACGCGGCTGTGCAGGATCTGGTCACTCATGGATACTCGGCGGATCCGGCCGAGGCAGCCAATGCCGCTTTGCTGGCGGGCACCCAGGTCAGCATGAATGACCGTTTTTACGGTGAACGACTGGCCAGCCAGGTGGAACAGGGTGCCATCCCGATGCACGTGCTGGACGACGCCGTGCGCCAGGTTCTGGCCACCAAATATGACCTGGGCCTGTTCAACGATCCCTACCGCCGGCTGGGCGAGGCCCGGCATGACCCGGCCGACCCGAACGCCGAGCAACGTCTGCATCGCCAGGAGGCCAGGGAGGTCGCCAGGCGTTCGCTGGTGTTGCTGAAGAATCACGATCAGCGCCTGCCCTTGGCCAGGCGCGGTACCTTCGCGGTAATCGGCCCGCTGGCCGACAACCGAATCGACATGCTTGGCAGCTGGTCCGCCAGCGGCCAGCCCAGCCAAGCAATCAGCCTGTACCAAGGCCTGAAGAACGCGGTGGGCGACAACGCCAGGGTGTTGTACGCCCTGGGTGCCAACATCAGCGACGATCGCCAGGTGTTCAGCCTGTTGATGGACAACACGGTCGACTTCGACCCGCGCCCGCCGTCGACCCTCCTTGCCGAGGCGCTGGCCGTGGCTCGCCAGGCCGACGTGGTCATCGTGGCATTGGGTGAGGCCCGCGGCATGTCCCATGAAGGCGCCAGCAAGACCGACCTCGACCTGCCAAGCCAGCAGCGTGCGTTGCTAAGAGCCTTGAAAGATACCGGCAAACCCCTGGTGCTGGTGCTCATGAACGGCCGCCCGCTGACCATCGAAGCAGAAAGTCGGCTGGCGGACGCCGTGCTGGAAACCTGGTTCAGCGGGACTGAAGGGGGAAACGCCATCGCCGATGTGCTGTTCGGCGACTACAACCCTTCAGGCAAGCTGCCGGTCACCTTCCCGCGCAGCGTGGGGCAGATCCCGCTGTACTACAGTCGCCTCAACACCAACCGCCCGTACGATCCCGGACGTAGCGAGCCGTACCGCTCGCGCTATTTCGATATCGACGACACCCCGCTCTACCCGTTCGGCTTCGGATTGAGCTACACGCATTTCAGCCTTTCGCAGCCGCGCCTTTCAACCCAGCAGCTGAAACGGGGGCAGCCCCTGCAAGTAGAGGTGCAGATCCGCAATGACGGAAACCGCAGTGGTGAGACGGTGGTGCAACTGTACCTACGCGACATCAGCGCTTCGGTAAGCCGGCCAACCAAAGAACTCAAGGCCTTCCGCAAAGTCCTGCTCGTGCCTGGCGAACGGCGCTCGATCGCCTTCTCGGTCGACGAGTCCATGCTCGCGTTCTACAACCAGGAACTGCGCTGGGGCGCCGAGCCCGGCATGTTCGATGTGATGGTCGGGCTGGACAGCGAGCGGCTCGACACCGCTCGCTTCGAGCTCATGCCCTGATTGTCGACTTTGGATTTTTCTGGCAGCGCCAACCTCAAGATCGGCGCTGCACCTGTGGGAGCCGGCTTGCCGGCGAATGATCAACGTTGGGCAATGCATGGCGACACGAACAGCTCGCCACGCCAGGCCCCGCGCAAGGTGCGGCTGGCCACCAGGGCCCAGAGCATGGCCAGCGCCACCACCAGCACCTGACCGAACACGCTGAAGAAGCCGAGCTGCAGCCAGGCCGCCAGTTTCAAAGTGGCCAGGCAGTACACCCCCAGCGGGAAGGTGAAGCCCCACCAGCCCAGGTTGAACGGCATGCCCTGGCGCATGTAGCGCAGGGTGATCAGCACCGCCGTCAGCAACCACCACAAGCCCGCGCCCCACAGCACAATGCCGGCTACCAGGCCCAGGCCACGGGCCACCTCACCCAGGCTGCCCAGGCCATTGGCGGCGAACACCGCCGGCGCGTCGCCACCGAGCACCAGCATGCCCAGCGCACCGGTGCCGATCGGGCCCAGGGCCAGCCAGCTGGAGGCCGCCATGTTGGCCGGCGGAAGTTTGTGCAAGGCCATGCGCAACATGAGGATGGTGAGGATGCTGAACGCCACCGGCAGCGACACCGCCCACATCACATAGCTGGTGATGACCACCAGGAACTGTGCGTGAGCGTCCGCCAGGTGCGGCGCCAGCAGCCCGCCGCTGGCGGCGGCGACTTCCGCGGCCACCACCGGCAGCAGCCAGACTGCAGTCATCTGGTCGATGCTGTGCTCCTGGCGGGTGAACATCAGGTAGGGGATGGCCACCCCGCACAGCAGCGCCAGGCCCACATCCAGCCACCACAGGCTCTCGACCCACGGCACCACCGCCTCGCCCCAGCGCGCCAGGCCAAACACCAGTGCGCCATTGAGGATGGTGGCCAGCCCCATGGGGATGGTGCCGAAGAACATCGACACGGTGGAGTGGGCGAAAATCCGCCGGGCCTCGTCGAAGAACAGCACCCAGCGGGCGCCATACAAGACACAGAACAGGACGAACAGGCCAATGGTCAGCCACCACAGCCCTTCGGCCAGGCTGTCCAGCAGCGGGATGTGCAACTGGTGAAAGGCCAGTGCCAGCACGCCAGTACCCATGGTCGCGGCGAACCAGTTGGGGGTGAACTGGCGGATCACCTCGCGGGGATGGGCCAATTGGCTGAACGGGCGCCACGATGGCGCGCGGGTCTGGGTGCATGGCATGGGCTGTCTCCTGGCCTTGTGTAAGGTGGATTCATGTTATGCCTTTGAAGAATATCTATATAACGGGTAATTTCTCTATCTGTTATCGATTTTAAAGATATAGCCCAGGATATGCCGGCTGGCATATGCTTGGCCGCTGACAAAGACAAGGAACCGTCGATGCTACGCGCCCTTAAAAGCTACCCTGCCGCCGTCCGCCTGCTGCTGCTCACCACCTTCACCCTGACCACGGCCCGGGCGATCACCCTACCCTACCTGGTGGTGTACCTGTCCGCGCACATGGCCCTGTCGATCGGCCAGACGGGGCTGCTGGTCGGTGGCGCGATGTTCCTGGCATCGTTGCTGAGCCTGTATGGCGGGCACCTGGTCGACACCCTGCGCAGCCACACGCTGATCGTGGCGAGCGCGCTGGTGTTCGCCCTGGCCATCGCGGGGATGGTGGCGAGTACCTCGGCAGTGCTGTTCTTCTGTTTCCTGGTGGTGGCCAACCTGGCCCAGACCGTGGTCGACATTGCCGCCAAGGCCGGGTTCTGCGCCTTGCTGCCCGAAGACAAGCGCGGCGAGGTGTTCGCCATCAAGTACACCTTCAACAACATCGCCTGGGCTGCCGGGCCGATGCTCGGGGTGCTGCTGATCGGAGCCGACGACCACCTGCCGTTTCTGGTGTCGGCACTGATTGGCCTGGGCCTGAGCCTGGCTTATCACCGCCTGGGCGAACGCGGCCTGGCGAGCCAGGGTGAGGACGCGCCGGCGGCAGGCTTCATCCAGGTCGCCCTGGGCATGCTGCGCGACCGTCGCTTGGTGTGCTTCACCCTGGGCGGCGTGCTCAGTGCCGTGGTGTTCGGGCAGTTCACCGCCTACCTGTCGCAATACCTGGTGGTGAGCATCCACGACCCCGCCGAAGTGGCGCGGCTGGTGAGCTACCTGGTGACCACCAACGCCCTCACGGTGATCGCCCTGCAGTACCTGATCGGCCGGCGCATAGCCCGCCAGCACCTGATGCCCTGGCTGATGGCCGGCATGGCCATGTTCGTCGCCGGGCTGCTGGGGTTTTCCCTGGCCGGCTCGGCAGCGGCCTGGTGCCTGGCCATGCTGGTGTTCACCTTGGGCGAAATCATCGTGATTCCCGCCGAATTCATGTTCATCGACCTGATCGCGCCGGAACATCTGCGTGGGATCTATTACGGCGCGCAGAACCTCTCCAACCTGGGCGCGGGGCTGGGGCCGATGCTGGTGGGCCTGGCCCTGGGGTACATGGCACCAGCGGCGGTGTTCTATCTATTGATCGGCTCGGTGGTGCTGGCGGCGGTGTTCTACTGGTTGGGCACGCGCGGGGCGCAACATACTTAGCTGGCAGTACCGGCCCATCGCGGGGCAAGCCCGCTCCCACGTAGTGAATCCAGTTTTGGCATGTAGCCTGTGGGAGCGGGCTTGCCCCGCGATCGGACCTGCGACGTCCTGCCACTGCGACCAACGTCGGCGCTGACGAACCCGCGCCTGCGTGCCAGACTGATTGATCGTGACCGCGTTACATTTTTTGCTCCGGAGTTTGCATGTCGTTGTCCAGCGGGCTGATCGCCGTGGTCGCCCTGGCCTATATGGCCATCATGTTCGCCATCGCCTTCTACGGCGACCGCCGCAGCACCCCGTTGCCGCCGAAGCTGCGTGCCTGGGTGTACAGCCTGTCGCTGGCGGTGTACTGCACCAGCTGGACCTTCTTCGGCGCGGTCGGCCAGGCCGCCGAGCAGTTGTGGGCGTTCCTGCCGATCTACCTGGGCCCGGTGCTGCTGCTGATCTTCGCGCCCTGGGTGCTGCAGAAGATGGTGCTGATCAGCAAGCAGCAGAACATCACCTCGATCGCCGACTTCATCGCCGCCCGCTACGGCAAGTCGCAAACCCTCGCCGTGGTGGTGGCGCTGATCTGCCTGGTCGGGGTGCTGCCCTACATCGCCCTGCAGCTCAAGGGCATCGTGCTGGGAGTGAACCTGTTGATCGGCGCCAACGCCGACGCCACCGGCAGCCGCGTGCAGGACACCGCGCTGGTGGTGTCGCTGGTGCTGGCGCTGTTCGCCATCGTGTTCGGCACGCGCAGCCTGGACGTCACCGAGCACCACCGCGGCATGGTCCTGGCGATCGCCTTCGAGTCGCTGGTCAAGCTGCTGGCGTTCCTCGCCGTGGGCGCCTTCGTGGTGTTCAACCTGTACGACGGTTTCGACGACCTGTTCACCCAGGCGCGCCAGTCGGTGCACTTGGAAAGCTACTGGCAGGAGACCATCAACTGGCCGTCGATGGTGGTGCAGACCGCCGTGGCGATGATGGCGATCATCTGCCTGCCCCGGCAGTTCCACGTCACCGTGGTGGAGAACATCGAGCCCCAGGACATGCGCCTGGCACGCTGGGTGTTCCCGCTGTACCTGGCCCTGGCCGCGCTGTTCGTCGTGCCCATCGCCCTGGCCGGGCAGATGCTGCTGCCGGGCGCGGTGATCTCCGACTCGTTCGTGATCAGCCTGCCGTTGGCCGAAGCCCACCCGAGCCTGGCGCTGCTGGCCTTCATCGGCGGCGCTTCGGCGGCCACCGGCATGGTCATCGTCGAGGCCGTGGCGCTGTCGACCATGGTCTCCAACGACATGCTGCTGCCCTGGCTGCTGCGCCGCAACAACGCCGAGCGGCCGTTCGAGGCGTTCCGCCACTGGATGCTCTCGGTGCGCCGGGTGACCATCGTGGTGATCCTGCTGCTGGCCTATGTGAGCTATCGCCTGCTCGGCTCCACCGCCAGCCTGGCGACCATCGGCCAGATCGCTTTCGCCGCAGTGACCCAGCTCACCCCGGCCATGCTCGGCGCGTTGTACTGGAAACAGGCCAACCGCCGCGGCGTGTTTGCAGGCCTGGCCGCCGGCATCTTCCTGTGGTTCTACACCCTGGTACTGCCGATCGCCGCCCACAGCCTGGGCTGGTCGCTGTCGCTGTTCCCGGGGCTGGCCTGGCTGCACGGCAACCCGCTGGACCTGCCGATCACCCCGCTCACCCAAGGCGTGGTGCTGTCGCTGGCGGGCAACTTCACCCTGTTCGCCTGGGTTTCGATCCTGTCGCGCACGCGCGTCTCGGAGCACTGGCAGGCCGGGCGCTTCATCGGCCAGCAGACCAGCGCCCGCCCCAGCAGCAAGCCGCTGCTGGCCGTACAGATCGACGACCTGCTCAATCTGGCCGCGCGCTTCGTCGGCGAGGAGCGTGCCCGGCAGAGCTTCATCCGCTTCGCCTACCGCCAGGGCAAGGGCTTCAACCCCAACCAGAATGCCGACGGCGACTGGATCGAGCACACCGAGCGCCTGCTCGCCGGGGTACTCGGCAGCTCGTCGACCCGCGCAGTGGTCAAGGCGGCCATCGAAGGCCGCGAGATGCAGCTCGAGGATGTGGTGCGCATCGCCGACGAAGCCAGCGAGGTGCTGCAGTTCAACCGTGCGCTGCTGCAGGGCGCCATCGAAAACATCAACCAGGGCATCAGCGTGGTCGACCAGAACCTGCACCTGGTGGCCTGGAACCGGCGCTACCTGGAGCTGTTCAACTACCCAGACGGGCTGATCAGTGTCGGCCGGCCGATCGCCGACATCATCCGCTACAACGCCGAGCGCGGCCTGTGCGGCCCGGGCGAGGCCCAGGTGCATGTGGCCCGGCGCCTGCACTGGATGCGTCAGGGCCGCGCGCACTCTTCCGAGCGGCTATTCCCCAATGGCCGGGTGATCGAGCTGATCGGCAACCCGATGCCCGGCGGCGGCTTCGTCATGAGCTTCACCGACATCACCCCGTTCCGCGAGGCCGAGCAGGCCCTGCGTGACTCCAACGAAGGTCTGGAGCAGCGGGTGGCCGAGCGCACCCACGAGCTGTCGCAGCTCAACCAGGCGCTCACCGAGGCCAAGAGCCACGCCGAGGCCGTCAGCCAGTCCAAGACCCGCTTCCTCGCGGCCGTCAGCCACGACCTGATGCAGCCGCTGAATGCCGCGCGGCTGTTCTCCGCCGCGCTGTCGCAGCAAGCCGAGGGCATGAACGACGAAGCCCGCCAGCTGGTGCAGCACATGGACAGCTCGCTGCGCTCGGCCGAAGAGCTGATCAGCGACCTGCTGGACATCTCGCGCCTGGAAAACGGCAAGGTCACCCCCGACGTCAAAGCTTTTGCCCTCAATGAGCTGTTCGACACCCTCGGTGCCGAGTTCAAGCTGCTGGCCGCCGAAAAAGGCCTGGCGTTCCGCCTGCGCGGCAGCCGCCTGCGGGTGGACAGCGACATGAAGCTGCTGCGCCGGGTACTGCAGAACTTCCTCACCAACGCCCTGCGCTATGGCAAGGGCCCGATACTGCTGGGCGTGCGGCGCCAGGGCGAGCGGCTGTGGCTGGAAGTGTGGGACCGCGGCCCGGGCATCGCCGACGACAAGCTGGCGGTGATCTTCCAGGAATTCAAACGTCTGGACAGCCACCAGACCCGCGCCGAAAAAGGCCTGGGCCTGGGCCTGGCGATTGCCGACGGCTTGTGCCGGGTACTTGGCCATCAGCTGGAAGTGCGCTCCTGGCCGGGCAAGGGCAGCGTGTTCCGTGTCAGCGTGCCGGTTGCCCGCAGCGCCGCACCGGCGGCGCCGGCCCCCATGGAGCAGCCAGGCCAACCCCTGGCCGGGCTGCAGGTGCTGTGCGTGGACAACGAAGACAGCATCCTGATCGGCATGAACAGCTTGCTCAGCCGCTGGGGCTGCCAGGTGTGGACTGCCCGCAACCAGGCCGAATGCGAGGCGCTGCTGAGCAAGGGGCTGCGCCCGCATCTGGCGCTGGTGGACTACCACCTGGACGATGGCGAGACCGGCACCGGGCTGATGGGCTGGCTACGGGCGCGCCTGGGCGAGCCGGTACCGGGGGTGGTGATCAGTGCCGACGGGCGCAACGAGACCATCGCCATGGTCCACGCCGCCGGCCTGGACTACCTGGCAAAACCGGTCAAGCCCGCCGCGCTGCGCGCCCTGCTCAATCGGCATCTGAGCCTGGTTCAGTAACGGCTTCGTCGCTCAGGGCGCGCTCGATCAAGTCGGCCGGCAGGCTCTTGCTGGCCCGGGCGCCGAGCAGCTTGAGCTGCTCGCTGCGGCTGACCAGGTTGCCGCGTCCTTCACAGAGCTTGTTGCGCGCGGCGGCGTAGGCCTTGTCGACCTGTTGCAGGCGGGTGCCGAGTTCGTCCAGGTCCTGGATGAACAGCACGAACTTGTCGTACAGCCAGCCGGCGCGCTCGGCGATCTCGCGGGCGTTCTGGGTTTGCCGTTCTTGCTTCCACAGGCTATCGATCACCCGCAGGGTGGCCAGCAGGGTGGTTGGGCTGACGATCACGATCTGCCGGTCGAAGGCTTCCTGGAACAGGTTCGGCTCGGCCTGCAGCGCCGCCGAGAACGCCGCCTCGATCGGCACGAACAGCAGCACGAAATCGAGGCTGTGCAAGCCGTCGAGGCGGTTGTAATCCTTGCTCGACAGGCCTTTGACGTGGTTGCGCAGCGACAGCACATGCTGCTTGAGCGCGGCTTCGTCGTTGTGGCTGACGAACTGCTGGTAGGCGGTAAGGCTGACCTTGGCATCGACCACCACCTGCTTGTCGCCCGGCAGCATGATCAGCACGTCGGGCTGGAAACGCTCGCCATCGGAGCTCTTGAGGCTGACCTGGGTCTGGTATTCGCGACCCTTCTCCAGGCCCGCGTGCTCCAGCACCCGCTCGAGGATCAGCTCGCCCCAGTTGCCCTGGGTTTTCTGGCCCTTGAGCGCCTGGGTGAGGTTGGTGGCTTCGTCGGACAGGCGCAGGTTGAGCTGCTGCAGGCGCTCGAGCTCCTTGCCCAGCGAGAAGCGCTCGCGGGCCTCCTGCTGGTAGCTTTCCTCGACGCGTTTTTCGAAGGCCTGGATACGCTCCTTGAGCGGGTCGAGCAACTGGCCCATCTGCTGCTGGCTGGTCTGGGCGAAGCGCTGCTCGCGCTCGTCGAAGATCTTAGTGGCCATTTCGGCGAACTGGGCGCGCAGGCTGTCACGCGCTTGCTGCAGGTCTTCCAGGCGCTGCTGGTGGCTTTCCTGCTGCTCACGCAACTCGGCCTCTAGGCGAGCCGCCTGCGCTTCGAAACGGCGCAGCTCGGCTTCACGGTTGGCACGCTCCAGGCTCCAGGCGTGGGCGGCGTCGCGGGCGTTGTCGCGGTCGATCTGCAACAGCTCCAGTTCGCGCCCCTGGGCGGCCAACTGGGCCTGCTTGACGGTGTTGGCTTCGCTCAGGTCGCTGATCTCGTCACGGCCGGCGTCGAGCTGAGCCTGCAGGCCTTCCTGGGCCAGCTGAGCACTGCTCAGGCGCTCTTCGAGCAAGGTCCGCTCAGCGTCCCGGGCACCCTGGCGGCGCTGCACCTGAATGACCCATCCCAGGCAGGGCAAGGCACCCGCCACCAACCCCAGCAGAATGCTGGCCAGATCCACTGCCATGCTTACCCCGAACGATCATTTGCGAATGCTGCGCAGCTTATCAGCAGCGTGGGCAGGTTGCCTGCGAGGCCTCATCGCAGCGTGGGAGCGGGCTTGCCCCGCGATTAGCTGTCGCACCACTGGCGCAACAACCTTCGCGCCTCCTGAGAGCCCTGCCCCGCCGCCAGCTCCAGCCAGTAACGCGCCTGCTCGGGCTCCTGAGCCTGGCATGCACGCCCGTATTCCAGCTGTGCGCGGCGATCACCGGCACGTGCTGCCTGGCGCAGCAGGTCGTGGCCGATGCGCCGGTCGCGGGCGTTGCCACAGTCGCGGCACAGCATCTGCCCCAGGCGGCTCTGGGCCACCACCACGCCCTGGCGGGCCGGCTGTTTGAGCATACGCCCGGCCAGGTGCTTGACGCTGGGTTTGTCGCCCAGGCGCGGGCTGTCGAGCAGCCACAAGGCAACTTTCAGGGAAAAGTGTTTTTTGGGGGGCAGCGATGCATCCGGACCGGCGAGGTGTTTACCGCGAAACTTCATGACCGACAGCGTAGGTGACTCAAGAGGCGCGCCACTCTACTCTTTTTTTTTCGCCACGGCCCGGCAGACTTTTGGCCAATATCGATTTTTTTTCATGTTTTTTTCTTGACGTTTTTGCGAGGCCTATCTCTACCCCCGCAGCATCACCCGATTGTCGGACACTTGCTGAAACAGCTGGCACGCCCGTGCTAGAGCAAGTGCTCGGGACAATCCACAGAAGCTGTGGATAACTCGGTGGACAACCCCATCGCGAAGCCCGCAAACCCCTATGAACCGGGGCTTACAGTCAAACTGTCGATTTTTTCACCAGTAAAAATTAGTGTTTTTTTTCATTGACTTAAGCTCGCAGTCAAGTCATTGGCGAAGCCTTTGCAGCTTGTTGCACGCGGCTAACAGCCACTGTCTCAAATGTGTACAAGTGCACCATCAAACGGCATGGGCGTGCTCGAAAACAGGCCATCCCGGTATTTGACGGGGCAGTTCCCCTCTTCCCAGCACCGACAAGAATCGACATAATGGCCGGCTTCGCTGAAAACAACTGGATGCTTGCCACCCCTCGAACATTCGTGTAGGGTGCGCCCTGTTAGTACCCAGCTGAAAGTCAATTCCGGCCACTCAGTCCTCGCATACCCCTCGACAACGAGCAGGCAATGCCCCATCAGGACCGGCCCATTCGATGATCCACTTGGCAGCCAACGCTGCTCAAGCACGAATCACGTCTCAGATTGATCAGGATCTTCCCCGGTGCCTTGAACCCTGGCCCCGGTGTGCTGCCTGCCTTTTGTCGTACCTACCAGTCAGCCCAGCGCCCACCTTTGCTTGCGCCACTCTGGCTGCCCTGTTCCAGTCAGGTTCTGCGTCTCCTTAATAAAGACGTCACTGGAACGTTTCTATTGTGCACGGATCAAACCCCGTGTCTTACGCAGGAACATCCAACAATTATGAGTAACCATCATCAAATTCAGGTTGCCGCTGGCACCCTCTCCAAAGCCTTCGCTCCACTGAAGTGCCTGATCGTCGCGCCCCGCAAGGGCAGCTTCAGCTTCACTCTGGTCGACGAGTACGGCGTCGCTTGCCACTCCGAGCGCCTGTACCCGGAGCAGTACACCCGCGCCGAGCCCTTGCAGGCAGTGATCGAGCGCACCCGCCAGTCGCTGGTTGCATGAACGAATGGCACGCGATTCATGCCATGAATCCATGCCCATGCAAGCTGCCTGACGGTTCTTGGCTTAATTGCCAGCGGGCATATGCCCCGGGACCTCAGGCAGCAATCGATTTAAAAACAGCCCTTTACACCATGCTTATCACACTACACTTCAACTCGAGCGGCCGTGGTCGCTTCCGACGGGCCTGACCACTCACCAGCTGCCAAGCTCCAGCGCCCGTCGGTCCTGATCTGTTCGAGGGCACCATGGGCATCGCTGCGAACGAGTTGAGTCGATACGTGATCCGGCCAACGCTGATCTACCTGAACCGCCACTGCGAAAGCGCCGAAGCATTGTTACTGGGCGTTGCCGCCAGCCAGTCGGCACTGGGCTCTGCCTTGCACGACCGACGCGGCCACGGCCTGTACCGCATTGCCGAGCACCGCCACCGCTGCCTGTGGGACCAGTTCCTCGCCCGCGACCCGGAGCTGGCCAGCCTGGTCCGCGGCCTGGCCAGCCAGCACGCCTTCCTCGGCGGGCCGCACCTGGAACTCACGGTCAACCTGCGTTACGCCACCGCCATTGCCTGGATGCTCATCGAGGAGCAGGCCACCCCGCTCCCCGCCGCCGACGACCTGCTGGGTCTGGCGCGCATCTGGCGCCAGACCTTCAACCCCCAGGGCCGCTTGCGTGACTTCACCAGGGCCTGGCAGCACTGCATCGAACCCGTTGCGACAGAACCGTTCTGAGAGTTGTTCTCGTATACACCCCGGAAAAAAGGAATTTTGGTCGGATTGTCCTACAAAACCGCTCTAACTCCTGCGATACAGCCTATAGCGTGGAGCGAGATTTGTTGGTAGCTTTCCGCCCCGGAGATCCCAAGGAGTTTCTAATAATGAAAAAAGCAATGCTCAAAACCTCCCTCGGTATTGCCGTTGCCCTCGCTTCCAGCCACTTGCTCGCCAGCGGTTTCGCGCTGAACGAACAAAGTGTCAGCGGCATGGGGACAGGTTTCGCGGGTCGTTCTTCTTCTGCCGAAGATGCCAGCACCGTGTACGGCAACCCGGCGGGCATGGCGCGCCTCAAGCGCGAACAAATTACCGTGGGTGGCGCAGCCATCTTTGCAAAATCCGACATTTCCGGCCGTGGCAGCAACCTCGGGGGGGAAACCGATGGTGACATGGTCCCGGTCGTCGGCGTGCCGATGGGCTACTACGTCAAGCCGATCGACGATAACTGGAGCGTCGGTTTCGGTGTGTACGTACCGTTCGGCCTGGTTACCGACTACGGCAGCGGCGACGCCGCACGCTACTGGGGCAAGAAGAGCCACGTCGAAGTGGTGACCTTCCAGCCCACCGTCAGCTATGCCTTCAACGACAAGGTGTCGATCGGCTTCGGTCCGACCATCAACCGCATCAAGGGCGAGCTGGGCTCGAACACCGTCAACCCGCTCACCCCTGGCCGCAACGACGGCGAAGTGAAGATCAAGGGTGACGACACCGCCGTCGGCTACAACATCGGCATCATGATCCAGGCCACCGACCGCACCCGCATCGGCCTGACCTACCACTCGATGGTCGACTACAAGCTCGAAGGCGATACCAAGGTCAACAACGCGTTCCTCGGCCCGTTCAGTGGCAGCAAGTTCGACGCCGAACTGAAGATCAAGACGCCGGAGTCGGCCGACTTCTCGATCACTCACGAGCTGGATGACCAGTGGACCCTGTACGCAGGCACCACCTTCACCCGCTGGAGCCGCCTGAAAGACATCACCGTCACCAACGAGCTGCCGGCACAAGTTGCCGCCAACCCGATCGGGCGCGGGCTGGGCACCATCACCGAGGAGCAGAACTGGCATGACACCTGGGCTGGCGCCATCGGTGCGGCCTACAAGGTGAACAAGGAGTGGACCCTGCGCACTGGCTTCTCCATGGACCAGTCGCCGACCAACAACCACGACCGTTCGCCGCGCATCCCCACTGGCGATCGCAAGATCTTCAGCCTGGGCGCCGGCTACAGCCCGACCGACGACATGACCATCGACGTGGCTTACTCCTACCTGTGGGAGGAAGACACCAAGGTCAACCTGGCGAGCTCGACCAAGGGCAGCTACCAGGCCAAGTACGAAAACAGTGCCCACGGCGTCGGTGCATCCCTCACCTACCGCTTCTGAGCCACTGCCGCAGCATGAAAAAACCGCCCTCGTGGCGGTTTTTTCATGCCTGCACAGACCAGCTGTCGCCCAGACAATCCTGCAGATACGTCATGAACGCACGCACCTTGGTGGTCATTGCATGACGGTCCGCCAGGCACAGGTAGACATCCATCGGCTCGGTCTGGGCATAGGCCTGGGCGTTGTCGCTGAACTCGAACAAGGGCACCAGCCGCCCGGCATCCAGGTGCGGTCGCGTGATGAACTCCGCCAGGCGGGTGATGCCGCCATCGTTCAGTGCCATCTGGGTCAGGGCATCGATGTCGTCGCTGATCAGCACCGGCCCGAACTGGGCCTCGAAACGCAAGCCATCGCGCATGAACCCCCAAGGCAGGAAGCGCCCGTCCACCGGGTAGCGGAACACCAGGCAGCGATGTTCGCGCAGCGCCTCGGGCGTAGCCGGCCAGCCGTTGGCGGCCAGGTAACCGGGCGAGGCACAGCAGATGAAGGGGATGCGCGCGATATGCCGGGCCAGCAGATGATCTTCAAGCTGCGGGGTGATGCGCAGGCTGACGTCGACGTCCTCGCGGGCATGATTGACCTTGCGGTCAGTCATCACCAACTCTATCGAAAGCTGCGGATAGCGCGCAGCGAACGCCGGGATCAACGGCGCCAGCACATGCCGACCGAAGGCCGAACTCGAGGCAATGCACAACCTGCCCTGGGGTTCGCTGTCGGGGGTGGTCACGGCTTGCTCGGCCAGGGCCAGGTCACGCTCGATATGGCTCACCCGCGCGTAGTACAGGCTGCCTGCCGGTGTAAGCGCCATACTGCGTGTGGTACGCGACAGCAGGCGGACCTGCAGATGAGCCTCCAGGCGCGCCAGGTTCTGGCTGACGGCTGCCGGGCTAAGCCCCAGCACGCGGGCGCCCCCGGCAATGCTGCCGGCCTCGACCACCTTGATGAAACTGCGGATGGCGTTGAGCAGGTCCATGTCGTGCCCTTCGGATTCGTAAGAATCTCTTTATAAAGAACACACTGGGTAAGGTCTACAGGCGCCTGGGCAGCCATTGCTAACCTGCGCCCTCACCTTTGGAACAGGAATAGCCATGAACGAGCCTCTTACCCTGCGCAACCGACGCAAGCTGCACCCAGGTGCGACACCCTATGTCTTTGCTTTTTTCATGTCGGGGATCATGGCCATGCTGATGTGCTTCGTGATCACCGCAGCCACCGCCGGAGTGGATGACGATTACCTGGGCAAGGTGCTCAAGGCCTACCAGCTGGCGATGCCGGTGGCCTTTGTTTGTGTGCTGATGGTACGGCCACTGGTCGTGCGCCTGGTGGCGCTGACGGTGCACGCTCGTTGAGGTCAGCTCACGGCTGCGAAGCAATCGCCTTCTCGATCGCCGCAGTAAACGCCGGATCATCCGGCTTGGTCAGGCTGGAGAAATTGCCGATGACCTTGCCCTTGCGGTCCACCACGTACTTGTAGAAGTTCCACTTCGGCGCGCTGCTCTGGCGCGCCAGCTCGACGAACAGCGGGATCGCATCCTTGCCCCGTACCGGCTGGGTCTTGGTCATGGTGAAGGTCACGCCGTAGTTGGCGTAGCAGACCTTGGCGGTCTTCTCGCTGTCGGCGTCTTCCTGCTTGAAGTCGTTGGACGGCACGCCCAGCATCTCAAGCCCCTGGCCGTGGTAGGCCTTGTAGGTCGTCTCCAGCCCTTCGAACTGCGGGGCGAAGCCGCAATAGCTGGCGGTATTGATCACCACCAGCGGCTTGCCGGCAAAGCGCTGGCACAGGTCGATCTGCTCCTTGCCACGCAGTTCGGGCAGGTTGCCCTGCAGCAGCTTCGGGCAATCCGCGGCCCAGCTCGAAGTGGCTGCGGCCAGGGCCAGCAGGGGTAAGGTCAGCCAGCGTGCATGCATCAAAGGGTGCTCCTGCAGGAAAATGCTTCTTGCAGGGTAGCGCCTAACACAGGCTCATGCCCAGTTGCAGCAACGCCAGCCCGCCCTGGTGCCAGCCCCACCAGGCCAGCGCCAGCAGCAACACGACGGCAAGCGCCAGCAGGCCGCGCCCCAGCAGGCGGTTCATGCCGCCTGCGCCTGCAAGCGGGCTACCGGGCGCTCGCGCACCGGCCAGTTGAGTGCGGCGGCCAGCAGGCTGAGCAGGATCGAGATCTGCCAGACCAGGTCGTAGCTGCCGGTCTGGTCATACACCACACCGCCCAGCCAGCCACCCAGGAACGCCCCCAACTGATGGAACAGGAACACGATGCCGCCGAGCATGGACAGGTTGCGCACACCGAACAGCGTGGCCACGGTGCCATTGGTCAACGGCACCGTCGACAGCCACAGCAAGCCCATGGCGATGCCGAACAGGTAGGCGCTGACCTGGGTCACCGGCGCCCACAGGAACAGCACGATCACCACTGCCCGCAGCAAGTACAACGCGGTCAGCAGGCGCGGCTTGGACATGCGCCCGCCCAGCCAGCCGGCGGTGTAGGTACCGACGATGTTGAACAGCCCGACCAGCGCCAGCACCGTGGTACCGGTAATCGCCGGCAGGTGCTGGTCGACCAGGTAGGCCGGCAGGTGCACACCAATGAACACCACCTGGAAGCCGCAAACGAAGAAGCCCAGGGCGAGCAACCAGAAGCCCGAATGCGAGCAGGCCTCGCGCAACGCCTGGCCGAGGCTCTGATCGGCGCCATGGGCAGGCATCGGGTTGTCGCGCAACAGGCCCACCAACGGCACGATCAGCGCCACCATCAGGCCCAGCACCAGCAGCGCCGCCGACCAGCCCAGCCACTGGATCAGGCCGAGGGTGCCAGGCAGCATGGCGAACTGCCCGAACGAACCCGCCGCGCTGGCGATGCCCATGGCCATGCTGCGCTTTTCCGGCGGCACGGCACGGCCGACCACGCCGAGAATCACCGAGAACGATGTGCCTGACAGCCCGATGCCGATCAACAGGCCGGCACTGAGCGACAGCGACCAGATCGAGTCGGCCATGCCCATCAGCACCAGCCCCGTGGCGTACAGGATGCCGCCGATGATCACCACCTTCGCCGCGCCCAGCCGGTCGGCCAGCGCGCCGGAGAACGGCTGGGCCAGGCCCCAGATCAGGTTCTGCAGGGCGATGGCGAAGGCGAACACCTCGCGGCCCCAGCCGAAATCGGCGCTCATCGGTGCCAGGAACAGGCCGAAGCCATGCCGCACACCCAATGACAGCGCCAGGATCAGCGCCGCCCCCAGAAGCACCCAACCGCTGGTTCGCCACACGGAAGTCATTGTCGTTGTCTCCAGCACATCGCAAGGTTTATGCGGGTATATACCCGCTTATGATCGTAATGGATCAAGCCAGCCGCTCCAGCAGGCGCACCAGCTCGTCGCGCTGGCCTTCGCCCAGTTGTTCCACCAGTTGCTGTTGGGCCTGCTGCCAGGCCGGGTGCGCCGCTTCAAGCCGCGCCTTGCCCGCCTCGCTCAACAGCACCAGCCGGTTGCGTTGGTCGTCGCCGTCGGCCAGTCGCACCAGCCCGTCGGCCTCCAGCACCCGCAGGTTGCGGCCCAAGGTGCTGCGCTCAAGGCCCATGGCCTCGGCCAGGCTGGTGATGCTCGGCCGGTCGAGCCGCTGCACATGGCGCAGCAGGGAAAACTGGGCGACATTGATGCCGAAGCCGGCAAGGGCCTCGTCGTAATGCCGGCTCACCCCACGGGCGGCGCGACGCAGATGGGTACAGATGCATTCACTGGTCAGCATGGATACGTGTATATACCCGCAATATGGATGTTGCAAGAAATTTCAAAACTCATGGCCTCATCGCGGGGCAAGCCCGCTCCCGCATTGTGGGAGCGGGCTTGCCCCGCGATGAGGCCTGCGCTGACAACCGACCAATCAGCCGGCCATTACCGCCAGCCCAACCACCACCGTCAATTCCAGCAGTTCCAGCACCGCGCCTGCGGTGTCTCCGGTAGTACCGCCCAGCCGCTTGCACATCAACCGGCGCAGCCCGGCAAACACCAACAACGCCAGCCCAAGCAGCCAGAACACCGCCCAGCCGCCAAGCACTACGCTTGCCAGCGCACACCCCAGCAGCACCCATCCTGCGGTCTGGCGCGGCAAGTGCTCGGCCAACGCCGCCCCCAGCCCGCCTGCCCGCACATAAGGTGTACTCAGGAACAACCCGAGCATGGCCGCCCGCCCAACCACCGGCGCCAACACCAGCACGCCGCCGGCCCCGTGCTCGACCAGCACCCACAGCGCGCAGAATTTGAGCAGCAGCAGCAGCACCAGGGTGACCACCGCAATCGGCCCGCTACGCGGGTCCTTCATGATCTGCAGGGTGCGCTCGCGATCGCCGAAGCCGCCCAGCCAGGCATCGGCGCTGTCGGCCAGGCCGTCGAGGTGCAGAGCGCCGCTGAGCAGCACCCACAATGCCAGCAACAGCGCCGCCTGCAAGGGCGCAGCCACACCCTGCATCAAATGGCTGGCCAGCCACAGCAGCAGGCCGAACAGCAAGCCGACCACGGGATAGAACAGCAGCGAACGGCCCATCTGCGCAGGCGTCGGCATACCTGGCAGGCTTACCGGCAGGCTGCTGAGAAACTGCAGGGCAATCCAGAACGGCAGCATCTCAGCCAACCTCGCTCAGATGGCCGTCAAGGCTGACCTCAAGGCGCATCAACGCGCCATGGCCAACTTCGACTTGCAGCAGCTGCTCACGAGGCAAACCACGCGCCCTGGCCAGCAACAGGCGCATCACCCCGCCGTGGGTGACCAGCAGCACGCGCTTGCCGGCATGCTCGCGGGCCAGGCGCTCGACCGCTGCCACAACCCGCCCGGCAAACGCCAGCACCGGCTCGCCGGCCGGCGGCGTGAAGGCGTAGGGGTCGTTCCAGAACAGGCCCAGGGCATCGGCTTCGGTCAGCATGATCTGCGCCGCGCTGCGCCCTTCCCAGTCGCCAAAGTGCAGCTCGCGCACATCCGCCTCGCGCTGCACCGGCAAGCCCAGCCGCGCACCCAGCTCGTCGGCGAACAGCGCGCAGCGTTGCAGCGGTGAGCTGACCACGATGTCCCATGGGCCAGCCTGGGCCACGGCCTGACGCATCTGCGCCCAGCCGGTGGCGGTCAGTGCATCGTCCAGGCTGCCGCGCAGGCCGCCACCCAGTTCGGTCTCGCCGTGGCGCAGCAGGTCGAGGATCATGCCGGGCGATCCGCCACCGCCGCCTCGGCGAAGGTCGCCATTTGCCCGTGCAGGGCACAGGCCAGGCGCAACAGCGGCACAGCCAGCGCCGCACCGCTGCCTTCACCCAGGCGCAGGCCCAGGGCCAGCAGTGGCTCGGCCTGCAACGCGGCCAGCAGTGTCTTGTGGCCTGGCTCGGCGCCCTGGTGGGCGAACAGCAGCCAAGGGCGGCACAGCGGGTTCAAGCGCACCGCCACCAGGGCGGCGACGCTGCAGATGAAGCCATCGACCAACACCGCCACGCCGTGCTGGGCACAGGCCAGGTAAGCGCCGGCCAGCGCGGCGATCTCGAAACCACCGACACAGGCCAGGGCCTGCAGCGGTTGGTCGGCGCGCAACCCGTGCAGCACCAGCGCCGCCTCGATCACCTCGGCCTTGTGCCGCACACCGGCGCTGTCCAGGCCAGTGCCCGGCCCGCTCAGTTCACGCGCCGGGCAGCTCAGCAAGGTGCTGGCCAGGGCCGCGGCCGCCGTGGTGTTGCCAATGCCCATCTCGCCGCCGATGAACAGCTGGGCGCCGTCCTCGACTGCACGCAGGGCGCTGTCGCGACCAGCCTGCAGGGCTGCGGCCAGCTGGGTCTCGCTCATCGCCGGCTGGCGGGCGAAGTTGGCCGTGCCCGCGCCCAGGCGCAGGTGATGCACGCCGGGCAGCTCCAGGGATGGATCGATGGTGCCGAGGTCGACCACCTCAAGGCGTGCATCCAGCTGGCGGGCCAGCACGCTGATTGCCGCGCCGCCGCCGACGAAGTTGCGCAGCATCTGCCCGGTCACCGCTTGCGGGTAGGCGGAGATGCCCTCCTCCACCACACCGTGGTCGCCGGCGAAAATGCTGATCGCGACCTTGTCCACGCTGGGCCGCTCGCGCCCCTGCAAGGCGGCCAGGTGGATCGCCAGGCCTTCGAGCTGGCCGAGGGAACCGGCGGGCTTGGTCAGTTGCTGCTGACGGGCGCGGGCCTGGTCCATGGCGGCGGTGTCGAGGGTTTGGCAGGCATCACGCCACCACATCTGGGTCATAGAGCGGGTCCTTTGAGCATGAGAGGGAGTCCGGCCACGGTCAGTACCACGCGCTGGCAGCGCTCGGCCACGGCCTGGTGCAACAGCCCGGCGTGGTCGACATAGCGACGGGTCAGTTCGCCCATGGGCACCACGCCCAGGCCGGTTTCGTTGCTGACCAGGATGATCGTGCCCGGCAACTGCTCAAGGCACGCCAGCAGCGCATCGCGCTCCTGCACCAGGCGTTGCTCGTCGTCGAGCATCAGCAGGTTGGTCAGCCACAGCGTCAGGCAGTCCACCAGCAGGCAACGCCCTGCTCCGGCTTCGGCACGCAGCACCTTGGCCAGGGCCAGGGGCTCTTCGATCAGCCCCCAGTCGGCCGGGCGGCGTTCGCGGTGCAGGCGTACCCGTTCGTTCATCTCGCCATCCAACGGCTCGCTGGTGGCGATGTAGGTCACCGGCAGGCCGCTGCTGCTGGCCAGTTGCTCGGCCAGGCGGCTCTTGCCCGAGCGGGCGCCGCCGAGGATCAGGTTACGCATGGGCAGTGATTCCACACAGCTGGCGCAGGTGCGCGGTGTCCAGGTGCTGCTCGACCAGGTCGGCAAGGCGCTCGATATCGCGCTCGCGCAGGGCCTCGTAGTCGATGGCCTGCACATCGGCGAGCCCGGCCCAACGCAGCAGTGCCGCGCACGATTGGCTGCCTTCGAACAGGCCGTGCAGATAGGTGGCGAGAATCTGCCCGTCGGCGCTGATGGCACCGTCGCTGCGGCCGTCTTGCAACTGTACGGCCGGATACTCCAGGGCCGGGCCACGGGTGACACCGGCATGAATTTCGTAGCCCGCTATCGGTGACTGCTCCAACGCCAGTGTGCCGCTGACGTTGCGCAGTTGCTTCTCGGCCTCAAGCACCGTCTCGTAGTCCAGCAGGCCAAGCCCGGCACTGGCACCGGCCGGGCCTTCCAGCCCGAGCGGGTCGTGCACTTCGCGGCCCAGCATCTGCAAACCTCCGCAAATGCCGATCAGCTTGCCGCCGTAGCGCAAGTGCCGGGCGATGGCCGTGTCCCAGCCACGCGCGCGCAACTGCGCGAGGTCGCCGCGCACGCTCTTGGAGCCGGGCAGGATGATCAGGTCGGCGGGCGGGATCGGCTGGCCCGGGCCGATGAATTGCAGGTCGACCTGCGGGTGCAGGCGCAGCGGGTCGAAATCGGTGTGGTTGCTGATGCGCGGCAGCACCGGGACTATCACCTTGAGCAGCCGTTCGCCCTTGGCCGCCTGGCGCACGTCGATGCCGTCCTCGGCCTCCAGGTGCAGGTCGGTGACGAAGGGCAACACGCCAAGCACCGGCTTGCCGGTGCGCTGCTCCAGCCAGTCCAGGCCCGGTTGCAGCAAGGCGATATCGCCACGGAAGCGGTTGATGACGAAGCCTTTGACCCGCGCCTGCTCGCTCGGCGAGAGCAGTTCCAGGGTGCCCACCAGGTGAGCGAACACCCCGCCACGGTTGATATCGGCCACCAGGATCACCGGGCAGTCGACCGCTTCGGCAAAGCCCATGTTGGCGATGTCGCCGGCGCGCAGGTTGATCTCGGCAGGCGAGCCTGCGCCTTCGACCATCACCACGTGATAGGCCTGTTCAAGCCGCTCATGGGAGGCCAGCACCGCCTGCATGGCAATGGCTTTATAGCCATGGTAAGCCACAGCGTTCATGCTGGTGACAGCACGCCCATGGATGATTACCTGGGCACCGGTGTCGCTGTTGGGCTTGAGCAGCACCGGGTTCATGTCGGTGTGCGGCGCCAGCCGGCAGGCTTGGGCCTGCACCGCCTGGGCGCGGCCGATTTCGCCACCGTCGGCGGTCACTGCGCTATTGAGCGCCATGTTCTGCGGTTTGAACGGCACCACGGCAACGCCTTGGCGCAGCAGCCAGCGGCACAGGGCGGTGACCAGCGTGCTTTTGCCGGCATCGGAAGTGGTGCCTTGCACCATCAGGGTGGTCATGCCGATTCCTTTTGATAATCCAGTAGCGCCGCGCGCAGGCGCTGCTCCTGCGCCGCATTAGCCGGCAGGCCGAAGCGCAGCGCCGCCGGTTGCTCGAACAGGCGCACGAGGATGCCGCGCCGGGCGAGGAATTCATGTAATTGCGCAGCACGCTCGGTGGCCACGTACTGGAACAGGTCGCAGCCCCCCGTCGGCGCCAGGCCGGCTTCGCCGAGCAGCGCCACCAGCCGCGCGCGGGCCTTGGCGCAGCGGTCGATCTGCATCAGGTGGGCCAGTTCATCGGCCAGGCACACCTTGCCCAGCACTCGGGTCGGGCCGCTCACCGTCCACGGCCCCAGCAGCTCGGCCAGCGCCTGCAGCAGTGCCGGCTGCGCCATCACGAAGCCCAACCGCACCCCCGCCAGGCCGAAGAACTTGCCGAACGAGCGCAACACGATCAGCCCAGGCCTATCGACGACATGGCCGCACAGGCTGAGCCCCGGGGTGTTGTCGATGAACGCTTCGTCGACCACCAGCCAGCCGCCGCGCTCTGCCAGCCGGGCATGCCAGGCCAGCAGACGCTCACGGGGGATCAGCCTGCCGGTGGGGTTGTTGGGGTTGACCAGCACCAGCACGTCGAGGCTGTCGATGGCCTCATCGACCTGCTCGTCAGCCAGTTCGACCAGCCTGTGCCCGGCACGCTGCCAGGCGTGTGGATGTTCGGCATAACAGGGTGTCAACACCCCGACCCGGCCAGGCGCGCGCAGCTGCGGCAGGGCCTGGATCGCCGCCTGGGAACCGGCCACGGCCAGCAACAGATCGGCGTGATAGTAGGTCCGCGCCGCCTGTTCCAGGCCGTCTTCGGTTTCCGGCAGTCGCGCCCAGGCCTCCTGGGGAATCGACGGCACGGCATAGGGCCAGGGCGCGATGCCGCTGGACAGGTCGAGCCAACGCTCGCGGGCAATTGCGTATTGCGCCACCGCCCGCAGCAGGCGGCCACCGTGCTCAAGCATTCAGGTAACTCCCCAGGCAGATCACCAGCAACCATAGCCACACCCCGCGTTGCACCAGGCTCCAGCCGCGCTCGATGGCGCCGGCGTCGGCCATCGGCCCCTCGCCCAGGCGCGGCCGCTCGTGCAGCTCGCCGTGGTACACCGCAGGCCCTCCGAGCTCCACACCCAGCGCACCAGCGCCGGCGGCCATCACCGGGCCGGCGTTGGGGCTGTCCCACAGCGGCCCCTGCTGGCGCCAGCAGCGCAGCGCCAGGCGGGTCTTGCCGAGCACGGCGTAGGTCAGCGCCACCAGGCGCGCGGGAATGTAGTTGAGCACGTCGTCGATGCGCGCCGCGCACCAGCCAAAGCGTTCGAAGCGTTCGTTGCGATACCCCCACATGGCATCGAGGGTATTGCTCAGGCGATACAGCACCACCCCCGGCGCACCGGCCACGGCAAACCAGAACAGCGCGGCGAACACGGCATCGCTGCCGTTCTCCAGCACGGATTCAGTGGCTGCGCGGGCGACGGCGGGCTCGTCCAGCTCGCGGGTTTCGCGGCTGACCAGGTAACCAACCCGGCGCCGCGCTTCGTCCAGGTCACCCTGGCGCAGGGCCTGGGCCACCGGCAGCACATGCTCGCCGAGGCTGCGCAAGCCCAGCGCGCAGTACAGCGCCAGCACATCGACGAGCCAGCCAACGTACGGCAGCCAGGACAGCATCAGCGCCAGCAGGGTCAGGGGCACCACGGCAAGGAACCAGGCGCTGACACCATGGCTGCGCCAGCCACGGCCACCGGCATTCAGGCGCCGCTCCAGGTTCGCCGCCAGGTTGCCGAAGCCCACCAACGGGTGCCGGCGTTGCGGCTCGCCGAGCAAGGCGTCCAGGGCCACGCCCGCGACAGTCAGCAAGGCCACGCTCATGGCCGGTCTCCCCAATGGTTCTCGTACAGCATTTCGCTCAGGGGCCGTTGTTCGGCCCAGTTTTCCAGCACCAGCATCGGCGCCGGGTAGAACTCGGTCACCGGGCCCAGGCACAGCACCGCCACCGGTTTGGCCCCGGCGGGCATGCCCAGCAGCTCGGCCAGGGCCTGTGGCTCGAACAGCGACACCCAGCCCATGCCCAGGCCCTCGGCACGCGCCGCCAGCCAGAGGTTCTGGATGGCACAGGCCAGCGAAGCCAGGTCCATTTCCGGCAGGGTGCGGCGGCCGAAGATGTGCGGCTCGCGGTTGTCCATCAACGCCGCCACCCACAGTTCGGCGCAGTCGTTGATGCCCTCGACCTTGAGCTTCATGAATTCATCGGAGCGCTCGTTCAAGGCGTCGGCGGTGCGTACCCGCTCATCCTCCACCAACGCCTGGATACGCGTGCGCAGCTCGGTTCGGGTGATGCGGATGAAACGCCACGGCTGCATCAGGCCGACGCTCGGCGCCTGGTGCGCGGCGGCCAGCAGGCGCCCGAGCAGCTCAGGCGCCACCTCGCCACCGGCGAAATGGCGCATGTCGCGGCGCTCACCGATGGCCCGGTAGACGGCTGCGCGCTCGGCGTCGCTGTAGGCGTGCTCGCTCATGGTCGCAGCAGCGCCGCCGCCGCGTCGGGGTTGGAGGGGAAGTAGAAATGCACGTAGGAGGCGGTCAGCCGGCCCTGGCGGTACACCGCTTCGTTGCCACGGCCGCCGTTGGGGCTCAGGCCGCGGGCGATCGGTTCCAGCGTGGTGCTGGTCAGCGAGTGGTGGTAGGTGTGCCCGCGCAGGGTGCCTTCGGGCAGTTCGACCGCCTGCAAGGCCAGGGCGGCCAGGCGCTTCTGCATGGTCGCCTCGCCCGGCAGCAGGCCGAGCAGCGCGGCGCGTTCGCCGGCCACGTCGGTCAGGGCATCGAGCAGGTAAAGCATGCCGCCGCATTCGGCCAGCAACGGCTTGCCCTGGGCGTGGTGGGCGCGGATCGCCTCCAGCATCGGCGCGTTGGCGGCCAGTGCGTGGTGGTGAAGCTCCGGGTAGCCGCCGGGCAGGTACAGGCTATCCACGGCGGGCATTTCGCGGTCATGCAGCGGCGAGAAGAACTCGAGGTGCGCGCCAAGGTTGCGCAGCAGCTCCAGGTTGGCGCCGTAGGTGAAGGCGAAGGCTTCGTCGCGGGCCACGCCGATGCGTACCCCCTTGAGCGAAGTCGAAAGCTCCGCAGGCGCTGGCGCGGCAAAGCTCACCGCTGGCGGCAACGCCGCATCGCAACTGGCGGCGAGTGCTTCGGCGGCGGCGTCCAGGCGCGCATCCAGGTCGTTCAGCTCGCTGGCCTGGACCAGCCCCAGGTGGCGGCTGGGCAGCTCGATGCCACGCTCGCGGGACAGCCCGCCGTACCAGCGCAGGCCTTCGGTCAGGCTGCCTTCGAGCAGTTGCGCGTGGCGCAAGGTGCCGACGCGGTTGGCCAGCACACCGGCAAACGGCAGGTCCGGCTGGTAGCGCGCCAGGCCCAGGGCCAGGGCGCCGAAGGTCTGGGCCATGGCCGTGCCGTCGATCACGGCCAGCACCGGCACGCCGAAGTGGCGCGCAAGGTCGGCGCTCGACGGGGTGCCGTCGAACAGCCCCATCACCCCTTCGATCAGGATCAGGTCGGCATCGCCGGCCGCTTCCCACAGCAGGCGACGGCTCTCATCGGCACCGATCATCCACAGGTCCAGCTGGTACACCGGCGCGCCGCTGGCACGCTCGAGAATCATCGGGTCGAGGAAGTCCGGGCCGCACTTGAACACTCGCACCTTGCGCCCGAGGTTGCGGTGCAGGCGCGCCAGGGCGGCGGTGACGGTGGTCTTGCCCTGGCCGGAGGCTGGCGCTGCGATCAGCACCGCCGGGCACTGACGTGCTTCACTCACAGTTCAACGCCCTTCTGCGCGCGGATACCAGCCTGGAACGCATGTTTGAGCATGCCCATCTCGGTGACGGTATCGGCCAGTTCGACCATCTCGGGCTTGGCCGCACGGCCAGTGACGATCACGTGCTGCATCGGCGGGCGGGCCTGGATATCGCTGAGCACCTGGTCGAGGTCGAGGTAGCCGTGCTTGAGGGCGATGTTCAGCTCATCGAGCACGACGAACTGGATCGATGGGTCCTGCAGCAATTGGCGCGACACGGCCCAGGCGGCTTCGGCGGCGGCGATGTCGCGCTGGCGGTCCTGGGTTTCCCAGGTGAAGCCCTCGCCCATCACGTGGTAGCTCACCTGCTCGGGGAAGCGCCGGAAGAACAGCTCCTCGCCGGTGCTGTTGCGGCCCTTGATGAACTGCACCACGCCGCACTGCATGCCGTGCCCCATGGCCCGGGCGAGCATGCCGAAGGCCGAGCTGCTCTTGCCCTTGCCGTTGCCGGTGAGGACCAGCAGCAAGCCGCATTCGTTAGGGGCGTTGGCGATGCGCTCGTCGATGAGCGCCTTCTTGCGCTGCATGCGCGCCAGGTGGCGTTCGTCGCGTTCGGGGGATTCGCTCATCAGGGTTCTCCGCAGCTGTCGCAACCGGGCGACAGGTAAAAGGCGGGCAGACGGAGAACACGCAGGGGCCGTGGCCTGGGCCACATCGCACTGCGCATCACCCTCCGTGATGCCGTTGGCAGTTCCAGGCCGGTCTCCGGGCTCGTGAGCGGGCATCTGGCCCTTGCCTGCGCGCCTTCCCGGGTGCTTGCACCCAGTGGCCCTGCGCGGTTTTGCACTCACTTACCGTTGCGGGGGCAGCGCCGGAATCGCGCCTTCTGGCGCCCACCGGCTTCCCAGTTTCACCCTGCCAAACCACGGTTCGCAGGGCACCTGAAACACGCCGCGAAGGTTAGAGGGTTGCACCGGGAGCGTCAATCGAACGCGGGCCGATCTGGCCTGGATCAATGGCCGATCCGTCGGCTTGTGCCACACTGATGGCAGTGATATCACTTAGCCATCAACCTAGCTGACCTCAATGACAATGACAAGGAGCGCCCAGCATGCAAGGCCTCATCATCAACAACACCCACTTCGAATTCCTGCGCCCGGCGCTGGAGCGCTGGGTCGACTGCATCGACCGCTTCAACCAGCTGCAAGGTGACGCTGACGCGCCCTACTGGCATGGCAGCGCCGCCAACGTCGGCATGCTCGCGGCAGCGGCCTGGCAAGGCGAGCTGGTGACACTGCAGCAGTACCAGAGCAAGAAGCAACGTGACGAGGGTGAGCGCGAGGGGCGCTGCGACCTGTCGATCAGCAACGCCGAAGCCTCTGTGCACCTGCATGCCGGCCAGCGCTGGCCACGCATCGCCCGCCTCGACCTGGCCTCGGCGCTGCAGGAAACCGCCGCCCAGGCCAAGCACATTGGGTATGCCAGCCAGCTCAAGGCCGGCGCGCTGTTCGTCACCCCCTGGAAAGCCGGCCAGCACGCCAGCCCCGAAGAGCTGCAGGACCTGGTCGACGACCTGCAGAAGCACACCGCCTGCGCGATCGCCTGGTACTTCCCGTATGCCTATCGCAAGCTGCACAACGAGCTGGGACAGTACTTCCCCGGCGTGGCGTTGCTGCTCAAACAGGCCTGAAGCCCGTCAGCCGGGGAAAAAGCGGTCTGCCAGTTCCGCACTCCCCAAGCGCACGGTGTAGCCGGCCTTGTCGAACGGCAGGCCGGTGCGCAACTCGAAGACCGGGCCGGTCGCAGGTTTGGGCACCTCGCTCAGCTTGACGTTGACGAAGCGGTAATCGCTGCCGCGAATCTCCTTGATGACGTCGACACGGAAGTAGGAGCCCGGCATGAACAGTGTTTCTGCCTCGTTGGAATGCGTGGAGAAGGCGCTGACCGGCGTACCGTGCTGATAACTGCCCGCCGGCAGCTCGAAGACCACCGAACTGTCGTCGAAGACGCCATCCAGGCCACTGCTCGCCCTTAGATCGTTGTCGGCGGCGAACAGCCGGACGATGTAGGGGTTTTCAGTGAAGGACGTGAGGTCGGTGTTGACCAGAACATCACCCACCTTGATCTGCCCGCTGCGAAAGTGGCTGCCGCTGGTGCTGCGCGATCCATGCCCGCCTCGGTACAACGGCATTTCGTTGCTTTCCGGCAAACCCTCCAACTCGTCGGCGAGCTTGTTCAAGTACTCCACTTCATCGCCGTAGTCGAACTCCCGCACGCCTTCGCGCAGGTAGCGATTGATCTGCGCCCCGTCTTCATCCGTGTAGATCAGGATCAAGTGATTCTTGTAGAACCCATCGTGTTTGTAGGTATAGATACGGGCGCCATCGTCGTCGGCGTAGTCGAACCCTTCCTCGTCCTGCTGTGGGTCACTGCCCTCATCCAGCTCGAAAAAATCACGGTCCTCCAGCAACGCCCGCTGACGCGCCAACGCTGCCTCGGACATTGCCTTGCTGCGTGCTATATCGGTGCGCATGTATTCATCCCAGAAAGCCGATGACTCACTGGCCAGGCCATTTTCCGGGGCGCCACCGGCCAACCGGGGTGGAGCAAGCAGCTCCCATTCGCCAGCAGGGCCCAAGCGCACCGGGCGCAAGGGAGCGAAAGCGAAGGGATTGTCCGCATCCACGATCAGCCAGCTGGACAGTTCCGGGCTATAGCGAACTCGATAGGGCATGCCGTCCAACTCGATCCAGCACGAGCCATCCCCTCCCAGACGAATGCCCTGCAAGCGGCCATGGCCCAGCGACTTGTTCTCCAGCAGCTCGTTGCCTTCCTGCTCTTCGAGCGTCGATTGCGGCGCTTCAGCCACCTCCCAGTCGGCCAACGAAACGTCAATTTCATGAAAGGGCGCCTGATAGGCGAGCGAGGCCAAGCTACTGCCGAACCCCACATCGACCATGTTCAGCGCCCCGAAGATCGAGTCGAGGATCGCCGCCCGCATGGCCGCGCGCCGCTCCAGCCTATTGCGCGCATGAAGCGCCGCATCCACATCCAGCCCGACCCTGGACAGGGTGACGCCAAGCAGCACCAGTGACATCGGCCAACCCAGCGGCACGAAACCGCCGAATACCTTGAGGAAAGCGCCGAGGTAACCACGCCACATGGCCTTGCGCAGCTGGCGGTTGTCGACCATGCGTGCCGCGACGCGTTGCATCTGGGCATGGGATTGATCGGCGAGGAACCCGAAGAACGAATCGCTGACCTCGATACGCCCCTGCTCGAGCAGCACCAGTGCGGCGGCATCGCTTTGACTGTCGCCCAATGCCTGCAGCGCCTGGGTTACCGCCAGGGACAGGTCACTGTCGTGCGGGTCGCAGATCAAGGCCTGCTCGAAGCGCGCCCTGCCTTCAGGCGTTCCCAGCTGGCTTCGCAACCATCCGGCCATGGCCTGCCGGGACGCAAAGCCACGCAGCGCCTGGTCGGCCCATGGCAGGTACAGCAGAACCCGGCCACCCGGCCGAGTGAAAGCATGCAGACCCGGCTGGAGCGCCCCCAGCCGGTAACTGCTGACAGCCAGGTCGACGGTTTGAGCGTCAGCGCGCAATTGCGCCAAGGTCGGCACTTGCCCCGGCGCCCCCAGTTCCGGCGACGCCATGCCCCGCACGCTGGACGCATCCTCGGCGCTCAAACGCCCATCCTTTTCTGCTGTCGCGCACTCAGCGAGCAGATTGACCTTGGCCAACACACGGAAGCTTTCGCGATACCTGCCCCAGAAACTGGCCACCTGTTGGCGAAAAAGCTGGGCGAAGTCCAAAGCCCAGAAACCCGTCTGAACATCGCGGGCCAGCAAGGGCACTTGGTTATGCTCGTCATAGCGGGAAGCATGCCCGCCCTGGCGATAGAAACCGCCGTACAGGTCCAGCTCGTCCGAGGCATCCTGGAACGCCACCTCGAATCGTTCGACCATCAGTTGGGGGAAGCGCATCGACTTGACCGGCGGACCACTATGCGCCCAACCGGTGAAACTGCGACTGCTGGAACTGGCGCCGCTGAATTGATGCCACCAGACCTCTCGCGGATCCCAGTCCTTGCCCGTGCGTGCGCGCAGAATGCGGGCCGCCTCGCTGATGGCCAGCTGATAAGGGTCTGGATAATCGCGCAGGAAATCTTCGGCCGTCCGGGCCAGTTCACGCCCGGTGCCCAACACATGCAGATTGTGCTGCAGCGCGTTTTCGATGGTGCTCATGGAGGTGCCTCTTTCGATGAAGAAGCACGCATCCTTTACCAGCGGCTCAATTTATCCGCGGTAGATAAAGCAAACGGCAGGCCGAGATGCCGGGATCAGGGGTTCTGCGCCAAATGGCCGGGTGGCAGTACCCGCTTGGCCTGCAGATAGGCCTTGGCCCAGTAGCTGCTGGAGAGATAGTCCAGGCGCACCGTGCCGCCGGTAGACGGCGCATGGACGAAACGCCCTTCGCCGACATAGATGCCGGCATGGCTGACCTGTGCGCCGCCATTGGTGGCAAAGAACACAAGGTCGCCGGACTGCAGGGCATTGATGTCCACACTGGGCGCACGCATGACGATCATGTCGCGCGTGGTGCGTGGCAGGCTGATGCCCGCAGCATCACGGTACACGTAGCCGATCAGGCCGCTGCAATCGAAACCCGAGTCAGGGGTGTTGCCGCCCCAACGATAGGGTGTGCCGACCAGGCCGATCGCACGGAACAGCACGTCCTCCGCCGCAGGCGATACCGCCGGTTGCTGGCTGAAGACCATGGGCTGTTTGACCGGCGCCGGGGCAGGCGCACGGCTGGAGCAGGCAGCAAGCAATGCCGCCAGGGAGAGAAATGCGAAGCGCGCCAACATCGCCATGATGCGAACGTCCTGTCAGGCAAGCCTCGGCCATGGCCGAAGATGAAAATAGGTGAGAAATCAGATTAGACGCTTTCTGTAAATGCGCACGGCGGCGAGCTTTTCAGCTACGCCGCCGCGGCAGGGTACAGCATTTTGATATCAAATCAATTGCGCGAGATCGTGGTCGGTGCCATGGCCAGCGCGCGCTTGGCTTCGATGAAGGTCTTGCTCCAGTAGCGATCGCCAAGGCTGTCGATGCGCACACCACCGCTGCGGCGGCTGCTGGAGTGGATGAACTGGTTGTCGCCCAGGTAGATGCCGGCGTGGCTGACGCGGCCGCGACCATTGGTGCTGAAGAACAGCAGGTCGCCTGGCTTGAGCTTGTTGCGCGCGACTTTGGGGGCATCGACGTTGATCATCTCGCGGGTCGAGCGCGGCAGGTTCATGCCGGCTTCTTCGCGGAACAGATAACCAATGAAACCGCTGCAGTCGAAGCCTTGTTCGGTGGTGCCGCCAAAGCGGTAACGGGTACCGATCAGCGCCATGCCACGCTCGAGGATGCTGTCGGCCAGCACCGGGAGCTGATAGGGCTTGCTGTTGCTGGAGAAGGCGTTCAGGTCATCTTCGCTGGCCAGCTCTTCCTCGGTGAATACGGAAGAAGCGGAAGCCTTGGCCTTTACCGATTGCTCGGCGGCCAGGCGATGATCCTGGGATTGAGTGGCCGGGCCGTGAGCGGCGCAACCAAACAGAAAGGTGGCAAGTGCAAGTGGCACGAGGGGTGCGAAGCGCTTCAGCATGGGCACGACCGTGTCTGTAGTCCTTTAGAAGGGGGAAACTATGCCTTCTATCAGAACCATTTGCAAATTTTATCGAAAAACATGTGACTTTTCTGTTTTGACGCTCTAGCCCCGTGTTTTCAGGGGGTCACCAACCCAGGGTTTCCTTGAGGAACGGGATGGTCAGCTTGCGTTGCGCCTGCAACGAGGCCTGGTCGAGGCGTTCGAGCAGGTCGAACAGCGCGCTCATGCTGCGTGTGCCACGGGTGAGGATGAAGTGGCCGACTTCGTCGGTCAGGTGCAGGCCGCGCCGCGAGGCACGCAGTTGCAGGGCGCGCAGCTTGTCCTCGTCGGACATGCCGCGCATCTGGAAAATCAGTGCCAGGGTCAGCCGCGACTTGAGGTCCGCCAGCTTGATCGGCAGTTCGCGGGGCGAGCTGGAAGCGGCCAGCAGCAGCCGTCGGCCACTGTCGCGCAGGCGGTTGAACAGGTGGAACATGGCCTCTTCCCAATCCGCCTTGCCGGCGATCACGTGCAGGTCGTCGATGCACACCAGTTCGTATTGTTCGAGATGGTCAAGCAACTCGACGCCGCGCTCCAGCAGTTGCGCCAGCGGCAGATAGACGGCGGGTTCGCCCCGCTGCTGGAAACGCTGGGTAGCGGCTTGCAGCAGGTGGGTACGGCCAACGCCCTGTTTGCCCCACAGGTAGATGAGGCTCTCGGTCCAGCCGGCGTCGGCTTCGCATAGCCGCTCGACGTAGCCCAATGCCGCGGCATTGGCGCCCGGATAGTAGTTGATGAAGGTGGCGTCATCACGGAGACGCACACCCAGGGGCAACTGGATCGGTTTCATGCTCGCGGGCGGTCGCGGGGACCACAGGGGGCCTTTGGTGAAGAGTGTGCAAAGTCTATACCCGCAACGCGGGCGGCACAATCCGGCAGGGGAAGAGCACAAGTAAAATCAAGCAGTTGCGTTGGATTCAAGCACATCGCGGGGCAAGCCCGCTCCCACGCCAATGTCGGCGTCGTGGGAGCGGGCTTGCCCCGCGATCGGTCACAGGTCCGGGTCGATCGCCTCGCCATACATGTTCGACTCCTTGTACAGGTCATGCACATGCCGCAACAGCACCATGATCACCGCCGCCACCGGCAGCGCCAGCAGCACCCCGGTGAAGCCGAACAGCTCACCACCGGCGAGGATGGCGAAGATCACCGCCACCGGATGCAGACCGATGCGGTCGCCCACCAGCAAAGGCGTCAATACCATGCCTTCCAGCACCTGGCCGACCATGAACACCGCGACAATCCCCAGCATCGGATACAAATCGCCGCTGAACTGGAACAACCCGGCCACCAGGGCCGCGCCGATGCCGATGATGAAGCCCATGTACGGGACGATTGCCGCCAGCCCCGCCAGCATGCCGATCAGCAGGCCCAGCTCCAGGCCCACCAGCATCAGCCCGCTGGAATAGATGACGCCCAGGGCGAGCATCACCAGCAACTGGCCACGCACGAACGCCCCCAGCACTTCATGGCACTCACCGGCCAACCCCACCACCTGCTCTTCGCGCTGACGCGGCAACAGGCTGCGCAGCTTGGCCATCATCAGGTCCCAGTCGCGCAACAGGTAGAACCCCACCACCGGGATCAGTACCAAGTTGGCCAGCCAACCGATCAGGGCCAGGCTCGAGGCGGTGGCCTGGGACAGCAGTACACCGACAATGTCGGTGGTCTGGCCCATGTGCGCGCCGATGGCGGCCTTGATCTTGTCGAACTTCCAGAAGCCATCGGCCAGGCCCAGGCGACTCTGCACCCAAGGCAGGGCCACATGCTGCAGCCAGTCGAGCATCTGCGGCGCCAGTTCGTACAGGCGCACCAGCTGCTTGGCCAGCATGGGAATCAGCACCAGCAGCAGGGCCATGAACAGCAGAGTGAACAGGCTGAAGACCACCACCACGCCCCAGGTCCGCGACAACCCGGCCCGTTCGAGGCGGTCGACCAGCGGGTCGGCCAGGTAGGCCAGCAGAATCCCCACCAGGAAGGGGGAAAGAATGTTGTGCAGCAGGTACAGCAGCACGGCGATCAGCAAGGCGGCGCCCAGACCGATCCAACGACGCATATCCATCATGTCCAATCTTCCTTACCAGCGAAAACGCAAGCCATCGAACGGCTTGGCTGCAGTGGTGGGGGGTGTCGTGCCTGGCTCGCCCTGGGCGGCAGGTGCCGGCGCGGTTTCGGCAGGCAACTCCTGCAACTTGGCCAGGCCCAGTTGTGCCCGCAACTGCTCGCGGTTGCCGGTGACGCCGTAGGTCAAGGTGGCGCCATCGGCCATCTGCAAACGGGCGCCGTAAGGCTCGAGCACACGGCTCAATTCGGCATAGCGCTGCAGGTTCATGCCCTGCACCTGCACCAGCAGGTCACTGCTGGCGCCGGGGCGGGTGACATAGCGCGGCGCCAGGCGGTTGCTCACGGCCAGCAGCACGGCATCGGCCAGGGCGGCCTGGTCGGCACCCTCGGCGCTACCCTGCTCGCGCTGGTCGCCCAGCCACAGTTGCCACTTGCCCTGCCACTTGCCGTCGGCCTCATGGGCATGCACCGCCAGCAAGGCATTGGCGCCGTAACGCTCGGACGCCTCGCGCAGCGGCGCAGGGTCATTGCCCTCGAGCTGCTTGGCGTTGGCCACCAACTGCTCCTGCAGGTCGGCCAGCGGCAGGCGCAGCGGCAAGCCACGATGCTGGGCGGCACGGCGCAGCGGTTCGGCGGCGGCCTGGCCATCGCCGACCAGGTTGCTGCCCTCGACACTGTCGTAGAGCCACCAGCCGAGGATCGACGGCCGATTGTTGCCCCACAGCGCCAAGCCCGCCTGACGCAGCGCGCGCTCAGTGCTGCCGGGGTCGAACTCGACCAGCAGCGCCTCGGGTGGCCCGGCCTCGGTGCCGACCTGGTTGATGATTTGCTGGGGATCCTTGCGCAAGGCAGCCAAGGCCGGGCTCTGCGCCGCCTTGGGGTCGCCGGTCAGGCGCAGCACCAAGGTGTCCAGGGCCTTGCTGGTAGCCTGGGCGCGGGCATCGCTGCCCTGCCCTTCGACAGGTTCGCGGACCTGATACAGCCCGGTGACGGTTTCGGCCTGCGCCGCAGCGCCGACCAGCACCAGGCACCCGGCCGCGATGTAATTGAAAAGACGCATTGAGGATTCCTGTCCAGATGACCACGAGCGACGAGCCCGGACCTGCCGGCTGTGACCGCGCAACGCAGAGAAATGCTCCGCTGCCGCGGCCCTTAGGGTCTGTATGAAAAGTCTTGAGACGAAGGTCAGGCAAGGCGAAAACAGCCGAGGAAGCGGAGTTTACGGGTTGTAAATGAGCATTCCGAGGCTGTTTTCAACGCAGCATCACCGAGTATCAAGGCTTTTCATACAGAGCCTAGTGCCCGTCACGATGCCTATACCTTATACAGGCACCGCCGCGGCAACCAGTCGCGCACCGTGAAAGCGCTTTTTTGCCCAGATTTCCGGCCTGCCCGTCGGCCTGAGGATGGCCGCTTCGGGGCAACCCTGATAAAATCGCGCGCCTTCGCAGACCAGTGACGTACAGGTAGCCGCCGCTTCTGAAGCCGGCCTTGGCCGTCCCGGTCGTTTTCCAAGAATCCCTCCCTCTTAAAGGCCTGGATCAATGAGCAAGCAACCCTCCCTGAGCTACAAGGACGCCGGTGTAGACATCGACGCCGGCGAAGCACTGGTCGAACGCATCAAGGGCGTCGCCAAGCGCACCGCACGCCCTGAAGTCATGGGTGGCCTGGGCGGCTTCGGCGCCCTCTGCGAGATCCCGGCCGGCTACAAACAGCCGGTGCTGGTCTCCGGCACCGACGGTGTCGGCACCAAGCTGCGCCTGGCCCTGAACCTGAACAAGCACGACAGCATCGGCCAGGACCTGGTCGCCATGT
The DNA here is from genome assembly GCF_032621715.1 of Pseudomonas sp. zfem004. Lineage (NCBI taxonomy): Bacteria > Pseudomonadati > Pseudomonadota > Gammaproteobacteria > Pseudomonadales > Pseudomonadaceae > Pseudomonas > Pseudomonas sp. zfem004. The sequence goes on along the minus strand of NZ_JAVYJF010000012.1, from coordinate 37,284 downwards.
GCGTCAACGACCTGGTGGTGTGCGGCGCCGAGCCGCTGTTCTTCCTCGACTACTACGCCACTGGCAAGCTCAACGTCGACGTGGCCGCCACCGTGGTGACCGGCATCGGCGCCGGTTGCGAACTGGCCGGCTGCTCGCTGGTCGGTGGTGAAACCGCCGAAATGCCAGGCATGTACGAAGGCGAAGACTACGACCTGGCCGGCTTCTGCGTCGGCGTGGTGGAAAAAGCCGAGATCATCGACGGCTCGAAAGTCGCCACCGGCGACGCCCTGCTGGCCCTGCCGTCCTCCGGCCCGCACTCCAACGGCTACTCGCTGATCCGCAAGATCCTCGAAGTGTCCGGCACCGACATCGAAAACACCCAGCTCGACGGCAAACCGCTGACCGACCTGCTGATGGCGCCGACCCGCATCTACGTCAAGCCGCTGCTGCAGCTGATCAAGAACACCGGCGCGGTCAAGGCCATGGCCCACATCACCGGTGGCGGCCTGCTGGACAATATCCCGCGCGTACTGCCGAAAAACGCCCAGGCCGTGGTTGACGTGGCCAGCTGGCAGCGCCCGGCGGTGTTCGACTTCCTGCAGGAAAAAGGCAACGTCGACGAGCACGAGATGCACCGCGTACTGAACTGCGGCGTCGGCATGGTCATCTGTGTCGCCCAGGATCAGGTCGAAGCCGCCCTGAACGAACTGCGCGCCGCCGGTGAGCAGCCTTGGGTGATCGGCCACATCGCCGAAGCCGCCGAAGGCGCCGCCCAGGTCGAGCTGCAGAACCTCAAGGCACACTGATGCCGAGCAAGACCTGCAACGTCGTGGTATTGCTGTCGGGCTCCGGCAGCAACCTGCAAGCGCTGATCGACAACACCAGCGCCAGTGACAGCCCGGTACGCATCCGCGCAGTGATTTCCAACCGCGCCGATGCCTACGGCCTGGAACGTGCCAAGGCAGCCGGTATCGACACCGCGCTGCTGGAGCACCAGGGTTTCGACGGCCGCGAAGCCTTCGATGCGGCGCTGATGGCGCTGATCGACGGCTTCGAGCCCGACCTGGTGGTACTGGCCGGCTTCATGCGCATTCTCAGTGGCGGCTTTGTACGTCACTACCAGGGCCGCCTGCTCAACATACATCCGTCACTGTTGCCCAAATATAAAGGCCTGCACACCCACCGGCGTGCGCTGGAGGCTGGCGATGCCGAGCACGGCTGCAGCGTGCACTTCGTCACCGAGGAACTCGATGGCGGGCCTTTGGTCGTACAGGCTGTGGTTCCGGTTGCAACGGACGACACCGAGCAGTCGCTCGCCCAGCGCGTGCACCTGCAGGAACACCAGATCTACCCGCTGGCGGTGCGCTGGTTCGCTGAAGGACGCTTGCGTCTGGGCGAACAGGGTGCATTACTGGATGGCCAGCCGCTGGCGGCCAGCGGTCACTTGATTCGATCCTAGGAGAATTTATGCGTCGCGCCCTGCTCTTGGCTCTCGCCGTGCTCGCCCTGCCCCTCCAGGCAGCTGATCTGAAGCCTTTCGCGGCCAGCTACACGGCTGACTGGAAGCAGCTGCCCATGAGCGGAACTGCCGAGCGCAGCCTGGTCAAGAACGCCAACGGTACCTGGGACCTTAATTTCAAGGCCTCCATGATGATCGCCAGCCTCACCGAGCAAAGCACCGTCAAGCTCGACAACGACACCCTGCTGCCGCAGAAGTACCACTTCGAGCGCGGTGGCCTGGGCAAGGCGAAGAAGGTCGACCTGACCTTCGACTGGACTGGCAAGAAAGTCACCGGCAGCGACCGTGGCGACGCGATCAGCCTGCCGCTCAACCGCGGCGTGCTGGACAAGTCGTCCTACCAGTTGGCGCTGCAGCATGACGTGGCCGCCGGCAAGAAGAGCATGACCTACCAGGTGGTCGACGGTGACGAGATCGACACCTACGACTTCCGCGTGCTGGGCACCGAGAAGGTGGCGACCAAGGCCGGCCAGGTCGATGCGATCAAGGTCGAGCGCGTGCGCGACCCGAGCCAGAGCAAGCGCATCACCGAGCTGTGGTTCGCCAAGAACTGGGACTACCTGCTGGTACAACTGCGCCAGGTCGAGACCGACGGCAAGGAGTACGTGATCGTGCTGCAGGACGGTACGGTCGATGGCAAGGCGGTCAAGGGTAACTGACCTGCATTGCACGCAATACCTGGAGCCCCGCCTTGTGCGGGGCTTCTTTTTGCCTGGGCGATTCATGTGACTTCATCGCGGGGCAAGCCCGCTCCCACGAGACCACATGGCGCGTGGGAGTGGGCTTGCCCCGCGATGAGGCCATTGGATGAAACTTGTTTCATCGCCGTTTAATTTACTTAGCCTGCTAACAAATTCTATAAAGAAGGCCTGCGACACAGTGCCGCAGCCCATCAAGCAGTGGAGTTTGACGATGACAGTTCAAGTAACCGAACGCGACGAATCGAAAATGTCCCACGAAGGCCTGGCCGCTGGCGTGCGTATCTGGGACGTGTATCAACAGGGCCAACTGGTCGGCATGTTCCACGAAGAGCACTTGGCCCAGCAGTACCGCAGCGAACTGGAAGTCCTGGAAAACCAGCGCACGCCCCAGTGACGCCTCCTTCAAACAAAAAACCCCGCCTAGGCGGGGTTTTTCATGCTTACCACATCAGATCGTCCGGGATCTTGTAAGCGGCGTACGGATCGTCTTCGTCCGCCTCTTCGACATGGGTGTTGAGCAGCAGGATGCGGTTGGGATCGCGCTCCTGGATCTTCACTGCCGCTTCACGCGGGATCACTTCGTAGCCGCCGGCATGGCCGACGATGGCCAGCGCGCCGTTGCTCAACTTGGTGCGCATCAGGGCGTTGACGGCGATGCGCTTGACCTTCTTGTCATCGACGAAGTTGAAATAGTCTTCGGTGGTGAGCTTGGGCAGGCGGGTGGCCTCGATCAGCTGCTTGATCTGCGCGGCACGGGCTTTGTGCTCGGCTTTTTCCTGGACCTGGCGGTTCAGCTCCTGGTCTTTCCTGGCCTTTTCGGCCAGGGCTTCCTTGGCCAGGCGCTGCTGACTGTCGTCCACCTCGACCTGGCCTTTGTGCTCCAGGCGCTTCTGTTTTTTCTCAGCCTTGTTGGTCTGGGAAACCTGTTTCTGGTTGACCAGGCCGGCTTTGAGCAACTGGTCGCGAAGGGAAAGGCTCATGGGTGTCTTTACTCACTTATGCATCGGCTCAGCCGCAGCTGGGCAGGTTCTTTTCCTGACGCTTGGCCTCGCCCCACAGGGCGTCCAGCTCGTCGAGGGTACGATCTTGGATGTTCAGGCCCTGCTCGCGCAATGCCTGTTCGATAAAACGGAAACGCCGTTCGAATTTGCGGTTGGCGCGGCGCAGGGCGTTTTCCGGGTCGTGCTTGAGGTGCCGGGCCAGGTTGACGGTGGCGAACAGCAGGTCGCCCAGCTCGTCCTCCAGCGCATCACTGTCACCATCGGCCATCGCCTGCAGCACTTCGTCGAGCTCTTCGCGCACCTTGTCCAGCACCGGCAACGCGTCGGGCCAGTCGAAGCCGACCGTGGCGGCGCGCTTTTGCAGCTTGGCGGCGCGGGACAGTGCCGGCAGCGCGGCCGGCACATCGTCGAGCAGCGACAATTGCTCGGGCTCGCTGTTTTCGGCACGCTCTTCGGCCTTGATTTCTTCCCAGCGCGACTTGACCTGGGCCTCGCTCAACGAGGGGGTATCGACGGGCGCATAGAGCTCGCCGGTGGGGAACACATGGGGGTGGCGACGCACCAGCTTACGGGTGATCGAGTCGACCACGCCGGCGAACTCGAAACGCCCCTCTTCCCGCGCCAGCTGGCTGTAATAGACCACCTGGAACAGCAGGTCGCCCAGCTCGCCCTGCAGGTGGGCGAAGTCACCCCGCTCGATGGTGTCGGCGACTTCGTAGGCTTCTTCGATGGTGTGCTGGACGATGCTGGCGTAATCCTGCTTGAGGTCCCACGGGCAGCCATATTGCGGGTCGCGCAGGCGGGCCATGAGGTGCAGCAGGTCGTCGAGGGTGTAGGTCATTGCAAGTGTTGTCCTTACCGGCCTCATCGCGGGGCAAGCCCGCTCCCACGCAATCGTGGGAGCGGGCTTGCCCCGCGATGGCTGTCTCAAGGGGTACGGTTACGCCGCGTCTCGATGATGTTCGGCAACTGCGAGATCCTGCCGAGCAGGCGCCCGAGGGCATCCAGGCCGGGGATCTCGATGGTCAGCGACATCAAGGCGGTGTTGTCTTCCTTGTTCGAGCGGGTGTTGACCGCCAGCACGTTGATCTTCTCGTTGAGCAGCACCTGCGACACGTCGCGCAGCAGCCCCGGGCGGTCGTAGGCACGGATGACGATGTCGACCGGATAGGTCTGCACCGGGATCGGCCCCCAGCTGACCTGGATCATCCGCTCCGGCTCCTTGCCCGCCAGTTGCAGCACCGAGGCGCAGTCCTGGCGGTGGATGCTCACGCCGCGGCCCTGGGTGATGTAGCCGACGATGGCGTCGCCCGGCAGCGGCTGGCAGCAGCCGGCCATCTGCGTGAGCAGGTTGCCGACGCCCTGGATCTGGATGTCGTTGCGCTTGCCCGCGCGAATGCCCCGGGCTTGGCGCGGCACCAGCTCGACCTGCTCGATACGCTCGGGCTCGAGCAACTGCTGGGCAGCGTTGACCATGTGCGCCAGGCGCAGGTCGCCGGCACCAAGGGCGGCGAACATGTCTTCGGCGGTCTTGACGTTGGCCTTCTCGGCGAGGCGCTCGAAGTCCACCTGCGGCAGCCCCAGGCGGCTCAGCTCGCGCTCGATCAGGGTCTTGCCGGCCGCGACGTTCTGGTCGCGCGCCTGCAGCTTGAACCAGTGGACGATCTTTGCCCGTGCCCGCGAAGTGGTCACGTAACCGAGGTTGGAGTTCAGCCAGTCACGGCTTGGATTGCCGTGCTTGCTGGTGATGATCTCCACCTGCTCGCCGGTCTGCAGGCTGTAGTTCAGCGGCACGATACGGCCGTTGATCTTGGCGCCACGGCAATTGTGGCCGATCTCGGTGTGCACGCGGTAGGCGAAGTCCAGCGGCGTGGCGCCCTTTGGCAGGTCGATGGCGTGGCCGTCGGGGGTGAACACGTAGACCCGGTCCGGCTCGATATCGACGCGCAGCTGTTCGGCCAAGCCACCGATGTCGCCCAGTTCCTCGTGCCACTCCAGCACCTGGCGCAGCCAGGAGATCTTCTCTTCGTAATGGTTGGAGCTGGGCTTGACGTCGGTGCCCTTGTAGCGCCAGTGCGCGCACACGCCCAGCTCGGCTTCCTCGTGCATGGCGTGGGTGCGGATCTGCACTTCCAGCACCTTGCCCTCGGGGCCGATCACTGCGGTGTGCAGGGAGCGGTAGCCGTTTTCCTTGGGGTTGGCGATGTAGTCGTCGAACTCCTTGGGGATGTGCCGCCACAGGGTGTGCACGATGCCTAGCGCGGTGTAGCAGTCGCGCACTTCCGGCACCAGCACGCGCACCGCGCGCACGTCGTAGATCTGGCTGAACTCCAGGCCCTTGCGCTGCATCTTGCGCCAGATCGAATAGATGTGTTTCGCCCGGCCGCTGATATCAGCGTTGACGCCGGTGGCCAGCAGCTCGTTCTGCAGTTGGTTCATCACGTCGCTGATGAATCGCTCGCGGTCGAGCCGACGCTCGTGCAGGAGCTTGGCGATCTGCTTGTACTGGTCAGGCTCAAGGTAGCGGAACGAAAGGTCTTCCAGTTCCCACTTGATATGGCCGATGCCCAGCCGGTGGGCCAGGGGGGCGTAGATATCGAACACCTCGCGGGCCACGCGCAGGCGCTTTTCATCGTCGGCGGACTTCACCGCACGAATGGCGCAGGTGCGTTCGGCGAGCTTGATCAGCGCCACCCGCACATCGTCGACCATGGCCACCAGCATCTTGCGCAGGTTCTCGACCTGCGCCTGCGAGCCCAGCACCAGCGATTGGCGCGGGCTGAGGCTGGCACTGATGGCCGCCATGCGCAGCACGCCGTCGATCAGCTTGGATACCACCGGGCCAAAACGCTGGCCGACTTCGGCCACCGTCACCTTGCCTTCGCGCACCGAGCGGTAGATGACCGCCGCCATCAGCGAATCCTGGTCGAGCTTGAGGTCGGCGAGGATTTCGGCGATCTCCAGGCCCGCCTGGAAACTGGACGTGCCATCGGCCCAGGAATGCTTGGCCTGGTTGCCCTTCTTCTCGATTTCCTGGGCGAACTCGCAGGCCTCTTTGAGCGCCGCGCGATCGAGCTGCGAATCGACGCTCACCACATGATCGAGCCATGCTTCGAGATTGATACTGCCGTCATTGTTGACCGGCTGGTGCACTCTCACCTGTACCATCTTTGTTTTACCTTTCCATACAGCGCACCACGCGGGTGCACTGGTTATCACCTGTGCCGCCCTCTTTCCCTGAGGGCCGCACCAAGAAGACCAGATTCACTAGCCCACTTCGAATAACGCCATGGCCTCGACATGCGCCGTCTGAGGAAACATGTCGAGAATCCCGGCCCTTTTTAACCGGTACCCCTGCCCGACCAGCACCTGCGCGTCTCGCGCCAGCGTGGCCGGGTTGCACGATACGTAGACCAGCCGTTTCGCGCCGAGCCGAGCGATGCCTTGCACCACCTCGTAAGCCCCGTCGCGCGGTGGATCCAAGAGTACCGCAGAAAAGCCCTCGGCGACCCATCCGGCGCCCGCCAAAGGCTGCGATAAATCGGCCTGAAAAAATCGTGCGTTATGCACATTGTTGCTGCGGGCATTGGCCTCGGCGCGCTCGACCATGGCCTGCACGCCTTCTACCGCCACCACTTCCCGTGCCTGCCGGGCCAACGGCAAGGCGAAGTTGCCCAGGCCACAGAACAGGTCCAGCACCCGCTCATCCGCCTGCGGCGCCAGCCAGGCCAGGGCCTGCTGGATCATCAGGGTGTTGACCTGGGCATTGACCTGGACGAAGTCGCCCGGCCGCCAGGCCAGTTGCAAGGCCCAAGGCTCCAGGGCAAAACCCAGCTCGCTCGAGGCATCCACTGGCGCCGGGTCGCCTTCGCCCTGCAGCCACAACTGGGCACCGGCCTCACGACAGAATGCCTCGAGGCGCGCCAGGTCTTCAGCAGGAAGGGCCGCCACATGGCGCACCAGTACCGCCTCGGCATTGCCGCTGAACAACTCCACATGCCCCAGTGCCTGCGGCTTGCTCAAGCTGCGCAGCACGGTCGGCAGGTGGCGGAAAATCGACTGCAAGGGTTGTACCAGTACCGGGCACTCGTCGATGGCGACGATGTCCTGGCTGGCCTCGGCACGAAAACCTACGTCCAGCTGACGGGCCTTGGCGTCCCAGCGTACGGCCACCCGTGCCCGGCGTCGATAGCCGAACTCAGGCCCGCTCAGGGGCGCGGCCCACTCGTCCGGCTGGATGCCGGCGACCCGCTGCAACTGTTCGGCGAGCGTACGCTGCTTGAGCGCCAGCTGGCCGTCATGGGGCAGGTGCTGCAGGTTGCAGCCGCCGCAGCGCTGGTAATGTTTGCACGGCGCTTCGCGACGCTCGGGGCTGGCCTGGAACACGCGCTCGAGGCGCGCCTCGACCACCTTGCCCCGGGCCGCGAGCACCCGCGCTTCGACTTCTTCGCCGCCCAGTGCACCGCTGACGAACCAGGTGCGTCCCTCGACGAAGGCGATGCCGCGGCCATCACCGGCCAGGCGCTCGATCTGCAGGCGCTGCTTCTTGCCCACGGGCACCTGGGTGCCACGGTCGCCGCCGGCCGGCTGGAAGCGCAGGCCGCTGTTGCTTTTCTTTCTGGACATCAGTTGGTATCGAACAGGCCGGTGGAAAGGTAACGGTCGCCGCGGTCGCAGATGATGGCAACCATCACCGCGTTCTCGACTTCACGGGACAGGCGCAACATGGCCGCCACCGCACCGCCGGAGGACACGCCACAGAAGATGCCCTCTTCGCGGGCAAGGCGGCGGGTGGTCTCTTCGGCTTCCTGCTGCGACATGTCGACCACGCGGTCGACCCGGGTGGCGTCGAAAATCTTCGGCAGGTATTCCTGGGGCCAGCGGCGGATGCCGGGGATGGCCGAACCTTCCATCGGTTGCAGGCCGATGATCTGCACCGCCGGGTTCTGTTCCTTCAGGTACTGCGAGCAGCCCATGATGGTACCGGTGGTGCCCATGGAACTGACGAAATGGGTAATGGTGCCCTGGGTCTGTTGCCAGATCTCCGGCCCGGTGCTGTTGTAGTGGGCAATCGGGTTGTCGCCGTTGGCGAACTGATCCAGCACCAGGCCACGGCCTTCGGCCTGCAGCTTTTCAGCCAGGTCGCGCGCGCCTTCCATGCCCTCTTCCTTGGTCACCAGGATCAACTCGGCGCCATAGGCGGTCATGGCGGCCTTGCGTTCGGCGGTGGAGTTGTCCGGCATGATCAGGATCATCTTGTAACCCTTGATCGCCGCCGCCATGGCCAGGGCGATCCCGGTGTTGCCGGAGGTCGCTTCGATAAGGGTGTCGCCGGGCTTGATCTGATTACGCAGCTCGGCGCGGGTGATCATCGACAACGCCGGGCGGTCCTTGACCGAACCTGCCGGGTTGTTGCCTTCGAGCTTGAGCAAAAGCGTGTTGCTGGTAGCCCCGGCGATGCGCTGCAGGCGAACCAGAGGCGTGTTGCCGACGCAATCGGCGATGGTTGGGTACTGCAGGGTCATGGGCGTTATCGCAATCCGGACGGCAGGGGCGACTATCATACCGGCAAACCCCGCGCGGCCATATCACGCAATTGTCGGACGCTATAGCTACAAGCTATAAGCCGAGTGGCGATTGCGCGGCGTCGCACTCCGCGGGAGCGGCGGTGCGCCGATGCGACTTGCCCGGCGATGAATCACGCTCGCCCGCCGCCAGGCGCATGCAAACCCGCAGCCCACGCTCGCCATTCACCGCCCAAACTTTGCCGCCCTGGCGCCGGATGGCACTGCGGGCAATGCTCAGCCCCAAGCCGAAACCACCATCCCCCGGCCGCGATCCGTCGAGCCGCGAGAACGGCGCGAAGATCCGCTCCAGGTCCTCCTCGGCCACGCCTCCCCCCTCGTCTTCGAGCTCGATGCGCCAGTAACCGCCTTCGCGTTTGCCACTCAAGTGCACTTGGCCGTCGATCGGCGAATGACGAATGGCATTGCGCAGGATGTTCTCCAGCGCCTGGGCCAGGTGATTCAGGTTGCCTTGCACCCAGCAGTCGAGCGGCACGCTACAGACCAGGCGCTGCGGCGCCCAGCCACTTTCATAGCAGGCATTTTCGCTGAGCATGTCCCACAGCACCGGCAACTGGATCGGCTCCAGGTTCATCGGTGCACGCTCAGCATCCTGCCAGGCCAGCTGCAGGGTGTCCTCGACCAATTGCTGCATGCCGTCCACCTCGCGGTGCACGCGTTCGCGCAGGCGCTCAAGGTCGGTTTCGCCATCGCAGGCCACGCGCAAACGGCTCAGCGGGGTGCGCATTTCATGGGAGAGGTCACGCAGCAACTGCTGCTGCAGCACCACGGTACCCTGCAGCCGCTCGGCCATCTGGTCGAAGGCGCGGGCCAGTTCGCCCAGTTCGTCACGGCGCTGGATGGTGCGCGAGTCGAGCCGCGTGGTGAGCTGGTCGGCACGCCAGGCGCGAGCCTGCTCGCGCAATTGATTGAGCGGCACGATCAGCATGCGGTACAGGCCGACGCACAACAGCAGGGTGAACAACCCAGGAATGATACCGTTGGTGATCACCCGCCAGAACAGTCGGTACTGGCCCGGATTGAAGCGCTCGGGCAACTCGATCACCAGCGAGCCCTGGTCGGGGCTGTTGGGGAACGGCAAGCGCAGCCAGGGCTGGCCGATGGTTCGTCGGCTCATGGGCCAGTCGACCCCGCGCAAACGGGTCAAGTGCTGAACTTCGGCACTGCCCAGGCTGAAGCTGCCCAGCGGCTGGAGGTCACCGTCGAGTACGCCGACCCAGCCCTTTTCGCGCGAGTGCATACCCTCCAGCCAGCGATCTACACCCTCCTGTCCACCTGCTTCCCAGGCTTGTTCGGCTTCAGCGGCATAGCCGCGCAATACCTGGCGGGCCGGTTCGGAGAGGAAGGCGTTCTGGGTTTCCATGTGCCGGCCCCAGGTGTAGCTCAGGCCGATCATCAACAGGCAGAAACCCACCAGCAGGATGGCCAGCTTCCAGAACAGCGAATGGCGATCGAGCACGCTCAGTCCGCCTCGCCCGCACCGAACAGGTAGCCCTTGCCCCACACCGTACGCACCTGCCGCTCGTGGTAGCCGATGGCCTTGAGCTTGCGGCGGATCTGGCTGACGTGCATGTCCAGGCTGCGGTCGTGGCGGGCGTAGCCGCGTTGCAGCACTTGCTGATAAAGGAAGGGCTTGCTCAGCACTTCGTCCTGGCTGCGGTGGAGGATGTCGAGCAGGCGGAATTCGCTGGGGGTCAGGCCCGCCCAGGCACCCTCGAGGCTGACATCGCACAGCGGCTCGTCGAAGTGCAGTTCGCCGGCGCCCGCTTCATGCGGCACCTTGGCACGACGCTCGAAGGCCACCCGGCGCAGGATCGCCTCGATCCGCACGCGCAGTTCAGCGAAGCTGAACGGCTTGGGCAGGTAGTCGTCGGCGCCGCGCTCGAAGCCACTGATGCGGTCCGCCTCGGCCCCCAGCGCCGACATCAGGATGACCGGCGTGGCGCTGTGCCGACGCAGGCGCGCCAGGGCGTCCAGGCCGTTGAGCCCCGGCAGCAGGATATCCATCAACACCAGGTCGAACACCTGCCGCCCGGCGGCCTCCAGCCCTTCCAGGCCATTGCGGCACCAGGTCACCTGGAAGCCGCCGCGCTGCAACTCTTCATGCAGGTAGGCACCCAGGACAGGGTCGTCCTCGATGGCCAGGATACTGGACTCGTGAATAGCTACGGGATTCATTGGCAACTGCCATCAATTCTCAGTTGCGCGATTATTGAGCATACCGTCTTGCCAAGGCAACCGCTGCACGACCAACGCGGACCGTGCAGACGTTCGCAAACCGCAGAGCGCTCAGCCCCGGCAGACAAAAACCAATACAAATGAGTGCATTGCCACCACGCCCGGAGTAACGTTCCCGCTGGAGCGCGCTCGCGCGTTGGCACATGACAGGAGACAGGTGTGCTCGATCGTTTGGGAATCCGCAGCCGCGTGCTGCTGCTGGCGTTGCTGCCAGCCAGCCTGATGGCCCTGGTGCTGGGCAGCTACTTCACCTGGCTGCAGCAGAACGAACTGCGCACGCAACTGTTGCAACGCGGCAAGATGATCGCCGAGCAGCTGGCCCCGCTGGCCGCCCCGGCCATGGCCCGCCTGGCCCCGGAGCAGCTGGAGCGCATCGCCGCCCAGGCGCTGGAGCAGTCCGACGTGCGCGCCGTGGCGTTTCTTGCCGCCGACCGCACGCGCCTGGCACACGCCGGCCCGAGCATGCTCAACCAGCCCCCCAGCGGCGGCACCGGCACACAGCTGTTGCAGCGCACCGGCAATGACGCCACCCGCTACCTGATGCCGGTGTTCGGCCATCATCGCGACCTTGCCACCGATGCCGTACCCAACGAGGCCGAACGGCTGCTTGGCTGGGTGGAGATCGAGCTGTCCCACGACGGCACCCTGCTGCGCGGCTACCGCAACCTGTTCACCAGCCTGCTGCTGATCATCGCCTGCCTGAGCCTGACCGCCTTGCTTGCAGTGCGCATGGGCCGCACCATCAACGGCCCGATCAACCGCATCAAGCATGCGGTCAACCAGCTCAAGGACGGCCACCTCGATGCACGCCTGCCGGCCATGGGCAGCCATGAGCTGGACGAGTTGGCCGCGGGCATCAACCGCATGGCCGAAACCCTGCACAGCGCCCACGAAGAGCTGCAGCACAGCATCGACCAGGCCACCGAGGACGTACGCCAGAACCTGGAAACCATCGAGATCCAGAACATCGAACTGGACATGGCGCGCAAGGAGGCACTGGAAGCCAGCCGCATCAAGTCCGAGTTCCTCGCCAACATGAGCCACGAAATCCGCACCCCGCTCAATGGCATCCTGGGCTTCACCCATCTGTTGCAGAAAAGCGAACTGACCCCGCGCCAGCTCGATTACCTGGGCACCATCGAAAAGTCCGCCGACAACCTGCTGGGGATCATCAACGAGATCCTCGACTTCTCCAAGATCGAGGCCGGCAAGCTGGTGCTCGACAGCATCCCGTTCAACCTGCGCGACCTGATCCAGGACACCCTGACCATCCTCGCCCCGGCGGCCCACGCCAAGCAGCTGGAGCTGCTCAGCCTGGTGTACCGCGACACGCCCTTGTCGCTGGTGGGCGACCCGCTGCGGCTCAAGCAGATCCTGACCAACCTGGTGAGCAACGCGATCAAGTTCACCCGCGAGGGCACGATCGTGGTGCGCGCCATGCTCGAAGACGAGCAGGAAGACAGCGTGCAGCTGCGCATCAGCGTGCAGGACACCGGCATCGGCCTTTCGCCGCAGGACGTACGCACCCTGTTCCAGGCCTTCAGCCAGGCCGATAACTCGCTGTCGCGCCAGCCCGGCGGCACCGGCCTGGGGCTGGTGATTTCCAAGCGCCTGATCGAGCAGATGGGCGGTGAGATCGGCGTCGACAGCACCCCGGGCGAAGGCTCGCAGTTCTGGATCAGCCTCAACCTGCCCAGGGCCCACGACGATATCGAGGAGCAACCTCTGCAGGCGCTGCTGGGGCGCCGGGTGGCCATCGTCGACGGCCATGACCTTGCGCGCCAGGCCCTGGAACATCAGTTGGAGGACTGTGGGCTGTCGGTCTGCCTGTTCACCTCCTACGACCAACTGCTGCAGGCCGTGCACGCGGCCGCGCAAGCCGGGCAGCCATTCGATTTCGCCGTGCTCGGCACCAACCTGGGCAGCCTCTCGCCCGAACAGCTCGGCCACTATCACCAGCAACTCGAACGCCAGGGCTGCCAGTGCGTGGTGCTCTGCCCGACCACCGAACAGCCGCTCTACCAACCCTACCTGCCCAACGCCCATGGCCAACTGCTGGCCAAACCGACCTGCACACGCAAGTTGCGCCGCCTGCTGCTGGAGCTGGTGCAACCGCGCCGCCCACTCGGCGAACAGCGCCATGTCACCGGCGAACGCATGCCCAAGGTGTTGTGCGTCGACGACAACCCGGCCAACCTGCTGCTGGTGCAGACCCTGCTTGAAGGCATGGGTGCCGAAGTGCTGGCGGTGGACAGCGGCTTTGCGGCGGCCCAGGCGGTGCAGGATGAACCCTTCGACCTGGTACTGATGGATGTGCAGATGCCGGGCATGGACGGGCGCGCCTGCACCGAGCAGATCCGCCGCTGGGAAAGCAGCCACAGCGGTCCGGCGCTGCCGATCGTCGCCCTGACCGCGCACGCCATGGCCAATGAAAAGCGCGCCTTGCTGCACAGCGGCATGGACGACTACCTGACCAAGCCGATCAGTGAACGCCAGCTGGCCCAGGTGGTAATGAAATGGACCGGCCTGAGCCTGGGGGCCCCACAACCCGAGCGCAGCCCCGAACGCATGCCCGACAGCAGCGAACTGAAGGTGCTCGACCCGGAGGAAGGGCTGCGCCTGGCCGCTGGCAAACCGGATCTGGCGGCGGACATGCTGGCCATGCTGCTGGCCTCGCTGGGGTCTGAACGGGAGGCCATCCTTGCAGCCCGCGAAGCAGGCGACCACGCCACCCTGATCGAGCGCGTGCACCGGCTCAACGGTGCCTCGCGCTATTGCGGCGTGCCACAGTTGCGTGCGGCCTGCCAGCGCAGTGAAACCTTGCTCAAGCAGGACAACCCACAGGCCCAGCAGGCGCTGGAAGAGCTGGACCGGGCGATTGTGCGCCTCGCGGAACAGGCACAATGCAGTGTGTGATCGAGCATCCCGCGATGAGGCCGCCACAGCCGATACAGATCAATAGACGCCCTGCCCGCCTGGCTAGACTGGCAGCGTAGCCATAAAAGGAATACCAGCATGCGCGCCCTGTTGTTCAGCAGCCAGCACTACGATCAGGAAAGCTTCGAGCGTGCCGCCGCTGGCACGGCCCTGGACCTGCACTACCAGCCCGCGCGCCTGACCCTCGACACGGCGGCCCTGGCCTGCGGCTTCGAGGTGGTCTGCGCGTTCATCAACGACGAACTCGACGCCCCGGTGCTGGAGCGCCTGGCGGCTGGCGGCACGCGCCTGATCGCCCTGCGCTCGGCCGGCTACAACCACGTCGACCTGGCGGCGGCGCAACGCCTGGGGCTGGCGGTGGTGCGGGTGCCCGCCTACTCGCCGCACGCCGTTGCCGAGCATGCCGTGGCCTTGATCCTGGCTCTCAACCGGCGCCTGCACCGCGCCTACAACCGTACCCGCGAAGGTGACTTCACCCTGCATGGCCTGACCGGCTTCGACCTGCACGGCAAGACCGTCGGCGTGGTCGGCACCGGGCAGATCGGCCTGGCGTTCGCCCGCATCATGGCCGGTTTCGGCTGCCAGCTATTGGCCTACGACCCCTACCCCAACCCCGAACTGCTGGCCCTGGGGGCACGCTACCTGACGCTGCCCGAGCTGCTGCGCGAAGCCCGCATCATCAGCCTGCACTGCCCACTGACCGAGCACACCCGACACCTGATCAACGCCCACAGCCTGGCCCAGCTGCAACCCGGCGCCATGCTGATCAACACCGGCCGCGGCGCCTTGGTCGACACCCCGGCGCTGATCGACGCGCTCAAGAGCGGCCAGCTCGGCTACCTGGGGCTGGATGTGTATGAAGAAGAGGCGCAACTGTTCTTCGAGGACCGCTCCGACCAGCCGCTGCAGGACGATGTGCTGGCGCGGCTGCTGACCTTCCCCAACGTGATCGTCACCGCGCACCAGGCGTTCCTGACCCGCGAAGCGCTGGATGCCATCGCCGCGACCACCCTGGACAACATCACCCGCTGGGCGGCAGGCAATCCGCAGAACATCGTCGAAGGTTGATGCTAGGATACGCGGCAATTCTGGAGGACCCATGGTCGAACACGATTTCCGCTACACCCTTTTCAACCCGCAACACACCCTGATCGAATGCCGCGCACTGGTGCCGGGCCGTTACCAGGTCACCGGCAACGGCGGCTCGATCCAGAAAAACGACGTGCTGCTGGTCAGCCTCAAGGGCAGCAAGACCCTGTCCATGCGCCTGACCGTGGAAACCGTGCGCCACCTGATCAACCCGAGCGGCCAGTGGGTCGCCGTGGCCAAGGGCCCGGTGTTCAACGAGCTGGAGATCCTGCAATGGCAGGTCAAGTGCGACAGCTGCGACGCCGTGCTGGATTTCGAGTTCGCCACTGAAGCCAAGCTGGGCAAGAAAGGCCACGCGCCGGCCGCCAGTGCCCGCGTGGCGGAGCTGGGCTGGGCCAGCCAGGGCGACAAGCACCTGTGCCCACAGTGTCAGGAGCGCGCTTGAGTGAAACAGCTGTTGAGCGCCGCGCTGATTGCCGGCGGCCTGATGGGTTGTGCAGCGCAGCCTTCGCCCCTGCAGCAGGAGCAGAGCTATGTGCTGGAATGGATCGGTGAGCGACCGCTGATGGATTACAGCCACCTCACGCTCACCCTGGCCAACGATGGCCGCGCCTACGGCAATGCCGGCTGCAACCACTGGTTCGCGCCGTACACGCTGAACGGCGAGCAGCTGAGCTTCGGCAAGGTCGGCAAGACCCGCAAGCTGTGTGCGCCAGCCGTGATGGAGCAGGAGAAACGCTTCCTGCAGGCGCTGGAGACGGTACAGCGCTGGGACGTGTCGCCGATCGAGCAGATTCGCTTCTGGCCGGCTGAAGGCAAGCCGCTGCGCTTCTGGCCTGAGGAAGGCTAAACCCATCGCGGGGCAAGCCCGCTCCCACGGTGTACTTGGACTGCCCCCTAGGGTTGGATTGGTGTCCAACTTCTTGGGGGCAGTCCAACGCGTGGGAGCGGGCTTGCCCCGCGATGTGCCTATCAGGCGCCGCCTTTCAACGCCTTGATCTTCGCCTGCAGCCCTTCAAGCGTCTGCTCGCCCATCAACTGCTCACGCACCTTGCCCTTGTCGTCGATGATGTAAGTCACCGGCAGCGCTTCGCTGCGCGGCAGCTCGTAGCGCTCGGCCGGGTCCTGGGCGAGCACGGTGAAGGCGATGCCCAAAGTGTCGGCGGCGGTCTTGAGCTCGGCGCCCTGCAAGCCATCGAAATTCACCCCGAGCACTTTGATGCCCTGGGCCTCCCACTGCTTGGCCGCAGCATTGAGCTCGGGAATTTCCGTACGGCACGGGCCGCACCATTCGGCCCAGTAGTTGAGCACCAGCCAGTGCCCGTCAACCTGTTCGCTCTTCACCGTATTGCCGTGCTGGTCCACACCGTAGTCTGCACCGCAGCCGCCGAGCAACAGGCTCGCGGTGATGGCCAGTGCAGCTGCCAAACGCCTTGCCATGGGTCAATCCTTCTCGAAGTTTTCAAGCATTGAAGTCGGTTAGAATAGCCGCCACACCCTGCTGGATGCGACCCGTCATGACCGATCTGACCCTGTATCATAACCCGCGCTGCTCGAAATCCCGCGGCGCCCTGGAGCTGCTCGAGGCACGCGGCTTGTCGCCCACCGTCGTGCGCTATCTGGAAACCCCGCCAGACGCGGCCACCCTCAAGCAACTGCTTGGCCTGCTGGGCATCGGCGCGCGCCAGCTGCTGCGCAGCGGTGAAGACGAATACAAGGCCCTCGACCTGGCCAACCCGGCCTTGACCGATGCCCAGTTGATCGAGGCGATGGTCCAGCACCCCAAACTGATTGAACGCCCCATTCTGGTGGCCGGCAGCAAGGCCGTGATTGGCCGCCCACCGGAGAAAGTGCTGGAGATCCTGCCGTGAGCGCTCCGTACATCCTGGTGCTGTATTACAGCCGCCACGGCTCGACCAGCGAGATGGCCCGGCACATCGCCCGCGGCGTCGAGATGGCCGGCCTGGAAGCCCGCCTGCGTACCGTGCCGGCAATCTCCACCGAATGCGAAGCGGTGGCCCCGGACATCCCCGCCAGCGGCGCGCTGTACGCCACCCTCGACGACCTGCGCCACTGCGCCGGCCTGGCCATGGGCAGCCCGACCCGCTTCGGCAACATGGCCGCCCCGCTCAAGTACTTCCTCGACGGCACCAGCAGCCTGTGGCTCGGTGGCGAGCTGGTGGGCAAGCCGGCGGCGGTGTTCACTTCCACCGCCAGCCTGCACGGCGGCCAGGAAACCACACTGCTGTCGATGTTGCTGCCGCTGATGCACCACGGCATGCTGGTGCTGGGCTTGCCCTACAGCGAGTCGGCCTTGCTGGAAACCCGCGGCGGCGGCACGCCGTATGGCGCCAGTCACCATGCCGGGGCCGACGGCAAGCGCGAACTCGATCAACACGAAATCACCCTGTGCCGCGCACTCGGCCAACGCCTGGCGAATACCGCCAAGGCCCTGGGTGGCGAACGTGGCTAAAAAACCCAAGGTACTGCCGCCACTGGACTGGCTGGCGCCACGGGTGCGGCTGACCCGCGCCTTGAGCCTGGCCTGTTTCTTCGGCCTGATCGCCTTGCTGGTGGTGAACAATCTGTGGTTCGCCGACCTGCATGGGGCGCGGGTCGGGGTGATCCTGGCCGTCGAGCTGATCCCCCTGTTGCTGTTGCTGCCCGGCATGCTCAAAGGCAGCGCCCGGGCGCATGCCTGGACCTGCTTCGTGGTGAACATCTACTTCATCAAGGGCGTGCTGGCGGCGTTCGACCCGGCGCGAGCCGTGTTTGGCTGGGTCGAGGTGCTGGTGAGCCTTGGGTTGTTCGTCAGCGGGTTGCTGTTTGTGCGCTGGAAGTTTCAGATCGAGCGGCGTATGGCGGGCGAAGGGAGCTGACTGCTTCGCGGGTAAACCCGCTCCCACAGGGACCTCACAGCATCTGTGGGAGCGGGTTTACCCGCGAAGAATGCACCGCGCAGTCAATGGTTGACGGTATGCGCCAGCATCACCGACAACTGGCACAGCGGCCGCCCACTCTCGGCGTGCCACTGGTTGAACGCCTGCTGCACCAACGCAAGATCGCGCTGGCTGGTCGGCGGCTTGTCGATGATCTTCTGCGCGATCAGCGCGGTCGCCATGTCGTCGGTGGGGATAAAAGTATCCTTGCCGACCATGCGCAAGAAGCGCGGCGCCGACAGCCCGCCCAATTGGTTACCGTGCTTGGCCAGGTACTTCCACAGCCCGACGATGTCGGTCTCTGGCCAATCGGCGATGAACGCACCGAAACTGCCCTTCTCCCTGGCCACATCCAGCACCATCTGCGCATTGCGCGGCACGCTCTTGAGCTTGCCCAGGTGGCGGATGATGCGTTCGTCCTGCATCAGCCGCTCCAGGTGCTCAGCGCCCATCAGCACGACTTTCTCCGGGTCGAAGCCAAAGAACACCTGCTCGAACACCGGCCACTTGGCGTCCACCAGGCTGTGCTTGAGCCCGGCGCGGAACACGCGCAGGGCCAGGGTCGACAGGTAGCGGTCATCGCTGATGTCGCGCAACTGCGCCGGCGTGCGCGGCTGCGGCAGGAAGGCCTCCAGGGCCTGGGCCGAGCCGAAGCGGTTCAGGCAGTACTGATGCAGCCACGTGTAGTCGCGCATGGGCTCAGAGATTCACCACGTCGAGAAAACGCGGGGTGGCGTTTTCGTCGATCGTAAGGCTGGTGAAGTCGAACAGGTTGCGGTCGGCCAGCTGCGACGGCGCCACGTTCTGCATGGCGCGGAAGATGCTCTCGGTACGGCCAGGGTGCTTGCGCTCCCACTCCACCAGCATGTCCTTGACCACCTGGCGCTGCAGGTTTTCCTGCGAACCGCACAGGTTGCACGGGATGATCGGGAATTCCTTCATGTCCGAATAGGCCTGGATGTCCTTCTCGCTGCAGTAGGCCAGCGGGCGAATCACCACGTTGCGCCCGTCATCGGCGCGCAGCTTCGGCGGCATGCCCTTGAGCGCGCCGTTGAAGAACATGTTGAGGAAGAAGGTCTCGACGATGTCGTCGCGGTGGTGCCCCAGGGCCATCTTGGTCGCGCCGATCTCGTCGGCGAAGGTGTACAGCGTGCCACGGCGCAGGCGCGAGCACAGCGAGCAGGTGGTCTTGCCCTCGGGCACCAGCTCCTTGACCACCGAGTAGGTGTCCTTCTCGACGATGTGGTACTCGACGCCCAGTTCCTTGAGGTAGGCCGGCAGCACGTGCTCGGGGAAGCCCGGCTGCTTCTGGTCCATGTTCACCGCGACGATCTCGAACTTGATCGGCGCCACCTTCTGCAGGTGCAACAGAACGTCGAGCATGGTGTAGCTGTCCTTGCCGCCGGACAGGCAGACCATGACCTTGTCGCCATCCTCGATCATGTTGTAGTCGGTGATGGCTTCGCCGGCGAGACGACGCAGGCGTTTTTGCAGTTTGTTCTGGTTGACCGAGAGGGTGCCCATAGCGCTTGGATCCGCGAGGTGTGACAAAAGGCGGATATTTTACGCACAAATGGCGCACCGCTGTAGGCCATTCCGATAAAGACTTCAAGGGAATCAACATCGGGCCTGACAGCGCAATTTGCTCTAAAAAGCCGGTTTTGTGTGGGGAACGGCTTCCTATACTGCGACATAAGGCCACATGACCCTGGCAATCGGTGTTCCTGGCCTCGGGCCGCAGGCGCTCCATCTGGGGGGCGTTTGGCAACGACGAAAGGAGTGACCAGTATGATTCATCACGTTGTTGGGCTGTTCACCCACCCTGACCAGGAGTGGCGGGAGATCCGTGGCGAGGACGAAAGCATCAGCCACATGTACCTGACGCACACGCTGATCCTGGCGGCGATCCCCGCCGTCTCGGCATTCATCGGCACCACCCAGGTCGGCTGGGTGATCGGTGACCGCCCGGCAGTGATGCTGACCATGGAAAGCGCGATCTGGATGAGCATCATGTCGTACCTGGCGATGCTCGCCGGGGTGGCCGTGATGGGTGCCTTCATCCACTGGATGGCGCGCACCTACGACGCCAACCCGAGCATGGCGCAATGCATCGCCTTCGCCACCTACACCGCGACCCCGCTGTTCATCGGCGGCCTGGCGGCGCTTTACCCGCACCTGTGGCTGGGCATGCTGATCGGTACGGCGGCGATCTGCTACACGGTCTACCTGCTGTATGTGGGGCTACCGACGTTCATGAACATTCCATCCGACGAAGGTTTCCTGTTCTCCAGTTCGGTGCTGGCTGTGGGCCTGGTGGTCCTGGTGGCGATCATGGCCGCCACGGTGATCATCTGGGGACTGGGCGTGGGGCCCGTCTACACCAACTAGCACACACCTATTAGATCGACCCGACACGGGAGCATCACCCGAGGCCGCCGCAAGGCGGCTTCGTTTCATCTGCTGACCGGTGGCTCGGCAGGCCCGAAGCGCTTGCGGCATAATGCCCGGTCAGGAGAACCACCCCGCCATGCCCGAGCAGCTCAAGCAACGCGTCGAAACCTGTTACCAGCAAGCCGAAACCTTCTTCAAACGGCCCTTCCCGCGCCCGGAAGTGAGCTTCAAGCTGCGCGGGCAAAAAGCCGGTGTCGCGCACCTGCACGAGAACCTGCTGCGCTTCAACCTGCAGCTGTACCGCGAGAACCAGGAAGACTTCCTGCGCCAGACTGTGGCCCATGAAGTGGCGCATCTGGTCGCCCACCAACTGTTCGGCGACCGTATCCAGGCCCATGGCGAAGAGTGGCAGTTGATCATGCGCGGGGTGTACGAGCTGCCGCCCAATCGTTGCCATAACTATGAAGTGCAACGGCGGGTGGCGATGCGCTACATCTACCGCTGCCCGTGCCCACAGAGTGACTTTCCGTTCACCGCGCAGCGGCACAAGCTGGTGCGCCAAGGGCGGCGGTACCTGTGCCGGCGGTGCCGGGAGATTCTGGTATACAGCGGCGAAACTCGGGTTGAGTAGACACCGCTGCGCCCTTGGCCAGCATCATCATTGGACGGGGATATCAGAGCATCAAATACTCAGCCTTGAAACAGGTAACGCCAACCAGTTGAATCTCGAAATCGGCCTTGAGACTACCCCGCACATTGCCCGACAGCAGTTCATTCTCAAAACGCAACTGACCCGCTTCGGTAAAGGCTGCATCACCGATAAAAGTGAAACCGGCAAGCCCAGTGGACTTTGCCAATCCACGTAGATCAATGCGATCACCCGCCACACCCTTGAAGTCGGTGACGATATCCCGCTGACCACCGACGCCCATATCGCTCAATTTGGCGAACACGAACAGGTCGGCACCTCGACCACCACTCAGCACATCGGCGCCGGGCCCACCCTCGAGCAGGTCATCGCCCTTGCCCCCCACCAGGACATCCTTGCCAGTGTCGCCGATGAGCACATCGGCACTATCTCCTCCGTGCAGATAATCATCGCCCTTGCCGCCATCGAGCACATCACTGCCCTTGCCGCCGAGCAGAATGTCATCACCCTTGCCGCCTTCCAGCTCATCGTGCCCGGCATGCCCCCTGATCACATCGTCCTTGTTGCCACCGAGCAAGCGGTCATTGCCTTTACCACCTTCGAGCAACATCTCGGTTTTGGCTTTTGTATCACTGGGTTTGATCATTACGTTTATTCCCTGTGCAGCGTGAATTGGACGCGCTGCGAAAGGATCGTGCTTTTACTGCCCCTCGCAGCAGGATCAAAATTTAACGTCCGTCGCCCGCCAGCCTGAGGTAACTATTTGTATACAGGGGCAAGAAGTATCCATTGGCATGCAGGGCATCTGCGCAAAAAAAAAGCCCATCCGAAGATGGGCTTTTTATTCTGTACTACAGGCGTTCGATCAACGCGCCGGGCCTTCAGCCACGCCCAGGTCGTCGGTCGGACGGGTCTCGACCAGCGGTGAACCGCCGGAGGCCAGCTCCGACTCCAGCTTGTCGGTATCCAGTTCCTTGACCCACTTGGCCACCACCACGGTAGCCACGGCGTTGCCGATCAGGTTGGTCAGGGCGCGGGCTTCGGACATGAAGCGGTCGATACCGAGGATCAGCGCCAGGCCGGCAACCGGCAGGTGGCCAACGGCCGACAGGGTTGCCGCCAGAACGATGAAGCCCGAACCGGTAACGCCGGCAGCACCTTTGGACGCCACCAGCAGCACCAGCAGCAGGGTGATCTGGTGAGTGATGTCCATGGTGGTGTCGGTAGCCTGGGCGATGAACACCGCAGCCATGGTCAGGTAGATCGAGGTGCCGTCGAGGTTGAACGAGTAGCCGGTCGGGATCACCAGGCCAACCACGGATTTCTTCGCGCCCAGGCGCTCCATCTTGGCCAGCATGCGTGGCAGGGCCGACTCGGAGGACGAGGTGCCCAGCACGATCATCAGCTCTTCACGGATGTAGCGGATCAGCTTGAGCACGCTGAAGCCGTGGGCGCGGCAGATGCCACCCAGCACCACCAGCACGAACAGCACGCAGGTGATGTAGAAGCAGGCCATCAGGTAGCCCAGCTGCACCAGCGAGCCCACGCCGTACTGGCCGATGGTGAAGGCCATGGCACCGAAGGCGCCGATCGGGGCCAGCTTCATGATCATGTTGATGATGTTGAACATGACATGGGCGAAGCGGTCGATCAGGTCCAGCAGCGGCTTGCCGTAGCTGCCCAGGCGGTGCAGGGCGAAACCGAAGATCACCGAGAACATCAGCACTTGCAGGATGTCACCGTTGGCGAAGGCGCCGACCACGGTGTTGGGGATGATGTTGAGCAGGAAGCCAACGGTGGTCTGCTGTGCGCCGGCGGCGGCGTAGGCGGCCACGCTGCTGGCGTTCAGGGTGCTGACGTCGATGTGCATGCCAGCGCCTGGCTTGACCACGTTGACGACGACCAGGCCGATGATCAGGGCGATGGTGGAGACGATCTCGAAGTACAGCAGCGCGTAGCCGCCGGTCTTGCCCACCGACTTCATGCTTTGCATGCCAGCGATGCCGCTGACCACGGTGCAGAAGATGATCGGGGCGATGACCATCTTGATCAGTTTGACGAACCCGTCACCCAGCGGTTTGAGGGCAACGCCGGTTTCCGGATAGAAGTGGCCGAGCAGGATACCGATGGTGATGGCGACCAACACCTGGATATACAGCGATTTGTACAGCGGCTGACGTGTCGTCATGGCTAATTTTTCCTCAAGTGTGCCGGCCCATCCTTCCCAGGATGTGGGGCACCTGAATCGCGAACCCTCCTGCACCCGGAGGGATTTGTCGTTGTGTTCGAGCGCCTGGGCAGGCCTCTGCCAGATGAATAGCAAGGGCGATGCCAAAGTGCCCGCTTGGGGTGCACGGCCAGTGTTTACGGGGTGGGAATGCCCTCGGACGGGGCGTAAATGCAGGTAGGAGATGGCGGATTCCCGCCCGATGGCGGAAAACGTACAGGGCCGGTTGGCGGGAATCCGCCTTGCAGGTGTTCGGCGATGATGGTGGAGGGAGCCACGGTGCGTGGGAGCGGGCTTGCCCCGCGATGAGGCCCGCGCCGGATGGCACCGGCTTCGCCGGTATCGCGGGGCAAGCCCGCTCCCACGCACCGCCTTCCTACACTAGGAAGCGCCTCCCTGGACTAGGAAGCGCGCCCCTGGACCAGGAAAGTAGAGTTCCCCGCAGAATCACTCGAGCCGGAATGCGATACGGAACGCAGCCCCGCCCAACGGCGAATCACCCAGGCTCAGCTCGGCGTCGTAGCTGTCGATGATGTCCTTGACCACCGCCAGGCCGATGCCTTGCCCCGGGTGCTGGCTGTCCAGCCGCTCGCCGCGCTCGAGGATGCGCTCGCGCTGGTCAGGGGGCACGCCGGGGCCGTCGTCCTCGACGCACAGCTCCAGCAGCCCCGGCGCTTCATGCAGGCTGACCCGCACCTGCGACAGGCACAGCCGGTAGGCGTTTTCCAGCAGGTTGCCGAGCAGCTCCAGCAAGGCGCCCTGCTCCATCGGTACCCGAGCCTGGTCCGGGATGTTCAGGCTGACCTCGACGCGCTTGTCGCGGTAGACCTTGGCCAGCGTGCTGCACAGGCTGTCGAGCAGCGGGCCAAGTTGCACCTGGTGGCGCACCAGCCCGCTCTTGCGCAGGCTGGCACGTTGCAACTGGTAGTCGATCTGCTGGCTCATACGCTCGATCTGGCCCTGCAGCACCCGCCCCTGTTCCGGCTCCTGCTTGCCCTGGGCCATGCTTTCGCCCACGCCCTGCAGCACCGCCAGCGGGGTCTTGAGGCTATGCGCCAGGTCGTCGAGCGAGTCCCTGTAGCGCTGGCGCTGCTCGCGCTCGCTGCGCAGCAGGCGGTTGAGCGAGCCCGTCAGGCGCAGCAGTTCACGGGGATGCTCACGGCTGAGCCCCTCGCGCGCGCCCGCTTCAACCTCGTCGAGTTCGACGCTGAGCCGGCGCAACGAGCGCAAGCCCCAGGTCAGGCCGGCCCAAAGCAGCAGCATCAACGCCAGCAAGGCGGCGCCAAAGCCCAGGTAAAGCTTCTCGCGCAGGCCATCGAGGGTGTCCTGGTACTCGCGCACCGGCTGCAGGGCGACGATGCTGAACGCGGCGCTCTTGCCGCCCAGCAACTTGACCTCCACGTCATAGACGAAGAACTCGTCGCCATCGCTTTGGTGGATGCGCGCGAACTCGTTGCCGCGCCCGTCGTAGCGCGGCTGGTAATTGATGTTCTGGTTGCGGGTGGCCCGCGATTGCCAGACCAGCTTGCCCTGGCGGTCGAAGATATAGCCGAGCAGGCCAGTGTAGGGCAGGTTGAAACGCTCGTCCGGCAACAGCGCCGGCATCTGCAACTGGCCGCGCTCGATGCGCGCGGCGGAGATCAGGGTAGTGACATCCGAAGCCAGGCGCTGCTCGATCGACTCCTGCAATGCCAGGCTGAACGCCTTCTGCAACGCCGGCAGCAGCGCCAGCATGAACAGCAACGCCAACAGCGCCGCCGCCAACATCAGGCGCACGCGCAGCGAACGGATCATCGGCAGCGCTCGGTGAACAGGTAGCCCAGGCCACGCACCGTGTCGATCGGCTTGAAGCCCTGCTCGCCCTCGAGCTTGCGCCGCAGGCGGCCGACCAGCACCTCGATCACGTTAGGGTCGCGTTCTTCGTCCCCCGGGTAGAGCTGCTCCATCAGCCGGTCCTTGGCCACCACCTGCTGGTGATGGCGCATGAGGTATTCGAGGATGCGGTATTCGTAGGCGGTCAGCGCCAGCGGTGCGTCGTCCAGGGTTGCCTGCTTGCGGTTGAGGTCCAGCACCAGGGGGCCGGCGGCGATGGTCGACTGGGTGAAACCGCTGGAGCGGCGCAGCAGCGCATTCAGGCGCGCTTCCAGCTCTTCGAACTGGAACGGCTTGACCACGTAATCGTCGGCACCGGCGGCCAGGCCTTCGACCTTGTCCTGCCAGTTGCCGCGGGCGGTGAGGATGAGGATCGGGAAGCTCTGGCCCTGGCTGCGCAGCTGGCGGATCAGGTCCAGCCCGCTCATGCCCGGCAGGCCCAGGTCGATGATCGCCAGGTCGTGGTTGTACTGCTCGGCCTGGTACAGGGCCTCCTCGGCATTGGCCACCGCCTGCACCACATGGCCGCCCTCGCCCAGGCGAGTGAACAGATGATGACGCAGCAGCGCCTCGTCCTCGACCACCAGCAATTTCATGCAACTCTCCTTCTTGGATTGCCTGTGCGATCTCGCGGGTAAACCCGCTCCCACAGGTACTGCATCGCACTATAGGCTTGCGCTTGACCTGTGGGAGCGGGTTTACCCGCGAAAGGGCCGGTACAGGATAACAGCGACCTCAGAACTTGTAGTTGGCCGCCAGGTAGGTCTGTGCGCTGCTGTTCAGGCGCAGGGTTCCGATCTTCGCGCCGTCATGGGGCGACAGCTCGGTGCTGGCGTTGCTGCGCAGGTAGCGGTAGCCCAGCTCCACCGAGGCGTTATCGGTGACCTGCTGCAGCACGCCGCCCTGCAGGCCGACGGCGTAGCCGGTGTCGGTATCGCGGCTGTAGCCGGAGGACTCCTGGGACAGTTTGGTCACGCCCAGCGACGCACCGCCGAACAGCTTGGTGGTATCGCCCACCGGCAGGAACAGGTCGTAGCTGCCGAGCAGGTTTTCCTGGCGCAGCTTGAGGCCGCTGTGCTCGCCCGAGACGTTGTCGTAGGTCAGGTAGTAGCGGCCCTGGTTGTTCATCTGCCCCAGGCGCACGCCCCAGGTACCATCCTTGGCGATGATGCCATCGGTGTTCAGGTGGTCGGTGTTGCTCTGCAGCAGGCCGGACTTGCGGACCTTGTCGCTGGTCTGGCCATAGGTGAGGCTGGCGAAGGTGTCGTCGGCCTGGGCAGTGGTGGCGATGCCAGCGGCGCAAACGGCCATGGCGGCAAGCAGGGTGTTGAAGGTTTTCATAGGTTCGTACTCCAGTTGGATGCGCTGTTTCTGTCTGGGGACTAGAGTAGGGAGGACGCCCTGAACCACCGCTGAACCCGGCCTGAACCCCGGCTGAACGAAATACCCACCGCAAAAGAAGGAGCTTTGCCCATGCGTTCCCTGCTTGCCCTGGCCCTGCTGTGCAGTACCGCCCTTGCCCAGGCGGCGGTGCAGACCCGCGAGATCCCCTACCAGGACGCCGACGGCAAGCGCTACGTCGGCTACTACGCCTACGACGATGCCGTCGAAGGCAAGCGCCCAGGCGTGGTGGTGGTGCATGAATGGTGGGGCTTGAACGATTACGCCAAGCGCCGCGCCCGTGATTTTGCGGCGCTGGGCTACAACGCCCTGGCCATCGACATGTACGGCGACGGCAAGCACACCGAGCACCCCAAGGATGCCCAGGCGTTCATGGCCGAAGCGCTGAAGGACCCTGCCGAGGCCAGCCGACGCTTCGACGCGGGCCTGGAGTTGCTGAAGCTGCAACCGAACACCAACAAGCACCAACTGGCCGCCGTGGGTTACTGCTTTGGCGGCAAGGTGGTGCTCGACGCCGCGCGCCGCGGCGAGAAGCTCGATGCCGTGGTGAGTTTCCATGGCGCACTGGTCACCCAGACGCCGGCCAAGCCCGACGTGATCCGGGCGAAGATCCTGGTCGAACATGGCGAGGCCGACAGCATGGTCACGCCGGAGCAGGTGGCGGCGTTCAAGGCAGAGATGGATGCGGCCAAGGCCGACTACAAGTTCGTCGGGATTCCGGGGGCCAAGCATGGGTTTACCAACCCGGATGCCGACCGGTTGAGCCATGGCGAGCATGGCGGGCCGGACATTGGTTATGACAAGGCGGCGGACGAGAGTTCGTGGAAGGACATGCAGGCGTTCCTCAAGTCGGCGTTTGATTGAGGACCGCAGGGGCCGCTTTGCGGCCCTATCGCTGGCAAGCCAGCTCCCAAATTGCTACGCCGATACCTGTGGGAGCTGGCTTGCCAGCGATAGGGCTGCAAGGCAACCCAAAATATCAGCTCCCCCACCGCCACACCCGCTGGCACAATACCCGCCATGAACAGACTCCCCGCCTGCTGCGCCCCTCTCCAGCACCACTGGCCCCTGCCCCGCCCGGTCCCCGGCGCGGTGCTGGTCAGTTGCGCCTTCGACCCGGCCCGGCTCGCCGCCGATGACTTCCAGCGCGCCGGCATCGCGCAAAGCGCCAGCCTGCAACGCTCGGTGGCCAAGCGCCAGGCCGAGTACCTGGCCGGCCGCGTATGCGCCCGCGAGGCCCTGCAGCGCCTGGATGGCCGCGACTATGTGCCCGCCACTCACGAGGACCGTTCGCCGATCTGGCCCGTCGGCATCCACGGTTCGATCACCCACGGCCAGGGCTGGGCCGCCGCCGTGGTGGCAGCCGACGGCGCCTGCCGCGGCCTGGGGCTGGATCAGGAAAGCCTGCTGAGCGAAGAGCGTGCCGAACGCCTGGCCGGCGAGATCCTCACCCCCGCCGAACTGGAACGCCTGGACCGCAGCCAGCAGGCCCTGGCCGTGACCCTGACCTTCTCGCTCAAGGAAAGCCTGTTCAAGACGCTTTACCCGCTGACCCGACAGCGCTTCTACTTCGAGCACGCCGAGCTGCTGGCATGGTCCGCCGATGGCCACGCCCGCCTGCGCCTGCTCACCGACCTGTCGGCGCAGTGGCGCCATGGCGTCGAGCTCGATGGCCAGTTCTGCGTGCAGGACGGCCACCTGCTCAGCCTGATCAGCGTCTAGTCCCGTGGCTGCTCGCGTGGCCAGCTCAGGCTGAAACACGCCCCGCCCAACTGCTCGCTGCGCCCCACCAGGGCGCGGCCGCCGTGCCAGTAGATGATCCGCCGCACGATCGACAAGCCCAGGCCATGCCCGCCCGAGGCGCGAGTGCGGCTATCGTCCAGGCGAGTGAAGGGGGTGAAGATACGGTCCCATACGCCTTCCGGGATGCCCGGCCCGTCATCCTCCACATCGATACGGCAGCGCTGCTGGCCGAGTTGATAGCTCAGGCGCACCTCGGACTCGGCGTGGCGCATGGCATTGCGCACCAGGTTCTGCAGGGCGCGGTGCAGGTAGCGCGGCTCGGCCTCGACCCAGGCCGCGCCGCCATCCAGCCCATGGCATTCACCCCGCAGCACGCGCACATCGGCGCGCAGTGGGGCCAGTTCGTCAATCACTCGGGCCAGCAGTTCATCCAGGTCCACCGCCTGAAACAGCAAGGCCGGTGCGCCCTGCTCCAGGCGGGCGTAGGTCAGCATCTCGTCGACCAGCTTGTCCAGGTCCTGGATATCGCCGTCCATGCCGGCCAGGTGCTTGGCCCGGGCTTGCTCGGTGCTGGCGCTCTCGATCATCTCCAGGCCGAAGCGCAAGCGCGCCACCGGCGTGCGCAATTCGTGGGACACCGCCCGCACCAGCTCGCGCTGCATGGTCAGCGAACGCTGCAGGTGCTCGGCCATGCCATTGAAGGCTTCGGCCAGGCGCCCGACCGAGTCGGCATCACCGGCCGGCACGCGGGTATCGAGGCTGCCTTGGGCGATGCGCGTGGCAGCCACTTCCAGGCCTGAGACGCGCCGCTCCAACTGACGTACCAGCAGGTAGACCACCAGGCCGATCAGGCACAGGCCAAGAAAGGCGATCAGGATCAGCAACTGCGGCGGGTACGGGTTGAGCTGGTGCAGCGGGCCGATCTCCAGTACCCAGGGCGAGCCGGGCAAGCCCGCAAACACGCGGATCGAGTCACCGTCCCTGCCCAGCGCCATCACCGTGTCGCCCTCCTCCACCCGGCGCCGCTGGTCGTCATCAAGCGCTGCACGCTCGATGCGCTGCAGGGCGATATCGAAACCGAAGCCCTTGCTCTGGCGGATCTGCGCCAGGCGGCTCTGCTGTTCGGTGACCGGGTAACGCACCAGTTCGTCGGCCAGCAGATAAAGGGTGGCGCGCGCCAGCTGCTCGCTGACCTGCTTGACCTCAGCCACCAGCAACTGGTCTTCGCGCCCGACCCGGCGCAGTACCCGGGCGGCATGCGGGCCGGTCTTTTCCACCACCACCAGGTCGCGGTACAGCCGCGCGCGCTGGCCGCCATCGAGGGTGAAGGCCGACAGCGGTTGCAGGCGCAGCGGCACCCCCAGCAAGCGCTCCCAGATCACCAACGAACGCTTGCGCTCTACTTCGTTCTGCTGCGCCAGGTTGTCGGCCATCAGGCTGAAGGTGCCCTGGGCCAGGCCTTCGCGATGCTGGCCGGCACGCACCTCGTTGGCCAGGTGCAGGCTGAGCACGCCGAGCACGGCCACCAGCACCAGCACGGCAAGCATGCCGCCATAGATGCGCAGGAAGATGGAATTCATGGCGCCGGCGCCTGGGCGGCCTCGCCGACGAACAGGTAGCCCTTGCTGCGCAGGGTCTTGATCAGACGCGGGTTGATCGGGTCGTCGCCGATCTTGGGGCGGATCTTGGAGATGCGCACGTCGATGGAGCGGTCCTGGCCGTCGTAACCGACGCCGCGCAACGAGGTGAAGATTTCTTCGCGCGACAGCACCCGCCCGGCGTTGCTGGCCAGCAGCCACAGCAGATCGAATTCGGCGCCGGTCAGCTCGACCAGCTGGCCGCCCAGGCGCGCCTCGCGCAGGCGCTGGTCGATGTGCAGCGGGCCGAAGGCCAGTGCCTGCTGGCGCTCCGGCGCCTCGCTGCGGCGCAGCAGGGCATGGATGCGCGCCAGCAGCAGGCGTGGGCGCACCGGCTTGCAGACATAGTCGTCGGCGCCCTGGTCCAGGCCCTGGACCTGGTCGAGTTCGTCACTGCGGGCGGTGAGCATGAGGATGGGGCCGGCGTACTGGCCGCGCACCCGGCGGCAGATGCTCAGGCCGTCTTCGCCGGGGAGCATCAGGTCGAGGATGACCAGATCGGGCTGGCTGTCGATGATGCGCCGCGCCGCGCGGCCGCCATCGCCTTCTACCGCCACCTCGAAGCCGTTGGCCTGGAGGTATTCGGCGGTGAGCTCGGCGAGGCGCTGGTCGTCCTCGACGATCAGGATGCGGTTGTTCGGCTGATCCATGGCCCTTTAACCCTTTGTTGGTCTTGTTCGGGGGCACTGCTGGCCTGTGTGGGCCCATCGCGGGGCAAGCCCGCTCCCACGCACTGTCTCTTGTGGGAGCGGGCTTGCCCCGCGATGGGCCGCACAGGCACCACAACAGCTTGATTGTGCTGATGATTCCCTTTCACCAAAGAGCAACATCGCCCCCGGATACTACGTTCCGGGCTCACGCCTGCCAATCACCTCGCCCCCCCCTTGGCTGGAGCGTTTTTTGTGATAGGGTTCGCGCCCGCAAAAAACTGCCCAAGGGCGGCGAGACTCAGAAAAATCGTGAAAACCTCTTGGGACAAGGCCTACAGCGACTACCCAGGAATCACACACAAAGTACCCACAACTTATCCACAGGCGCTCGCCTTGCAAAGCCCCCCAGACCGCATTATCTTGTATCCCGATCGCAGCGAACCACTAGATGTTGGGGTTCGAGCAAAATCACACACACAAGTCAACAGGCAAATTCAAGCGAATTTCACCTGCTGAACTTAACGTGATTCCAGCAGCCAAAGCGCTCCTGCGCAGGCGTCCGATGCAAGCCCATTCAGGGCCTTGTTCGGGCATGGGTGTTGCAGGCCAGGCCTGGCATCCATCAGCAACAGATTTTGGGTTCGCCCAGAAACTTTGACTTCGGCCAGGGAGCGGCAGGTTATTGCCCCTTATTCCTGAGTCTGTCCCGAAGTCGGTACGCCCGAGCGGACGGATGCGTGTGCTTCATGCGCATCCCCGCCCGGGCCACCAGGCAAGTGGACGGAACGGTGGGCGCCCAAAAGGCGCCTGAACACTATAGAAACTGTGGAGACACCCACCCATGCAAACCGACACAACTCGCGAGAACCCGCAGGCTTTGGCGCCGCAGGCCGAGTCCAACCAGGACCTGGCTGCCACCGCCCCGGGCCAACTGCGCGTGATCAAGCGTAACGGTACTGTCGTCCCCTACACCGACGACAAGATCACCGTGGCCATCACCAAGGCGTTCCTCGCAGTTGAAGGCGGCACCGCTGCCGCTTCGTCGCGCATCCACGACACCGTCGCGCGCCTGACCGAGCAGGTCACCGCCACGTTCAAGCGTCGCATGCCATCGGGTGGCACCATCCACATCGAAGAAATCCAGGACCAGGTCGAACTGGCCCTGATGCGCGCCGGCGAGCAGAAAGTCGCCCGCGACTACGTGATCTACCGCGACCAGCGCGCCAAAGAGCGCGCCACCCGCGCCAACACCGGCGCCGTGGTCGAGCCGCACCCAAGCATCCGCATCACCCTGGCCGACGGCAGCCTGGCGCCGCTGGACATGGCGCGCCTGAACACCATCATCAGCGAAGCCTGCGAAGGCCTGGCCGAAGTCGATGGCGAGCTGATCCAGCGCGAAACCCTGAAGAACCTCTACGACGGCGTGGCCATCAAGGACGTCAACACCGCCCTGGTGATGACCTCGCGCACCCTGGTAGAGCGTGAGCCGAACTACTCGTTCGTCACCGCCCGCCTGCTGATGGACACCCTGCGCGCCGAAGGCCTGGGCTTCCTGGGCGTGGCCGACAGCGCCACCCACCACGAGATGGCCGACCTGTACGCCAAGGCCCTGCCGGCCTACGTGGCCAAAGGTATCGAGTTCGAACTGCTCAACCCGGCACTGGCCGACTTCGACCTGGAAAAACTGGGCAAGGCGATCAACCACGAGCGCGACCAGCAGTTCACCTACCTGGGCCTGCAGACCCTGTACGACCGCTACTTCATCCACAAGGATGGCGTGCGCTTCGAGCTGCCGCAGGTGTTCTTCATGCGTGTGGCCATGGGTCTGGCGCTGGAAGAGAAAGACAAAGAAGCCCGCGCGATCGAGTTCTACAACCTGCTGTCGTCGTTCGACTACATGGCGTCGACCCCGACCCTGTTCAACGCCGGCACCCTGCGCCCGCAGCTGTCCAGCTGCTACCTGACCACCGTGCCGGACGACCTGTCGGGCATCTACCACGCGATCCACGACAACGCCATGCTGTCGAAATTCGCCGGTGGCCTGGGTAACGACTGGACCCCGGTGCGCGCCCTGGGCTCGTACATCAAGGGCACCAACGGCAAGTCGCAAGGCGTCGTGCCGTTCCTCAAAGTGGTCAACGACACCGCCGTTGCCGTGAACCAGGGTGGCAAGCGCAAAGGCGCCGTATGTGCCTACCTGGAAACCTGGCACCTGGACATCGAAGAATTCATCGAACTGCGCAAGAACACCGGTGATGACCGTCGTCGTACCCACGACATGAACACCGCCAACTGGATCCCTGACCTGTTCATGAAGCGCGTCTTCGATGACGGCAAGTGGACCCTGTTCTCGCCAAGCGAAGTCCCTGATCTGCACGACCTGACCGGCAAGGCCTTCGAAGAGCGCTACGAGTACTACGAAGCCCTGACCGAGTACAACAAGATCAAGGTGTTCAAGACCATCCAGGCCAAAGACCTGTGGCGCAAGATGCTGTCGATGCTGTTCGAGACCGGCCACCCATGGCTGACCTTCAAGGACCCGTGCAACCTGCGCAGCCCGCAGCAGCACGTGGGCGTGGTCCACAGCTCGAACCTGTGCACCGAGATCACCCTGAACACCAACAAGGACGAGATCGCGGTCTGCAACCTGGGCTCGATCAACCTGCCGAACCACATCGTCGATGGCAAGCTGGACACCGCCAAGCTGCAACGCACCGTGAACACCGCCGTGCGCATGCTCGACAACGTGATCGACATCAACTACTACTCGGTGCCGCAAGCGCGTAACTCGAACTTCAAGCACCGCCCGGTGGGCCTGGGCATCATGGGCTTCCAGGACGCGCTGTACCTGCAGCACATCCCGTACGGCTCCGATGCTGCGGTCGAGTTCGCCGACAAGTCGATGGAAGCGGTCAGCTACTACGCGATCCAGGCTTCCTGCGACCTGGCCGACGAGCGCGGCGCCTACGAGACCTTCCAGGGTTCGCTGTGGTCCAAAGGCATCCTGCCGCTGGATTCGCAACAGATCCTGATCGAGGCCCGTGGCCAGAAGTACATCGACGTCGACCTGACCGAAAGCCTGGACTGGGCACCGGTCCGTGCCCGCGTACAAAAAGGTATTCGTAACTCGAACATCATGGCCATCGCGCCGACCGCGACCATCGCCAACATCACCGGCGTGTCGCAGTCCATCGAGCCGACCTACCAGAACCTGTACGTGAAATCGAACCTGTCGGGCGAGTTCACCGTGATCAACCCGTACCTGGTGCGCGACCTGAAAGCCCGCGACCTGTGGGACTCGGTGATGATCAACGACCTGAAGTACTACGACGGTTCGGTGCAGCAGATCGAGCGTATCCCGCAAGAGCTCAAGGACCTGTACGCCACCGCGTTCGAAGTCGAGACCAAGTGGATCGTCGATGCAGCCTCCCGTCGCCAGAAGTGGATCGACCAGGCCCAGTCGCTGAACCTGTACATCGCCGGCGCCTCGGGCAAGAAGCTGGACGTGACCTACCGCATGGCCTGGTACCGTGGTCTGAAGACCACCTACTACCTCCGTGCCCTGGCCGCGACCAGCACCGAGAAGTCGACCATCAACACCGGCAAGCTCAACGCCGTGTCGAGTGGCGGCGACAGCGCCCCGGTCCAGGCCGCGGGCCCTGCCCCGGTACCGAAGGCTTGCGCCATCGACGAGCCGGATTGCGAAGCCTGCCAGTAAGGCTTGGCTGAGGCTTCCCCCGGGAAGCCTCTTTTTTCGTGTAGCCACACGGAACCCTGTGGGAGCGGGTTTACCCGCGAAGAGGCCGGCACTGCCGCCCCCTGCCCCACAGCCAGACACAATAGACCCGGGCGCCAATACCCGGGTCAGCCCCTCGAAGGGCATTCAGATTTGCGTGCACTGCAGTACCCCATCCGGGGCCAAAGCACCGCAACCAAGATCCACCGGCCATACTCAAGATGGCCCTCAAGCAGGAGAACTCACCATGCTGAGCTGGGACGAATTCGATAAAGAAGACGGCGAAGTAGCCGCCAAGGCCAACACCGGCGCACAAGCCGCCGCAGCCGCCACCCTGGACAAGCTCGACAGCGCCGGCGGTGCCGCCGCCCTGGAAGCCCGCGCCGCCACCGCCTCGGACTCCGACGCCGTCAAGCGCGCCAAGGCTGCCCTGGACGCCCTGGACATCGCCGAAGGCCTGGCCGAGCTGGAAGGCTCCTCGGCCCGCGTCGCCGTTGACGAAAAGCGCATGATCAACTGCCGCGCCGACCTCAACCAGCTGGTCCCGTTCAAGTACGACTGGGCCTGGCAGAAGTACCTCGACGGCTGCGCCAACCACTGGATGCCGCAAGAGGTCAACATGACCGCCGACATCGCCCTGTGGAAGAGCATGGACGGCCTGACCGAAGACGAGCGCCGCATCGTCATGCGCAACCTCGGCTTCTTCTCCACCGCCGACTCGCTGGTTGCCAACAACCTGGCCCTGGCCGTGTACCGCCTGATCACCAACCCAGAGTGCCGCCAGTACATCCTGCGCCAGGCCTTCGAAGAGGCGATCCACACCCACGCCTACCAGTACTGCATCGAATCGCTGGGCATGGATGAAGGCGAGATCTTCAACATGTACCACGAGATCCCGTCGGTCGCTAAGAAGGCCGCCTGGGGCCTGAAGTACACCCGCGCCATCTCGGACCCGGAGTTCAACACCGGCACCGTCGAGACCGACAAAGAGCTGCTGCGCAACCTGATCGCTTACTACTGCGTTCTGGAAGGCATCTTCTTCTACTGCGGCTTCACCCAGATCCTGTCCATGGGCCGCCGCAACAAGATGACCGGCGTTGCCGAGCAGTTCCAGTACATCCTGCGTGACGAGTCCATGCACCTGAACTTCGGCATCGACGTGATCAACCAGATCAAGATCGAGAACCCGCACCTGTGGGATGCCGCGATGAAGGAAGAGGCTACCCAGATGATCCTGCAAGGGACTCAGCTGGAGATCGAATACGCTCGCGACACCATGCCACGCGGCGTGCTGGGCATGAACGCGGCGATGATGGAGGATTACCTCAAGTTCATTGCTAACCGTCGTTTGACCCAGATTGGGTTGAAGGAAGAGTATCCGGGGACTACTAACCCGTTCCCTTGGATGAGCGAGATCATGGACTTGAAGAAGGAGAAGAACTTCTTTGAGACTCGGGTTATTGAGTATCAGACTGGTGGTGCTCTGAGCTGGGACTGATCGTCCAGCTAACCAAAAGGCTGCCTTTAGGCAGCCTTTTCCATATCGAAGGTTCACTCGTCTGAGTCAATCTCCTCACCATTAGATGGAAGCTCCAATACTGCCTGCTCGAGCTTTTCTGCTTGGGGGTTCCCATGCGCCAGCCAATCATATGCGAATATTCGCATTTGATCTCGAGCATAGTCCGCAGCTTTAGCCCCGATAAAACCACGCCCTGGCAGCCCCGAACTTTTTTGAACAACCAAAAGTGTTAGAGGTGGCAGATCCTGCAGAATGCAATACGACTGTATAGGTTCCAGTAACCTGCCCATACCTGCTGCAGGAACTCCAATCAACCGAGAGAGCATCCCATACGTAAGCGACTGTCGGTTACCTGCCGCCAATGCAAGCACCGCCCATATCTGACTGGCTCTTTCTGATCGATTCATGAGACTTCCTATCTCTGGTTGAGTAGCCAAGAAGTATCATAACGCCACCATTACTTCAAAATGTGTTCCTGAATTGACGAAGTAGATGCCGTCTTCTAGTTTGGCTGGTCAGCGCTTAAGAACGCTCACGCAGCGGAATCCCGTTCCCGTTAGAAACGGCTCTCCTGATTCTGGAAGGCCAATCATGGAAAACCATTATTCCTCCACCCTCTTCACCCGCCACAACCGCCCCCTCCACACCCTTTGGCTCGAATCCCAAGCCTGGTTCTGCGCCCACGAACTCGGCCGGATGACCGGGCGCTTCTTCGACGAACACTGCATCCGCAAGCTCGACCCGGACCAGCATCGCACCTTGAAGCTGCTGCGCTACGGCCAGTACAGCGAAACCACCATGGTCAGCGAGTCCGGGGCCTATACCCTGCTGGCCCATCATCACATTCCAGAGAACCGCCACCTGCGCCACTGGCTGACCCATGAGGTGGTGGCGGTGCTGCGCGATGGCCAGGACTCGGCGCTGGACGACCTGCCGCGCCTGGGCAGGATGTGCTGGCCGGGTGGGCATACGGCGAGTCTGTTGTATTGGCAGAGCGAGCCTTGGGTACGGATGCGGGATATGCCGGTGGTGATGGCGGCGGAAGTGCCTTTGGCCATGACTGCGAAGCGCAAGCTGAGCTGGAGGGAATGTGCGCAGCGGGCGTTGCGGTTGCATGGGGTTGGGGATTGAAGATACCTGGGGCCGCTGTGCGGCCCTTCGCGGGTAAACCCGCTCCCACAGTTTATTTCGGGCCAGTCTCTCCTGTGCCATCACCGTGTCCGCCATGTGGGTACGACGCGGAATCAAGGTGGGCACTGCCGGCGCCTCGCCTGACTCAAGGCATGCACCAAGGCAGGCGCCGGTACTTTCACAGGAATAATTGGCCCGAAACAAATAATGAAATGGCTACCCCCGCCTCACCCTGTGTCAGCCCCTAAGCTTTCACAGGGTGCCTATTCGGAGTGCAACGCCATGAACAATGTCGCCATCGTCGCCATCGACTTGGGAAAGTTAAGCTTCCATGTCC